>CAYGSH010000005.1:0-52343 GCA_964352515.1 uncultured Methylophilaceae bacterium | reverse complement strand
TTGGAGTTTGTTGTTTGTTGGTTGATGATTAGGTTTTGCGGTTATGGGCGGCCTAGTTAAAGTTGGTTCAACTAAATTTTCAAGTGTTGAGTTAGTTTTTTATCGATCATTGTTTGGTTTTATGATGATTCTTTTTACGCTCAGGGTGAAGCGTCTATCCATCAAAACAGCGCACCTAAATAAACAAGTTGCGCGTGCTTTATTAGGCTTCTTTTCACTAATCATGTTTTTTTATGCCATAGCACACTTACCATTAGCAACCGCCATCACATTAAATTACACATCGCCTCTGTTTTTAGCCGCATTTATGCCCTTTATGCTACATGAGCAGCCTAGAAAGATTTTATATTTGGCGCTCATCTTGAGTTTTATTGGCGTTTTGCTGCTACTAAGACCAAGTTTTGCATCTCAAGATATATTTGCAGGGCTAATGGGCTTAAGCTCTGGCGTTGGTGCGGGATTAGCTTACTTACATGTAAAACAACTGGGTAATTTAAACGAACCAGATTGGCGAACTGTGTTTTATTTCACCTTAATCTCAACCATTGGCTCTGGCATTTGGATCGTTTTTGATAAAGTTGCACCAATTGAATGGCAGGATTTGTCAGTTTTAATTGCCCTTGGCGCTTCAGCAACGATTGCGCAACTTGCTCTAACACGCGCTTACCGAACAGGTAAAACACTACTTGTTGCATGCCTGAGCTATGCAACTGTTGTGATATCAAGTCTATTTGGTGTGCTATTTTGGGATGAGCATTTGTCACCAAACGAGTGGATGGCGATTAGCTTGATTATAATCGGTGGTGTGGTTAGCATTTATAGTACACAAAAAACAAAGTAGTTAAGGGTCAATTAATCCACTTCGCATAGCAATCAATGCAATCTCAGCAGAATTACTGGCATTTAACTTTTGTTTGATATTATATAAATGCGTCCCAACTGTACGTGGGCTTAAAAACAAGGTTTCAGCAATTTCATTGGTAGTTTTACCTTTAGCAAGCGACATAAATACTTCAAACTCTCGCTCACTTAATACGTCAACAGGACTTTGCTCGCCTGTTAATTGTTGAATAGCCATTTGTTGTGCCACACTGGCTTCAATATATTTTTTCCCACTCGCTACAGCACGAATGGCTTTGATTAACTCTTCAGCGGCGCTTCGCTTTGTTACATAACCCATTGCACCTGCATTTAAGACACGTTTGGGGTGAACTGAGTCCTCATGAGCAGAAAGAACAAGAATTTTAGCTGATGACTCTTTGTTCAATATGCGCTCGATGGCTTCCATACCTCCCATACCTGGCATGGTAATATCCATCACAATGACATCGGGCTTATGCTCCATAAAAAGCTTAATTGCTTCTTCCCCATTTTCAGCCTCTGTAATGACTTTTATGTCATCAGATGTTTCCAGTAACATTTTAAAGCCCATCCGCACAACGGCATGGTCATCGACTAACATCACTTTTATTTGACTCATTCTTACACCCCTCTATCATTATCTTTAGGTATCTTTATTTTTATATTAGTTCCATTGCCCAATACAGAGTCAACGATAAAACTACCATGCATTCCTTGCACACGCTCTCTAATACCTAACAATCCAAAATGATTCGTTTGATCAACTGCCTCAATATTCATTCCTTTACCATTATCTGATATAACAAGCTGCAAATAACCTTCATCATCACTTTTTAGATCAATCGACAATTCAGTCGCTTCAGCATGTTTAATGGCATTATTGATCGCCTCTTGAACAATTCGATACACGTTGATATTAATGGTTTCACCAAATGCGCTTAAGTTACCATAAAATGTTAAATTAAATCTTAAATTTTTATGCTGCTCTTGTAAGCCGTTCACCATATCTTTAAGTGTTTCTTGTAATCCTAAATTATCTAAAGAGCCTGGCCTTAATTGCTTGATAATATTATGCATACCATCATAAATATGATTGGCTGCGCCCATAATCGTTTGTGCACTTGCTTCAACTTCTGGGGCTTTTTCTTTAGTTTTACTCGCAATCGCAAACGCAAATGTTTTAATAGCCGTCACATATTGACCTAGCTCATCATGCAACTCTCTAGCCAAACTACGTCGTTCCTCTTCAATATGCTTTTGAATTAAATGCGTGACCTGTCGATTTTCTTCAAGTTCACGCTCAATAGCCAAAGATTCAGCCATACGATTCAGACTATGTCCGATTTTTTGGAACTCTGGCAAATCAAACTCTGGTAAACGTGTGCTTAAATCACCTTGTTCCATTTTATTAATCGACTTTAAAATCGGTTGCAAGGGCCTTAGCCAGTGCCCAAGCATCCAATACACAGCAACATTTAAGGCAATAAAAAAGCCTAAACCAATCAAAAATAAACTCTTCATCTTAGACCAAGATTCTCGGATAGCGCCTCCAGGATTTGGTTTTACTTCCAATCGTCCAAATCTAATCAATCGACTAACAGCCTCTTCTTTTGGGTCCAAAAGGTCAAAAAACCATGGTGGTGGGCTCTGTTCAGACCGATAATCAGATGAAGGAGATTGGTACATTAACTCTCGACGGCTGTCATATAGAAAGATATCCACACTACGAACATGTCCAAGTTGCTCTAAAAATCTTTTTAAAACATCGTGGGTATATCCCCATTCTAAGTTTTGATTAGAGCTTAACACTACCGTGTCTAATAGCTGCGTGGTCACATGAGTTGCCGCTTCAACACTTTCTTGTATGGATGATTTTGCCCCTTTGATTAAAATAGTACCAACTGCCATCATAAATAAGAGCATGAGTAATGTAATGAGTAAATTAATGCGTAAACGTAAGCTCATAATGTGTTCATAAATTTGTAAGTAATATATTGAAATGGCAATCTAACATGTGTAGAGTTTAGCAACCTTCATAAAATTGAACATAGTGGTATTCATGAGTTTACAAACTAACTTTATTTGCTTATCGGTCCAAGCGGTACATGCAGCTATTATTGCACACAAGTCTGAGATAGAATCTTTAGATCAAGCAATCGGCGATGGTGATCATTACATTAATATTTTGCGGGGTGCTGAAGCTATTTCAGCTATCATAGAAGACCTTAGACCATTACCACCAGATGAGGCACTTAACAAAATCGCCATGAAATTACTCAGCACAGTTGGTGGTGCCTCAGGTCCGCTATTTGCGAGCTTTTTTATGGGTATGGCAAAAACAGCGAAACATAATGGTGGCAATACGCAACTTGATATAGCAGCAGCCTTTGCTGCTGGCGTCCAAGAACTGATTAAACGTGGTAAAGGCAAGTTAGGTGAAAAAACAATGCTGGATGTACTCATACCCGTTGCACACATTTTTATCTTTAGCGCTATTGAAAATAAAAGTACTGAAGAGATATGTGTTGATATTAAAGCGGCGGCAGACAAAGGTTTAGAATCTACACGTGATTTAATTGCTACAAAAGGCCGTGCAGCAGGTCTTGGCGAGCGTGCAATTGGGCATTTAGATGCAGGCGCAAAAAGTTGCCAAGTAATGATTACAGAGGTATGTAAATTATCATTAAAATCAAATGTTTAAATTATATTTTTAAAGTAGATTATTATGAAAAAATTTGTTAACAATGTCGATAATATGCTTTTTGAGAGTTTGACTGGTTTTGCAAAAGCGCATACAGACCTTGTATCATTACAACTTGAACCAACGTATTTGACACGAAAAAACAAAGCGAAAAACAAAGTTGCGATTATTTCTGGTGGTGGTGCTGGTCATGAGCCACTACATGCCGGCTATATAGGCAAAGGCATGCTTGACGCCGCTTGCCCTGGTCAAGTATTTACATCACCTACGCCAGACCAAATGCTTGCGGCTGCAGAAGCAGTCCATGCAGACAAAGGTATTTTGTTTATTGTAAAAAATTATGCTGGCGATGTCATGAACTTTGAAATGGCAGCAGAAATGATACCTTACGAACATGCAACGGTACTGACGAGTGATGATTGCGCCGTTATCAATAGCACATTTACTGACGGCAGACGTGGCGTGGCTGGCACAGTAATTGTAGAAAAATGTGTTGGTAGCATTGCAGAGTCTGGTGCTTCGCTTGCAACATGTAAAGCTTTAGGCGATAAAATTAATGCCCAAACAGCAAGTATTGGTGTTGCATTAACCAGTTGCACTGTCCCAGCTGCTGGACATCCTACTTTTGATATTAGCGACTCAGAAATTGAAATGGGTGTTGGCATCCATGGTGAACCCGGTCGTAAACGTGAAGCAATGAGATCGGCCGATGAAATCGTCAAAGACATGATCGATGCAATCTGGACTGATTTAAAACCAGCCAGAGATAGTGAAGTGCTTTTATTAGTGAATGGATTAGGGTCAACACCCTTAATGGAGCTCTATCTCATATACAACAAAGCTGAATCATTACTTAAAGCACATGAGTTGAATATTTCACGTTCTCTTGTTGGCAATTACACAACCGCTATTGATATGAATGGCGCATCAATTACGGTGTGTATTTTAGATGATGAAATTAAGCAGCATTGGGATAGCCCTGTTCATACCGCTGCATTACGTTGGGGTAGTTAAGCTTTTTCTGTAAACACATTAAGCCATAGTTCATTGACCACTTTAGCGTGATGTTGCACTTCTTTAAAGTCAACTTTAGCTTGCATATCTCCCTGCAGTCTAGATGCATGTTGCAAGCGGCGGTATTCGCGATAAGCATCTGCTGTTTTTTTTGCTAACGCTTCATTAATCACGCCTAAACTTCCCATCTTTGTCAGCAATGCTATATTACCAATATTCTCAGCTAGCGCTTCGTATTCTGCTGCATTTGCAAGCACTAAAAACTGCACAATAAACTCCACATCAATAATGCCGCCTTTGCTATGCTTTAAATCAAAAAGGTCGGGGTTTAAATGTTGAGATTGGCGCATCTTATTACGCATTTCGATAATACTTTCACTTAACTTTTCATTGTCACGCTTTTGTTGAATCACTTGTTTACGTACAGCTGTAAACTGCTGACCCACATCGACATCACCAGCAACAAAGCGCGCTCTTGTAATCGCTTGGTGCTCCCATGCCCATGCTCGGTTTAACTGGTAATCTAAAAAGGCCGATGTAGAACTGACTAACAAGCCACTATTTCCATCCGGCCGCAACTGTAGGTCAATTTCATATAGTAAGCCTGCTGAAGTTAAACTGTTAAACCAATTATTAATGCGTTGCGCAAAGCGGGCATAAATACTACCAGCATCATCAGCTGGGTCATCAAAAAGGAAAATGATGTCTAAATCAGACGCATATCCAAGCTCTTTTCCACCAAGTTTGCCATATCCTATAACAGCAAATTTAGGTAAGGCAATATGCTTATGCGTAAATGATTGCCAGATGGTTTTAATTGAAACATCCATTATTAAACCAGCTAAATCACTAAGTTGATCAGACAACTTTTCTAATGGCAACTTACCTGCTATATCTTGTGCAGCAAATCGAAAGGCAGTTGCATGCTGAAAATGACGCATCGCATCCATCTGCTGTTCAACATCTCCGCTATATGCCTCCATGGTTTTTGTAATCTCATCACGTAACGCATTAAAATCTGGCGCTGCATACAAAGCCCATTCATCTAACAACTCATCCAACACAATTGGATGTTTTGTCAAATATTGGGTACACCATGCACTTGCAGCACACAATCTAACAACTAGACGTAAAGCATCTGGGTACTCTGCCAACATAGCTAAATAACTGGCTCTACGGCATATAGCTTCAATAAAATCCATGGTACGCATGAGTGCAATATCAGGGTTTTTCTCATGGCTAGATACCGCTATTAACAATGGCAACAATTTATTAAATCGCTGCCGACTGATTTCTGGAAGCTGTTTATATCGATGTCCTTGATGCAATTGTTGAATTTGATTTAAGGTGTCTTTTGGTTTTTGATAGCCTAAGCCTTCAAGTAAAGAAATACCATGCTCATCTGATTGCTCCCCCTCCCATACAGCCATAGCGGGACCTATAGCTTCATCTTGAGCTATATTTTTTTCGTTGTCTGCATGACTTTTTTCAACACTAAATGTTTGATCAAATTGTACTTGAACGATATTTCTATGCTTATTAAGCTCTACAATAAAATCATCCCAGCTAGAAAAATACATTGCTGTTGCAATTCTATTTTGCGCTTCTTCTGCTTTAGGTAAATCCTGTGTTTGCGCATCTTCAACATACATCAAACGATGTTCAACGTTTCTTAAAAATAAATAAGCTTCTTTTAATTGCTTGACTACTTTGTTAGGTAGTAGTTTTTTATCTTCCAATAAGTCTAACACTTGTAATGTAGACCTAATTTGCAAATCAGGTTCTTGACCGCCACGAATTAGTTGAAAAACTTGAGCGATAAACTCTATTTCCCTTATGCCACCACGACCAAGCTTAATATTATCTTGTCCACTCATGCTTTTAGCATTTCGCACATTGACCTCACGCTGAATTTGCACTTTGAGATCTCGCATACTAGCAAAAGCGCCATAATCTAAATATTTTCGATATATAAATGGTTTAAGCAATAATGAAACCGTGTTGCCACCCGTAATTTCACGACCTTTTATCCATGCATAGCGTTCCCATTCACGCCCATTATTTTGATAATAAGCCTCTAATGAATCCAAATTTGAAACTAATGCCCCTTCACTGCCAAAAGGACGTAAACGCATATCAACACGAAATACAAAACCGTCCTCATTTGTATCATCAAGCATATCGATAAACTTCTTAGCTAACTTTACAAAGTAATCTTGATTACTGATACTGTTTGTTCCATTCGTCTCACCTGCTCTTGCATAGGCAAAAATTAAGTCGATATCAGATGAAACATTGAGCTCCATACCGCCAAGCTTACCCATTCCAATCACAATAAATGTTTGTGGATTGCCATCTGCATCAACAGGCTTTCCATATGCTTGCTCTTGCCAAACACTAAGATATTCAACAGTCTTGTTAATAGCAAAGTCTGCAAAGATGCTAATAGAATTGACCACTTCGCTACAGTCAGCCAATCCATTTAAATCCCTAAAAATAATACGGGCTAATACGCGTTTTCGTAATTGTCTTAAGGTTTTTTTTAAACTTTCTTCAGAATTAATTTCCTGCTGGTCAAAATAGTTATGCATTTCATCTAATTGATAACAAATCTCATAATTTTCTAGCAAATCTTCCAGCAATACCGCATCTGTAGACAATAGCCTAGTTAAAAATGGACTGCACTTTTCTACCCGTTCTAGGTAAGTTTGTTTTTCAAGACCAATAAAGGCGAAATTAGGTAACGTTTGTACTATTGACATACTGTTTTTGGGGTAATATCGTAATTAAGGATTTTAAAAATAATATAATTTAATATACACATTTGGGAGTTTAGCATGTCTATAGAATCAGTCTTGCACGAAAATCGCATATTTAAACCTTCAACAGTTTTTCAGCAAAAAGCAGCTATTCCAAGCATGGATGCCTATAATGCCTTATGTGCTGAAGCTGAAAAAGATTATGAAGGTTTTTGGGCAAAACTTGCTCGCGAACTACTGATCTGGCACAAACCATTTACTAAAACACTTAATCAAGATAATGCCCCTTTATTTCAATGGTTTGAAGATGGCGAACTCAATGTTTCTGCCAATTGTTTAGATAGACATTTAAACACTATCCCAAATAAAACAGCCATTATTTTTGAAGCAGATAATGGTGATGTGAAAACAGTGACTTACAAAGAGCTGTATCATCAAGTTTGTCAATTTGCTAATGGATTAAAAACGCTAAACCTTAATATAGGTGAGCGCGTTATTATTTATCTACCCATGGGTGTTGAGGCCATTATTGCCATGCAGGCTTGTGCAAGATTAGGTCTTGTTCATTCTGTTGTTTTTGGCGGCTTCTCCGCAAAAAGTTTAAACGAACGGATTATTGATGCGGGGGCCTCTGCTGTTATTACCGCAGACTATCAATTCAGAGCTGGCAAAACCTTGCCGCTTAAAACAGCTGTCGATGATGGTATTGCAATGGGTGGCTGTGAAAAAATAAAAAAAGTAGTAGTGTTAAAGAAAACGGACGGCGAAGTTACTTGGAATCCAAATGACATTTGGTGGCATGACTTAATTGCTGATCAAGCAGATGAGTGTGAGCCTGTTCAGGTGAATGCTGAACATCCGCTATTTGTTTTATACACTTCAGGATCCACAGGAAAGCCTAAAGGCGTTCAACATAGCTCAGCTGGATACTTACTCCATGCAATGAACACCATGCGCTGGAGCTTTGATATAAAACCAGATGACATCTACTGGTGTACTGCCGATGTTGGTTGGATTACTGGCCATAGTTACGTTACATATGGTCCTTTGGCAATGGGAGCTACACAAATTGTCTTTGAGGGTGTGCCGACTTATCCTGATGCTAGCCGTTTTTGGCAAATGATTGAAAAGCATAAAGTCTCAATTTTCTATACTGCACCAACTGCTATTCGCTCATTGATAAAAGCTGGAGAAACCAATCCTGAGACCCACCCTAGCAAATTTGACTTATCCAGCTTAAGGTTACTTGGTACCGTTGGTGAGCCAATTAACCCAGAAGCTTGGATGTGGTATTACAAAGAAGTCGGTGGCGAAAAATGTCCAATTGTAGATACGTTCTGGCAAACCGAAACGGGTGGGCATGTTATCACACCGCTACCAGGCGCTACAGTATTAGTGCCAGGATCATGTACATTACCATTTCCTGGTATTGTTATTGATGTAGTTGATGAAACGGGCAAAGATGTACCTTGGGGTGAAGGTGGGCTACTTGTCATTAAAAAACCATGGCCTTCTATGATACGTACTATTTATGGTGATACTGAACGTTTTAAATCCGCCTATTTCCCAGCAGAACTTGGTGGCAACCTCTACTTAGCAGGCGATGGTGCAATACGTGATAAAGAGACAGGTAATTTTACAATTATGGGCCGCATTGATGATGTATTAAATGTTTCTGGTCATCGTTTAGGTACCATGGAAATTGAATCTGCACTCGTTGCACATGACTTAGTTGCTGAAGCTGCAGTAGTGGGAAAACCAGATGATATTAAGGGTGAATCCATTGTTGCTTACGTTGTGTTAAAAGGTTCTCGTCCAAGCGGTGATGCAGCAAAATCAATAGCGACTGAACTGCGAAACTGGGTTGGAAAAGACATTGGGCCAATTGCAAAGCCCAGTGAGATTCGCTTTGGAGACAACTTACCAAAAACGCGAAGTGGGAAAATTATGCGCCGCTTGCTACGCAGTTTAGCAAAAGGTGAAGAAATCACTTCGGATACTTCAACCTTGGAAAATCCCGCCATACTGGAACAGTTAAAAGAAGTTGTGAAGTAATAGCAAATAAAGGCTTGATGAGCATCAATATGCTTGATGCTCACAGCTTAAACATCACTAGATTTTGATAGGAAAACTATGGTACAAACGGGTAACATTCCATTAAAAGTACCCTTTAAAGAAAAGGACGAAGCAAAATCTCTTGGCGCACGTTGGAATCCAGCGGACAAACATTGGTATATTCCAGCGGGGCTTGATACAACTCACTTTGAGAAGTGGATGGATACAAGTCAAACCATTCAAGCCCTAGAAGTGCAACCAGACAATAATATGCAGAAAGAAACCTTATCAGAAAGCATGGAAATGGATGATATTAACGCCATGTTGCGAGAGGCTTATGAAGTTAAAGAAGGTTAACTCTATAAAATAGCTAAGCTTTTGTGCGGTATAACGAATAGTGGCTTAATTTAAAGTTCTGGCAATCAAACGCCATCCCTCTGCTGCAATTGATTTACATGCCTTTGCACCCTCCTTGTTAAGCAGTTATTCATATAGTGGAATTCTAAGGTCTTCAGCATTCATCATCATATTAAATTTAAAATAATTATGTTAGTGTTACCTAAAGCATTCAAACCCTAAAGGAATCAATATGGCAACAACAGACACATGCTGCACAATCGTCCCCTACTTTACCGTTCCAACTGACAACTTAGCTAAGTTTAAATCGATTTGTGAACAGTTTGTCACTAAAACAAAGCAAGAGCCAGGTTGTTTATATTATGGCTTCAGCTTTAATGGAAATGAAGCGCATTGTCGGGAAGGTTATAAAAATGCAGAAGCTGCACTTTCACATCTTGATAATGTAGGCGACATTTTAAATGAAGCGCTTAAAATTTCTGAATTATCGCGCCTTGAAATTCATGGCCCTGAATCAGAACTCGCCAAATTAAGAGCTCCTCTAGCAGGACTGAACCCTGCTTTTTTTGTGCTTGAATATGGGTTCCGTCATTAGCCTGAATCAACGAAGCTTTTTGGTTAACCAAAAAGATAGACAATATGGCATTAACTTTAATAATTTTATGAGTCTAGTAAATTTTTTAGGAAAGTGAATTTCAAAACAAGAAGAAGTTAACCCTTTCACAATCGATTGGGCAGCTTCTTCTACCTCAATCATCATCGGCATTTCAAAATCATTTTTATCAGTCATCGGGGTACGTACAAACCCAGGACTAATCAACTTTACATCAATGTTTTGTGGTTTATATTCACTATAAAGACTCTCGGCTAGGTTTGTAATTGCAGCTTTTGTTGATGCATACGGCTGTGAGTTTGGCAATCCAAAATAACCCGCAACGGAACCACATAAACTGATTTGCCCATATCCTTGGGATTCAAAAAAGGGCAACACTTGATCTAAACAGTGATACACCCCGCCTAAGTTCACTTGTAAACTTTTATGTATAAATTCAATATCAGAACGACCTTTTACAGTGGGGTCATACACCGCAGCTAAAAATAGAACACGGTCCAAACGCTTAATATGTGTGAATGCTTCGACTGTTTGCTCGTAATCACTAACATCGAAAGGTAGTACTTGATGATTAGCACCAGCTAATGTATTTTTTACTGCAATTAATTCAGTTTCTCGGCGGGCGGATAATATAATGTTCGCCCCCTGCTCGCTGAGGGCAACTGCTGTAGCAGCGCCAATACCACTGCTTGCGCCAATAATCCAAACATACTGACCTTGAACTGACTTCATTAATGTTCTAACGTCTTCATAAAACAGCATTATTGATCCTGTTTTTGCATAAATAGTGTTAGCTCAGCAACAGTCACCCCAAACTTTTTCAAGTAGGATCGATTCACCAATACACCATCATTCATTAAAAACATCCAATCATCAAATGTAATACGGTAGGTAGTGTCTCCTACTGGCAAGTCCATTTTATAAGCCCAACGCATCGCACTTCCCTCTAACTCACCTGTCGCTTTATCTAAAATATCTCCAGCTCTACCTTCATAGGTTTTTTCACCCGTTTTGGTTATCGTCCATATACGCTTTTGTGTTTCACCATCATAATATTGAAAGTGTTCCTCCAAAGTACCTACATCACCCTCCCATGAACCTACCATGGTTACATCAAAACGTCTTGTAACTTCACCACTTCGATTTTGTATTAATCCCCATGCTTTTATAGGGCCAGTAAAATATGTTTTTAAATCTAATGGTGGGGTTGTGTTTTTGTAAGCATCCATTGAGGGTGTTGCACAGCCGTTAAGAAACGTCATAAGCCCCATGATTATTACTCCTTTTTTGAATAGTTTCATCGTTTTCACCTTGTGTTTTAATTAATATCCATAAACAAATTGCCGCTAGTAATTTAATAATGCAAGGCGCTAAGCCATAAAGCATGAGTAATGATTGCAGCGCCATCTCTGTATTGTTTGAGGCAACCGCAAAACCGTATCGATCAAGAATAAGAAAAGAAAAACCGCTTGCCACAGCTAATGCTAATTTTGGGATAAATGCCATCACACCGTAATACTGGGTCGCACGACTTTCAGCATGGCTTGTATTAATACGATCTGCGACAATAGAGGCTGGTAGTGCCAAATCAGCCCCCAGTGCAAAGCCCGAAAGGATACAAATAATGCCATATGAAAGCTTGTCTCCAGGTGATAGCAAAATAACCCAAATAAATACTGCGATAGATAATGCCATTGATATTAACCATGCACGGTATTTATCTAACTTTTTTGAAACTGCAAACCAAACCTGCATTAAAGCGGCACCAGATATAAAATACAAAAACAAAAACAAACCAGTATAACTTTCAGCATTCAAGTAATCACGAACGAAAAAAATCACCAAAACAGCTGGTAATGAAGCCGCTATCTGCGTTAATAAATAAGTGAAAAAAAACAAACGCTGTTGATCATGCAATATTTGAAAAAAAGGATTCTGAATCGTTTCTGCACCACGGCTTAAATGACTTAAATCTGCATGCTTAAGAAACTGTAAAAATAATAACCATGCACCAACAACAATCATACAATAAACATAAAATAGCCATTTAAATGCTTGTGGGGCATCTGTTACAGTTAATAAAGCAGTTGGCACAATCGATGCTATTAATAATCCAAAAAGCGTGAAAGACTCTCTCCAACCTGCAATACGTGTGCGTTGATTTTTATCATCTGACCAAAAGCCACCTATCATATTGATATTTATAACAACAATGCTGAAACCTGTCGTTGCTAACAACATGCTGCCAGCAAACCAAAATACTGTAGAAATAGAAAATTGTGGTCCAAAAAACAATGCAAATAATCCAATAGAAAGCACGGTTAATCCACTGTTTAAAATCCATATTCTTTGATTTGGGTAACGATCTGATAAATAGCCAATAATTGGATCTTGAACTGCATCAAACAGTCTCACTATCAGCAATATAACTCCAATCGAAGCTAACCCAAGCCCAAGATGTTGGGTGTAAAAATCTGGCGCGTGAATATATAAAGGCAAACCTGCAAAGGCAACTGGCAATGCCAAAATGGCATATTGAAACAACAACCATTTAGAAGGTTGTGATGACATTACATTTGTCCAATAAGGTTATTACGCAATGCTGGCGCACTGGTTTTTTCACCAAACCAAATATCAAAGAAAAGTTCACAGAATGTCTGGTCAGTTACATGTCCAATATAGTTATCATTCTTATAAAAACGACATTCATTGGTTTGTTTATATATGCCAGTAATATTGTCGCCTTTTTTGACATTAGGAAATATGTTCCGCATTTGAGAGTGCCAATCTGCTAAAGTCACCTCATCTACCCGATCTTGATTACGAATTTCTTCAGCAGATTGGTCTGCGATCTTTTCACCTTTGATATCTCTAAGGTAAGATAACTTTAGCGCAAAAGGCGGTTTAACTTGTCGCTTACCATTTTCTGTGTAAAAGCTTGCATCATATACATCAAATAAAAAAACAGTCAGCCTACCAGATGCAACCATTTTGGCGTTTGGTATCTCTTCTTGAATGATTGAGGTAGCATTGGCATTGGTTGTTAACAGTAAGATTAAAAAACAAGACAATATTTTAAGCATGGCTTAACTCCATTTGCATTACGTTTGTTTTACCAGTTCTAAAACCAGCCGCACAAGCTGCAAGATAAAAACGCCATAAGCGGATAAAACCTTCATCAAAGCCAAGTGCTTGAATTTGCTTTTTCTGAAGATCAAAAGTGGCTAACCATGTTTCTAAAGTACGTGCGTAGTCTTGACCAAAAAGATGTGGGTTATGTGTATTTAGTCCAGCTTTTGTAGCCTCTTCTTTGAAACGAGAAATACTTGGTAACATGCCACCTGGAAATATATAGCTTCTAATAAAATCACCGCCACGTCGGTAGCTAGGGAAATCTTGCTCATTAATGGTAATTGTTTGCACAACTGCTTTACCATTTTTAGCTAATAATGATTTCATTTTTTTGAAGTATGTAGGCCAAAAATGCTCGCCTACTGCTTCAAACATTTCTATTGAAATTATATGATCATACAGTCCTGTTTGATGACGATAATCTTCAATGACGATATTGGCCTTTTCACCTAAACGTTGCTGAGCATAAGCATGTTGCTCTTCAGATAAAGTGATCCCTTTAATTTCAAAGTCACCTAGATTATTCGCACGTTCTGCAAAGCCACCCCATCCACAACCGACTTCTAAAAGGCGGCCAGAGCTTGATTGTATACAATCCAACATGCGGTCATATTTATTGAATTGTGCCTGCGTGAGTGTCTCTTGCTCTGATTGATACAATGCAGACGAATAGGTCATACTAGGATCTAACCATAGTTGGTAAAATGCATTGCCCAAATCATAATGTGCGTGGATATTTTTTTTGCTTCCTTTAACCGTATTCATCTTAAACAAATAAAATAATGAAGATAACATTCGATATATTTTATTGCCTGTCACCATAGCATTAACTGCCGTTTGATTACGTAAGCCTAACTCAACCAGTAAGTTTAGATTATCCGTATCCCATTTTCCTGAGCGGTAATCATCAGCAAATCCGATATCTCCTTTGCGCATCATATTAGTAAATACGCTCCAATCATAAACCACGATTTTTGCATGGTGTTCTATATTATTTTTTCCAGCATACGTGCGTGATATCCCATCAGGTGTAATGACAGTCAATGTCCCCCAAGACAATTGATCAAGGCGTTTCAACAGTTGTTCAGATACAGTTTTATTAATCATCCTAATTATCCAGATTACAATATTTATAAATAAGTCTTACTGATTTTTTGGTGCATTTGTTTTGGTTTACTAATATATTTAATACCTTTTAAAACAAGCTTTAAAGCATGCCAATGAATCATTAAAATACCTTTAAAAGTGATTAATGGATAACGCCAAAAAGCATATCGCAAACGCTTTCGATTCAAAGACTGCAAGTCACCGGTTAAGGCCGTCACTAATTGTTTATGGCCCGTTTCATTATGAAAATTAATGACTATGTTTAAGCTATTGTCTTGTATGTCAAATCTAAATTCATATTGCCCTTCTCGTGCTAAAAAAGGAGACACATGAAACAGTTTTTTTGCAAATAAAGGACTTAACCCGGTAATAGTACGATTATCTTGATGCGTGCATAGATAAGTATGTTGCTCACCAAAGGTATTATGAACTTCACACAATACCGCTTTTAATTGACCCTCTTTATCCTGACAAAGCCAAAAACTAACTGGGTTGAATACGTAACCTAAGACCCTAGGCATACAAATAAGCGTTATTTCTCCATCTGCCTTAATATGATTTTGTTTTAATATATTACGTGCCCAGTTTTCTAAATTTCCACCATCTAAAGCGCCGTGATCTTTATCATAAAAACTTAAAATACCAAACCGATTATAGGGTAATGACATATCCCCTAACTTAGATAAAGGTAAGGCAACATAATAAATACCATAATGAAAAGCATGATTTTTTGGCAATAATCGCTTATGTATTACTTTACCGGTCATCAGCATTGGATTGTTTATTCCCAAGGAATGGTTCCTCCAAGTGCTTTAACAACATTCACAGCACTTAATAATCCATCTTCATGAAAACCATAACGTTGATAAGCCCCACAAAACCAAAGATTTCGTTTACCTTGAATCGTATGCATTTCAGCCTGAGAAACAATCGCTTTATAATCAAAAATAGGATGTGAAAAATAATGTTCATCTATGATGAGTGCTTCTTTTGGTCTTCTGGCAGGATTTAACGTAATAATGATGGGATTTTTTGTATCCAAGCTCTGCAGATTATTCATCCAATAACTTAATGAAACACCTTGATTGTTATCTTCTTGTTGCTCTGAAAGATAAACCCAACTTGCCCAACATTGTTGATGCTGTGGCATAAAGCTGATATCCGAATGTACGATAATTTGATTGCGTTGATAGTGAAAGTTAGCCAAAACGGATTTTTCTTCCGTTGTAGGTTGATCAATCATTTTTAATGCTTGATTAGCATGACAAGCAAAAATCACATGATCAAACTCACGAGTGACACCGTTATCATCTGTCACAATAACTTGATCATGAGCATGGGCAACTTTGGCAGCTCCATTATTTAATAATATCTTGTCTTTAAATGGTTCAATTAAACGCCTTTTATACTCTCGACTTCCGCCAGTTACGGTATACCATTGCGGTCTATTATTAATGCTCAACAAGCCATGATTTTTAAAAAAACGTAAAAAAGTTTGCGCTGGAAACTTCATAATGGTTTCCACTGGACAACTCCAAATAGCAGCCCCCATGGCAAGGATATAATAGCGTTTAAACCACTCACCCATATTTAGTTGATTTAAACAATCTCCAAGACTTATAGCAGGATCTTTGTTAATGTATGCCAGCGCCTGTTTGTTAAATTTAAAAACATCAAATAGCATTCGCCAATATTGGGGACGAAAGAAATTTTTACGTTGGGCGAATAGTCCACCTGAACTATACTCTAACCAGCCATTATCGATACTGACTCCAAAAGACATATCACTTTTTTGATAAGGTACATCGATTTGATCAAATAGGCCTAATAGATTAGGATAGTTCCAATCATTAAATACAATAAAACCAGTATCGACCGGCAAAGAATCTTTTTCAATTGGCACATCAATGGTACGACTATGCCCACCAACATAAGTATTTTTTTCAAATATGACTAAATCATGGTTATGATGCAACAAGTAAGCTGCACCTAAACCAGATATTCCTGTTCCAATAATGGCAATTCTCATACTATAACTATGCCTCATTGATGATTACGCAGGCATGGCTCAAACATTACCATTTAGTAATAAAACATAAACCTTTGCTGCTGTTAATTAATTTGTACTCAACATGATGTAAATCCAATACCGCTTTAACTAAGCTTAAACCAAGACCGGTTCCAGTTGATGAACGGCTGGTATCTATACGATAAAAACGTTGAAAAACTTTAACTAAATCCATCTCGGCTACACCCCCACCAGTATCTTCAATGGTAAGAATAGTTTGTCCATTTTCGGATTTCATATTGACTTCAATCTGTCCATTTTCAGGCGTGTACTTAATGGCATTATCCACAATATTGGCATATGCCTGAAATAGTAAATCTTTATCCCCTTCTATTTCAACATTAATTAACTGTGAATGAATCTTAATCTGTTTTATTTCGCCTAATGGCTCATAAAGTGAAATTACATCTTCAATCAGCAGTTTAAGCGACAGGGTTTGAAATTGCTCTCTTTTTTGTTCAGTTTCGATTCGAGAGATACGTAAGAGTGCATTAAATGTTTTAAGCAATTGATCAGCTTCGTCTAACAGCTTGATATTGGTTTCATTCTCATTGTCACCTTTATTTGCCTCTTCAATATGATTTCTTAAACGTGTCAGCGGCGTGCGCAAATCGTGCGCAATATTGTCTGAAACCTGTCTAACTCCACCCATCAGCTCTTCAATTCTATCTAACATTAAATTGAGTGTGCTCGCCATTCTGCCTAAATCATCCCAATGTGAGGTAACATCTAAACGTTTAGATAAATCGCCAGTATCCATAATATTTTGTGCTGTTGTAGCAATTCGATTCGTTCCTCTTGAAACGAAGACACTTATCAGATAGCTCACTAGCACCACCAAAATAATCAAGGCAATACTAATAATGCTAAGCCATTGCATAAACTGAAACTCTTGTTGGGTTTTGGTAATATCAACGCCAACAAGCATTTTTTGATTATTCTCAAACGTATGAATTTTAGCTGCGAAAATTTGATGCGATTTGGGATGTTCGAAAACGATAATCCCTTCCTTCAACAGTTCAACTTTTCCAGATAGCAATTCAGGCATCTCTCCATTTGGTCCAAATGAAAGATATAAACGACTTAAATTGTTGTTTTCATTTTTAATTACATTTTGTTTTTGAGTAAATGGCAGGAATTTAATCTCTGTATCGATAACTTCTTCTGTTCCGTGAATAAAATGTCCACGCTCGAAATAGTACCCAAAATAACCCAAAACAGATAAGGACATTCCACATAACAGTGTGAACAAAAGTGCCATTTTAAAGCTAGAGCTTTTGGTATAACTTCGGCCTTCTGTTGCAGATATTTTTTTAATCATGATCTTCTATAATATAGCCAGCACCGCGCACAGTTTGAATAATAGGTTTATCAAACCCTTTTTCTATTTTGGCACGTAAGCGACTAATATGAACATCAATCACATTTGTTTGCGGATCAAAATGATAGGCCCAAACATTTTCAAGTAGCATGGTACGCGTAATGACTTGATTTTTATGCTTTAGTAAATACTCTAGCAAGTTAAACTCTCTGGTTTGCAAATCAATCAATTTGCCGCCGCGATGAACCTTTCTCGACATTAAATCTACTTCCAGATCTTGCACTTTTAATACATTAAGTAGAGCTTGTTTTATTTGACGTCGTCCTAGTATTTCAACCCTTGCCAACAATTCACTAAATGCAAACGGTTTAACAAGATAATCATCACCACCTGAGCGAAGCCCATTCACTCGATCGTCAACATCACCAAGTGCACTCAAAATAAGAATAGGGACTAATCGATCTAAAGCTCGCAATGTCTTTATAATTGATAGCCCATCTAAACTTGGTAACATGCGATCAATAATGAGCACATCATAGTCTTCCGTTGATGCTAAAAATAAACCATCTTTACCATTGTAAACAACATCGCATTGATGCCGAGCCTCTTTTAAGCCTTTCGCAATAAAAGCAGAAACTTCTTGATCATCTTCGATAATTAAAATTCGCATAAATGAGAAATATGTTTTTTCATATTCAGCTTATTAAGAAAGAACTAATACTATAAGAGAAAAGTATTAAAGGGTTAAAGTTGAATAAATAAGTATCGCAATTTTGATAAGATAGTTACTAATGTAAACCTATTACTTTTGATTTGCTAACTCATACTGACATTAAAAGTATAATCACTAAAATCTACACGATATAAAACACCGTAAAGTACTGGCAAAAATACCAAAGTAATCATAGTCCCAAATAAAAGCCCTATCATAATTGATACCGCCATCCCTTCCCACATTTCACCGCCACTCAAATAAAGCGGAATTAACCCGAGAATTGTAGTAAAAGTAGCCAATAATATTGGACGAAAGCGTTGTATACAAGCAGACACAACAGCATCCTGCTGTGTCTTTTTATATTCTGTAATTTCAACATCAATTCTGTCTATCAACACAATAGCGTTGTTTATGACAATTCCAGCAAGGGATACCACCCCTAAGAATGGCATAAAACCAAATGGCTCTTGGAAAATCAACAAACCAACAACTACGCCTATAATACCAAGGGGTATTGTGAACACAACCATGATCATTTTTCTAATAGAATTAAATTGTATAACTAACAAAAGGACAATAATAAACCCTGACAAAGGAAGATATTTAATGACAGAACCCATATTTTCCGCCGAGCTTTCTGCATCGCCACCCATTTCAAATGCATATCCTGCTGGCCAAACGTCTTTAGCTTGTTGTTCCAGCCATGGTTTAATATCAGCAACTACTTGAGCTGCATTTCCATTAGGTTTCAATTCACTTGTAATTCCGACCGTTCTAATGATATCAAGTCGTTTAATTTTTGAATATTGCCATTGTGGAAGAATATTTGCCACTTGTAATAAGGGGACGCTTTTGCCAGATGATTGCGAATAAATATTCAGTGTTTCTAGTGAAGCTAATGTGTGTTGTTGTCCTTCATCGCTTCGCATAATGATTGGTATAGATTTATTGTCTTCTCTATATTCACCAGTCTGAAAACCATCTAAGGTCGTTTTTAATGAAGTGGCAATATCTTGGCTAGATAGACCTGCGGCCTGCGCTCTATTCTGATCAATCTCAATTAAGAATTTTTTACTTTTTGGGCCCCAATCATCTTTAATATTTTTAGTGCCCGTAATGGCTGATAATTTAATCTTGATTGACTCTGCCATTTTTGCCAGTTGATCAGGGTCATCCCCTGAAAGCTTAACTTCTACTGGTACGCCACCGCCCCCCGAACCCAGCGCACCTACTTTAATGGCTGCATTTGGGAAGTTTTCAAAACCATAGGCATCCAGTTTTTCGATTACAGTATTATTTTCAGAAAAGGACGAGGTGTTTACTAAAATATGAGCATAACTTGAGTCAGCCTCTTCTCGTGAATAGCCTAAATCATAGGATTCAGGGCCTTGGCCAATGTATGATGACCAATCCACAATGCCTTTAAGGCGTTGCGCATTTACTTGCATATTATCTTGTATATATTGTTCTATTTTTTTAACAACATCAGTAGTTGTTTCAATTTTAGTTCCTGCAGGCAAATTAATGTCTACAGTAATCATATTTCGGTCACTATCTGGAAAAAACAAGAACTGAACGTATTTAAAACCAAACAAAGCCATAAAAAAAACACCAAAAATTAGTATAAGTACTTTAGCTTTATGGTTTAGCGCAACTTTAAGAACCCCTTGATAGATTTTTTTTAGTTTTAAAATAATTTTTGCTATTAAATCCAAATTGTTTGGATCTTGTGACTTCACTTTCAAGAAAGAATAACAAAACAAGGTAATAACGGTGAGTGCAATCAACCATGATGAAAGTAACGCAATAGTAATCACAACAAATATAGGCCCTACAATGTCCCCCATAGATGTTGGAGACATATAAAATGCTAAAAATGCAGCAGATGTTGTAAGTGTTGAAATTAACAAGGGCATAAATAACTCTGTCCCAGCCTCAAATGCTGCCTCTTTTGCTTTAACCCCTTGCTCCATTTTAACCATAATGGTTTCAGCAACCACAATGGCATTATCTACTAACATACCCAAGGCCATAATGAGCGCAGCTAAGGTAACCTGATTAAGGCCAATCTTCATCAACCCCATAATTAAAAGCGTTGTAATTGTCACAATGGGTATTAAACTTGCAATGACAAATCCAGTTCGAATGCCCAGAAATAACAACATCACAACTAATACAATACTAATTGACTGCAACAAATTAGAGACAAATCCTTTGATTTTGTCGTCAATGTAGATATCTAATGAGGATATTCGCGAAAGTTCTAAACCGATAGGTAGTCTTTTTTGCCATTTAGCAATAACAGCATCTACTTTTTGACCAAGTAAAATCATATTGGCATCTTTTTTGAGATTAATATGCATTGAAACACCAACTTTGCCATTGACTCTTACTTTTTGAACTGGAGGATCAATATAAGACTTTCTAACGGTGGTGATATCTCCGAGCTTAACTAACTGTTTGCCTCCTTTGACGGGAACCAACATATTACTAATGTCATTAACGTCATTGAAATTACCAGTTGGTTCAAGAATGATTCTTTGGTCTCCAACAACAACTGCACCACCAGCACTTAGTATATTAGTAGCGCTAATGATATTTTGCAGCTGGCTAGACGATAACCCATACTCTTTTAGACGAGCATTGTCGAATTCAATAAAAACGCGCTCATCTTGCAAACCACCTAAAGATACCTTTGCTGCTTCAGGTATTTTAATTAATTCATCTTTAATATCATCGGCATATTCTTTCATTTCAGCATAACTATAGCCGTCAGTTGTGATGCCAACGACGATGCCATAAACATCACCTATCCCATCATCTTGCAAGTCTGGATGCAGCCCTTGAGGCAGCCCATCGATTGATGTAATTTTTCTTCGCAATCTATCCCAAACGGCTTGCATTAACTCTGGCCTTACTTCATCTTTTAGCGTTACCGTGACAACAGATAAGCCAGTACTCGATGTGCTCGTTACTTCTTTAAGTTCAGGTAATTCTTGGGCCACTTTTTCCACCTTATCAGTGACCAATAGTTCTACACGTTCAGGGCTTGCTCCAGGGAAACTCGTCACAATATTAGCCACACGAACCGTGTAAGGTGGCATACTGTCACGAGATAACGAAGTGTATATTGCCAAACCAGCTAGCATGATGCTCAACAGCACCATAATCGTTATTCTGTTTTTTTCTATAGCAAACTGAGTAATATTCATTTCAGTTTCACTTCTTGGCCATTAAGTAATGTCTGTAGTCCAGCAACAGCAATTTTATCGTCTAACTGTAACCCAGCATTAACTTCAAAACCCTTTGGTGTTAATGACCCTATTTCAATTTTAACTTTTTCAACAATCGCAATCTCGCCTTGTGATTTCAATTTAAAAACAAACCGCCCGTTGTCATCTTCCCCAACAGCTTCAGTTGGCACTATTAAACGCTGTTTATCCTTACTTTGCTCAGTGCCTTCAAAGTTAAAGGTCACATTGGCTGACATTCCACTTTTAACCGAATCAATAGGCTTGTCTAAAACAATCGTGACAGGATAAGTTGCGGTATCAGCGTTTAAAGATGGTGAGACTTCTAAAACTTTAGCATCAAAATTTGCATTGTCTAATGAAGTAAAACTAACCTTTACACTCATGTCTTTTTGAACCAAATTAATCACGGATTCAGGTAAGCCTAATTTGATCTCCATTCCATTCCCAGCATTTAAAGTTGCAACAGGTTGTCCAGCAGAGATATTTTCATTAATCTCAACATCAACTGAAGAAATGACGCCGCTTTCTGGTGCATATAGATATCCATAATTTATTTGTTCTTTTTGAATAGCAACGCTTCTAACAGCTGAGTTATAACTTTGTTGCGCAGTCCTGTAGGAGTTTTTAGCTGCCTCAAAATCACTGAGTGCTGAAGCACCTTTTTCAAAAAGGACTCTCACCCTGTCAAAATTTAATTTTGAGGTTTTCATTTGAGACTCTGCGCTATTTTTTGATGAAATCGCATTTTCATAATTAAGACGCGCTTGCACATTATCTAGACTTGCCAAAAGCTGCCCTTGTTTCACCACTTGTCCTAGCCTTATATCAAATGTTGATAAAACACCTGTGCTTCTGAAACTTAACTGGGTGACTCTTTCCGTCTTAGATATACCACTAAAAGTTCTTGTATTGACTGTATCTAGGTACTTTACTGTTTCATATTTAATGGGCCGAAATGATTTTTCTTCCTCGACGACTTCATCAGAACAAGCCACAAGCACAAAGGCAAAGATGATCAATAAAATTGGTTGTAAATACCTCATATAAAAAGTTACCCTTGATTAGTTGTTTGTTGACTTGGATTAATTTTTAAATAATTAAAAAACTCTTGTCGGAACTGCTTATTTTTTTCTTCAGAGTTAAGTAAAAAGTAATACCCCATAAAACGCTCTAATTGCAACGAAGATATAATGAAGTTATAGATTGCATTTGTCCTTGATAATTGTGTTTGGAATAAGTTGTTCTGTGCGTCAATCAACTGAACAATATTAACTTCGCCCGCCTGATAAGAAAGCTGGGTTAATCCCAGTGTTTCTTTTGCAGATTGTTCAGAAATTTTTGATAAACTAATATTAGAAACTTGATTCGTTAAATCTAACACTCCCAAATTCACATTTCTAGCCAATGACAGCTCAAGATTCTGCTTATTGACCTCTAATTGTTCTTTTTGAATCATTGCTGTTTGTTGATTAATATTAAATTTGTTCTGATTAAAAAGCGGGATTGAGAAATTCAACATAACATTATGTCCATCATCCAATAGACGGCCTCCTGGGGGGGCAACAGTGCCAGATCCTGAACGATCAAAATTTCTGTTATATTGAGCTTGAAGCGAAATAGTAGGTAAATAACGTCTTGCACCATTTCTCTGAATGTCACGCTCTGTCGCATTAATATTAAAAGCAAGCGCTTTCAATTCTGGCGCATTCAGTTTTGCTTTTTTAATTAAATAGTCTACAAAAGGATCAGTAAGACTTGGGTCATCAAGGATTGATGTTAAAACATCATAATTGTAATTTTTGAATGTTTCATCCCCTAAGCTCACATCCACAATATCAATTTCAAAATCGATAGGATTAAACAACAATTGATTTAAATTAATCACTGACTGAGCCAACTGATTTCTTGCTTCAACTAAAGCTTGTGTATTTTGTGCTTTTTGACTTTGAAAACGTAGCATATCGGACTTACTTGACTGCCCTGCTTCAAAATTCTGTTTAGCTAAGTTAAGGTTCTGTTTAGTCAGTTTTAAGTTTTGCAATTGAATTTGTAAATTTGACTTTAAAATCAATGTTGTAAAATAGGTGTTAACCACATTAAAAATCAAATCTAACTCATTAGCATTATAGTTTTCTTGTTCTGCTTTTTGCAGCTCTTTTTGTATATCTACGCTTGCATTAACCGTCTCTGAAAAAATAAGTTGAGATAGTTTTACATTACCATCAGTTGAATATTCAGGATTTAAGCCGTTACTAAAAGCTGCTGTATCAGAATCTATGTGTGTAACGCCAACACCAGTTGAAATATCAGGCAAATAATCACTGACCGCAGATTTAACATTTTGCTCTTTTAGTGCCACACTTAATTTTGAAGACGCTAAACCTCTATTTTTCGATAATGCCTGATTGATTATTGACATTAAATCATACTGTTTTTTTGATTTAACATTGATGAAATCACCAACAAAATCCGTATCAGATATCAGGCTATATTTTATAGGCACACCGACTGCAGCAGCTATATTAAAGTTAATGGTTAATTGTGAGGTGGAATCTATAAACACAGGCATCTCAGATAAAGGGTTTCCTGCAATATAAGCTTCAACCGTCAATGCCACGCGTCTAAAAAACTGATCAATGTCGCCTTTGGCAAAATGGCTAGCCATGATGCCATTTTCAACTTGATTCACACTATTCTGGGTGAAAGAAGGAAGCTTTCGATCAATCAACATGCTGGATAGCTCTTTTACTTCATTAGGCTCAAGGAAAAAGCCCCCAGCTAAGTACACAGCATCAACATCACTCAATTGTTCACTTATTATTTCAACATTTGTTATCGGAATGATTTTATAGCTAGCTTTTAAAGGATTGAGAATATTTGTAAATAATGAATCAAGTGGTAAAAAATCAATGGTTTGTTTATCAACCAGTATGCCAACATGCTTAAACTCAGTCAGTTCCTGCAATTTTAGTAAATCTTTTTTGTAAGATGCGGATTCAATCAAATAGGTGAAGTTATTAATGCCTGACTTTTCTTTGGTCACATCTAATTTATTTAAATCACTATTTACTGCGCCAAATAAAATAGTTGGCTTTTTATGGTCATTTAAACCACTGATCACTTCATTATTAACTGTACCAAAAGCGATAATGATATCGGTATCATTTTGAATCAATTGGTTATAATTCTTCTTAGCTTGCTCTAATTCATAATCATTAACTAAGATACTCTCATTGGGGTATATGATTAATGCGTCTTCACCTACAACAGCACTAATCTGATGTTGCAGCTCAGATAATAGATTCGTTGTTTTTTCAGTTTTCTTATCAAGCAAAAAACCAATTTTGTAAGGTGTTTTTGCCGCGTAAGATAATTGACAGAAGCTGATTACCATCAGACACCATAATGTCTTGATTAAAAAAATTTTCATTGGTGGAATAATCAAATAAATTTTGTTATGAACTATATTGCCATAGTAATTTAAAAAGTCAGCTATTTTTTTATATCTAATGTGTAGTAAATCTTTCTTACTTTAATTTACAAAAGCAGATCAGTTTCGTTTCGGGTAAAATGATGCCACTTATAAATCCACTTAGTGATTTATGTATTTATCTAGATTTAAAAAGGTTAACAGACAGTGAGCGATAGCAATTTATCAAAAGAAATTAATAAAAGACGTACATTTGCTATCATCTCCCACCCTGATGCGGGTAAAACAACCCTCACCGAAAAACTACTTTGGTTTGGTGGTGCAATCCAAGTAGCAGGTGAGGTACGGGGGCGAAAGGCGGCACGCCATGCGACATCAGATTGGATGGAGTTAGAAAAGCAACGTGGCATTTCTGTTACATCATCTGTGATGCAGTTTCCTTATCGCGACCACATGATCAACTTGCTGGATACCCCAGGGCATGATGACTTCTCTGAAGACACTTACCGAACACTCACGGCTGTGGACTCTGCAGTCATGGTCATTGACTCAGTAAATGGTGTAGAAGCACAAACGATTAAGTTGTTAAATGTATGTCGTATGCGTGATACACCCATCATCACGTTTATTAACAAATTAGACCGAGAAAGCCGCGAGCCGATTGAATTGCTCGATGAAATTGAAACTACTTTAGGCATGGAGTGTGCCCCAATGACGTGGCCAATCGGCATGGGTAAGACATTTCGAGGTGTATACAGCTTGGTTAATGACAATATTTTCTTTTTTGACCCACGCGCTGAAAAAGGCACATCAGAAATCATTCAGGGTATAGATAACCCGCGATTAGATGAATTAATTGGAAGCCAAGCAGAAAGTTTACGCATTGATATTGAGTTAGTCCGGGGCGCATCACATAGTTTTGATAAAACACGATATTTAAGTGGTAAACAAACACCTGTCTTTTTTGGTTCTGCAGTAAACAACTTTGGCGTTCAGTCTTTACTAGATGCAGTAGTCGACTTATCACCATCACCACAACCAAGACAGACAGCATCAAGAGAAGTAAAACCAGATGAAGACAAGTTCTCTGGTTTTGTTTTTAAGATTCAAGCAAACATGGACCCAAAACATCGGGATAGAATTGCATTTTTACGGTTATGCTCTGGTAAATTTGAACGTGGCATGAAGGTTAAACAAGTCGCAACGGGTAAAAGTATTAGCGTCAATAATGCCATTACCTTTATGGCGCAAGATCGAACAGTAATGGACGTAGCCTATTCGGGTGATATCATTGGTATACCAAACCATGGCACAATCAAACTAGGTGATACTTTTACTGCAAGTGAACCATTAAAGTTTATTGGAATACCTTCATTTGCTCCTGAGTTTTTCAGAAGAGCAAGGCTTAAAAATCCTATGAAAATGAAGCAGTTACAGATAGGTCTTAAACAACTATCTGAAGAAGGTGCAGCGCAACTTTTCCGTCCACTACTTACGAATGACTTAATTCTTGGTGCGGTCGGTATGTTGCAATTTGACGTGGTATCTCACCGATTAGAGCATGAATATGGTGTTGAGATGATATTTGAACCTTACGATTGTTACACAATTCGCTGGCTACAAGGAAGCGATACTGACGTAAAAGCGATTGCTGATAAGTATGGCTTTAATGTTGGATTGGATGTCGCAGATAATTATGTTTATTTGGCGCCAAATCGTGTAAACCTTCAAATGGCGCAAGAACGATACCCTGATATTACTTTTGCTGAAACGCGTGAAATAACTTAAGTTTGTTTTTATTTTAGGAATCAAAAAATGAAAGTAATTAATGTCAGTGATTTCTCATCTGATTGGTGTTGGCTAAAAGAAGAGTTAGAACCATTAAATTTAAATTCCGTACATTACTCTAGCCAATCTATTCATTCGCCTTCTTTTTTACCTAAAAGACAATCAATTAATAGGGCAGCAATTGCCTTAAAAGCAACATTAGCTTGTAATAATTCCTCTGTTTTAGTGTCTCACTCACCAAGACCAACCTATTATTGTTCAAAATTTGCAAAGTTTTTATCACCAGAAACGCCTCATCTAGCTTACTCTTTTAACTTTACTGATTTACCAACAGGCTTTCAACGTAAAAGTATGGCAAAAGCATATAAGCAACCAACAAGATTTGTCACCTTTTCTACAGATGAAAGAAAATTGTATGCTGATTACTTTGATTTACCAATCGATAGAATCGACATGCAATATTGGTCAGTTAACGAGCCAAAAATAGATCTAGACTCGCCCCCAGTAGAAACAGGTGATTATATTTGTGCGCTGGGTAGTCAAGCTAGAGACTATAAAACGCTTTTTTTAGCAATGAAAAAACTAAAAAATATTCGATTAGTTGTTGTTGCAACTGAGGATAATGTTAAAGGTTTAGAAATTCCACCTAATGTTACCGTATATTCAAATATTCCATTTTCTAAAGCACTCAATATTCTAACGCATAGCCAATTTATGGTATTACCATTGCGTGACAGTGTTGTGCCATGCGGTCATGGCTCAATTGTCTCTGCTATGTTTCATAAAAAAGCAATTATCATAACGGATTCTTCAGGTGTATACGATTACATAAAAAATGATGAAACTGGTTTGTTTTATGAAGCTCAAAATGAAACTGATTTATCACAAAAAATTGCATATATGTGGGAAGATAAATCTAGACTAAATAAATTAAGTGAGGCAAGTTACCAGTTTGCTAAAACAAATTGTACCGAAAAAACTGCAGTTGAATATTTTTCTAACTTTTTAAACTCTATTAAAAATTAGCCTCTTAAAAGAAATTTTTTTAAAGTTTTATAATCTAAAACAGTTGTTATTAAGCATTAATAAATATAAGTTTTAACATTTTTTTACACAAAATATTTCATAATCTTTACATAATATTGAGATATATTTAGTAAAAAAATTTATCTATGATTATGGAAAAGAGCATTAACATTCATCAGTACTTTCAAAAAATCTATGTTATCAACCTTTCACACAGAAGTGATAGACGTAGAGAAATTGAAGAACAATTAGAAACAATTAATCTCTCGTTAGACACTTCATGTGTTGAATTATTTTCAGCCATTAAGCCAGATAGCCAATGTGAGTTTGAAAGCATTGGGGCTAAAGGTTGCTTTTTAAGTCATTTGGCCGTTTTAAAAAATGCTCATGAAAATAAATTTACAAATATTTTGATATTTGAAGATGACGTGAATTTTACAAAAGCATTTGTTTCGAATCCAAATAGATTTCTGAAACAGCTTGATAGGCTTGATTGGAATATTTTTTACGGTGGCCATTTATTGGAGAATAAACACAATGATAGTCAGTTAGGAATCAATCAATTAGAACCAAGTACAGGTGTCCAAACATCGCACTTTATCGGATTTAAAGACAATGCAATTGATATCATGATTGATGAGCTAGAATTAATGCTTTCTAGACAAAATGGTGACCCAGAAGGCGGACCAATGCATATCGATGGTGCTTATTCAACTATTAGAGAAAAACATCCTGCATTAGCTACTTACGCAGCCTTTCCGCCACTTGGCTATCAGCGTTCATCTCGAACAGATATTCATCAATTAAAGTGGTTTGATCAATTACCATTAATCAGATTTATGTCAGCACAGATTAGAAAATTAAAAAATACGTTTTAGTCTTAATAGGAATTCATGTTTTATTAAATCATGAATATTTAGTAACAATGCCGATATAATGTTTCGTTTCTGATTAATTTTTCATAGACATGAGAAATTGCTACTGCAATAGTAATCTAAATTATGCTCAATGCTGTGAGCCATATCATCATGGTACGCCAGCACCCTCCCCGACTGCCCTTATGCGTTCAAGATACAGCGCCTACGTATTGAAATTAGAATACTATTTACTGGATACCTGGCATCCTAAAACTAAACCAAAAGCTTTACACTTGAATGAAGATGTCGCAACTAAATGGCTGGGCTTAAGCATTAAAGGTGCACAAGAAATCAGCCCCAATACTGCAGAAGTAGAGTTTATCGCACGCTATAAAGTTGGCGGAGGTAAGGCAGAACGTTTACACGAAATTAGTCAATTTGAACGATTGGATAATCGCTGGTATTACAAAACAGGGCAGATTAATCTTTAAGCCGCTTCAAAAGCTTCACATAATTGACTTAACAATTGGCCAAACAAGGGTAAGACTTCCTCTTTGCTATGTGGGCTTTCATCGTCCGTGCCTGCAATCACAAAACTAACCGTCAACTTATCTACGTTTTCACGAAACTCGCTCCAATGCTCTACCTCAGCATCGCTAATCAGTTTAACCTTATTTAAGCCTGAGTTAATAATTTCAATCATTTGCTCATCAGAGATGCCTGCAAACAATGTTTTGGCGATAGTCACTTGTGCAGCTTGATAATCTGGCTTTATTCCCTCACTAGCTAACGGCGTTGTCAAAAAAGCAAAGATTAACAAACCATAAGCTTGATAGACACTTAACATATCAAAGTTTTCAGTGAGTTCATCTTTGGGCTGACGACCCGCGCCTGAAATCGCATTAAACGTAATATAACTAGCTAAATAATAACCAGCATCTAAAGGATTGTAATCAGCGAGATTAGCACTTGGATTTGCCCCATCTGCATGCATTTCTGATACACAAATACCTTGTAAAAGTGTTAATCGTTTAGAGTAGTTTAATGCTTCCATCAGACTTCTTTCTATCTTTAGTTAATTAATTTCAGGTAGCGCTTCTAATTGTTCATGTAGTGCTAACCAACGCTCTTCTGCTTGCTCAATCTTTAACACTAACTCAGATTGAACTTTAAGCAAAGCTTGCAGCTCAGATTTGTCATTATTTTCATATAGCTTTGTGTCATTTAAGCGCGTATCACAGGCTAGTTTATCGTTTTGCCATATTACGATATTACGTTCTAGCTGGTCAGCCTCTTTAACTAACGGTCTTCTTGCTGCTTGTCTTACTTGCCGATCAAGCTTATTTTGAATATAGCTATTTGTCTTTGATACAGATTTAGATTCGTTTCTTAATTCAATTTTATTTTTGTTACGTTGCTCAGTAAGCCAAGATGAATAATCATCCAAGTCCCCATCAAACGCCTCTGCTTTACCGTTCATCACTAATAAAAATTGATCACAGGTTGTGCGTAATAAAGATCTATCGTGCGAAATGAGCACTACCCCGCCTTCAAAGTCTTGCAATGCCAGCGTAAGCGCATGTCTCATTTCCAAATCCAAATGGTTGGTTGGCTCATCTAGCAGAAGCAAACTCGGACGAGTCCAAATTAATAAAGCAAGTGCTAAGCGAGATTTTTCTCCACCTGAAAAATGTTCGCAAGGTGTTCTGGCCATATCTCCCTTAAAATCAAAACCACCTAAAAAATTTAACAACTCTTGCTCAGTTGCATTTTGATCAGCACGTTGCATATGTTGTAAAGGAGACTCATCAGCGCGCAACTGCTCAAGTTGATGCTGCGCAAAATAACCAATATTTAAATCTTTACCTAACGTTCGTTTACCTGAAAGATAGCCAAGGGTTCCTGCTATCATCTTTATCAAGGTGGACTTTCCTGCGCCATTGGGACCTAACAAACCAATTCGTTCGCCTGGCCTAACAGTCATAGATATATGACTTAAAATAGGTTTGCCTGTATAACCCACATCAATATCACTGATGGCAATAAGCGGCTCAGGGGCACTCAGTGGCGGCCTAAACGTAAAACTGAACTGAGAGTCAACATGAGCCGCGCTAATAAGTTCCATGCGCTCTAGGGCCTTGATACGGCTTTGTGCCTGCCGTGCTTTAGTTGCTTTTGCTTTAAATCGATCAATATAGCTATGTAAGTGTGCAACCTTACGCTGTTGCTTTTCATGCATGGCCTGCTGCAATGCCATTTTTTCAGCTCTTTGCCTTTCAAAGTCGGTATAGCCACCTTTATAAAGCGTTAACGTTTGCAGTTCAATATGTGCAATGTAGTTCACAATTGCATCTAAAAAGTCTCTATCGTGAGATATAAGTAACAATGTGCCAGTATAAGACTTTAACCAACTTTCTAACCATAGCACGGCATCTAGATCTAAATGATTAGTTGGCTCATCCAATAACAGCAAGTCAGAACGACACATTAAAGCTCTAGCCAAGTTAAGCCTCACTCGCCAGCCACCTGAAAAGGATGAAACAGGATTTTCTAATTGATCTTGTTTAAAACCCAAACCATGCATTAATTCAGCTGCACGCGCTTTTGCTGAATAACCTTGAATCTCTGACAATCGACCATGCAACTCCGCTATCATTGCACCCTCACTTGCAGTTTCTGCAGCTATTAATGCATTTTCAATGCCAAACAACTCTTCATCACCTTGAAGTACAAACTGAATGGCGGGAATTGCCAATGCTGGTGTTTCTTGTGCAACATGGCCAATAACCCAACTTGACGGAATCTCAATATCGCCTTTATCAGCGCTCAACTCCCCTCTTAACAGTGCAAAAAGACTTGATTTACCAGCGCCATTCGCACCTGTTAGACCGACTTTATGGCCAGGATGTAATTGCAGTGAAGCTTGTTCAACCAGCACTTTAATTCCACGTACAATCGAAACGTTTTTAAATTGAATCAAAATTAAATATTATCTAGCCATATTGGAAAAGCATTATTTTAATCCAATAACGCTAATTATCTAAAAAGAGTTCATTATAGTAAAAATATATTAATACTTTTAAATGGAGAATTTAATCCCTATCTTATAGTCAAAACTCTAGTAAAATCTATTTATTGAATAAACAATAATGCTATATCAACTAACTTAAATTAAAAGTGCTCATCATAAAAAAAACATTCCGCTGGCTCATTTACGCAATTTTAGTTGTATTGTCTTTAATGTTAATTGTTGCGGCAGTCATTCGGTTTGTGATTTTTCCTAATATTGATCATTACAAAGATGATATCTCTAAGCAAATATCGAACAAAATCGGGCTAAAAACAACTATTGGTAACATTCAAACGGGTTGGGATGGGCTTTCACCTGAAATTCGCATCAGTGAATTAGATATCTATGATGACGCCCAGTCAGCTTTACACCTTAACAACATTAAAGGTACGTTTTCTTGGCTTAGCATACCCATGTTGCATCCACACTTATCTTACATCTCAATCGACCAGCCAAAACTAACCATTCATCGTAAAGAAAATGGTGATATCTATATTGCGGGGATTGCCATGACAGGTAGCGGTGAGCCAGACTTTGCAAATTGGATATTAAGCCAAGCGCACATTCGCATAAAAAATGCCGTGATTACCTGGCAGGATGATGTTAAGCAAACACCTCCATTTTCATTAAGCCAGGTGACTTTAAGCTTAGAAAATCCTGCATGGCGGAAATTTTTTGGCCAACATTTATTTACCCTCTCAGCAAAACCATCAATTGGCACTCAATATCCTATTCATCTTGATGGTAGTTTCTTTGGTCGTGACGTAAGTAAACTTGATAGCTGGCGTGGCACCATCAATTTAAATTCAAAAGCGTTAGATTTAACTGCTTGGGAACCTTGGCTTAATTACCCAGTTGACCTCCAAAGTGGTTTGGGTGACTCAATTATCACGTTTTTATTTTCAAATAACAAAATTGATAAAATAAAAGCGGACATAACACTTCAGAACTTAACAGGGCGAATAAAACAGGATGCTCCTCTTTTTAACGTTAATTTATTGTCCGGCATATTAACTTGGGAGGCACTCAAAGACACAACTACCGTGACAGCTCAAAATATCAAACTAAACACGCAAAATGAACACAGTATTGAAGATGGCTCTGGATATGTATCTTTCTCAAAAAGAAATAACAAACCTTGGTTAAGCACTTCTTTAAACTTCAGTACATTTAATCTAAACTTTTTAAAACAAATAGAACAATATATAGATATACCCGTTAACCTAAGTGAGCCTTTAAATGCATTGTCGCCACAAGGCGCGCTAACCAATCTTGCCCTTAGCTTTCAGGGCAATCCTGAAAAGCCAACGCATTTTCAAATCGAATCCGATTTTAATAACCTAGGTATTGATGCATATGAAAAAATTCCTGGGTTTACAAACCTTAAAGGTAAAATTGATGCAGACGAGGATAAAGGCAGCATAGAGCTGAATACTCAAGATGCAACACTCAATTTGAAAGATATTCTGCGGTGGCCGATTCCAGCTAAAGATTTGAATGGCAAAATCAGCTGGAGTAATAAAGGACGTTTAAAAGTTATCGCTAATGATCTCATTATTGCTAGTGATCATATCCGTGGAAAATTAACTGCCAGTTACGATATGAATGGCATTAAAGGTGGATATCTTGATATCAAAGGTGAGTTTGATGATGGCAATGCAAAATATGCACCCTTCTACTATCCAACAATCATGGGTAAAGAAACGGTTGATTGGCTTGATAGTGCCATTGTTTCAGGAAAAGCAAACGATGTTTTATTGACTGTAAAAGGGTATGTTAATGACTTTCCTTTTATTGACAAACAAAACAAACCGGATCCAAACCTTGGACAATTTAAGGTATCTGCAAGAATCACTGATGCCGTTTTAGAATATGGTAAAAGCTGGCCAAAAATTGAAGGCTTAGCATTAAATATGCTGTTTGAAGGCAACAGCATGGAACTTAATGCAGATAAAGGCAAAATTTATGGTATCAATATCCTGAAAGGTAAAGCAGTTATACCTATGCTAAACACTTATGGTGCAAACTCACAAGAGCTCAGAATCGATGGCGTTTCTGAAGGTCCTGTCGCGGAAGGGATTAAATTCATTAATAACAGCCCTGTAAAAGATGTCACGCTTGGCTTCACGGATGATTTAAAAACAGCAGGCACAGGCAAACTTAACTTAAAGTTAAACTTGCCATTAAATCATATTGTGGATTCAACATTTGAAGGTGATTATTTAATTAATAATGGGACCATATATACAAATGAGCGATTGGATTTTCCTGAAATTTCAAATATTAATGGACAGTTGAATTTTGATTCAACAGGGATTCATTCGAAAAATATTAAAGGGGAAGTTTTAGGCGGCCCTTTGCAATTTGAACTTTTAACCGATTCAGATAAAACCATTAATATTAGAGCCAATGGTTCTATTTCTGATAAAGGAATTCAACAGTATGCGCAGAATCTATTCACCCAATCACTTGAAGGCGCGGCAAATTGGTCAGCAGATATTGCCATAAAAAAACCAATAGTCAATCTAAGCTTACGTTCTGATTTAAAAGGACTATCAATAAATTTACCTGCTCCAATAGGTAAAAGTAGCGATCAAATAGCTACATTAATGATTATCAAAAAACAATCGCTTGCTGCTCAAGATAACGTTGAAATTACTTACAAAGACATCATTTCTGCGCTCATTTTGAGAAATGAGAAAAATGGTGAATTAGCATTTGACCGAGGCGATATCGCTTTTAATATACCTCCAAAGCTTCCGTCAACGCCTAGTCTCTCTATACATGGTCGATTTGACTATTTAAATGCTGATGAGTGGATTGCTTTAAACAAAGGAGCAACTGCCAAAAATACGACCTCCTTAAAAGTGGATACCACAGACATTGTTATCGATAAATTAGATATTTTTAACCGGTCATTGAATGGGTTAAATATTACTTCAACACCCGATAGTGGTCCATTAAAAATAACATTGAAAAGCCAAGAAATAGATGGTTTTATTGAATGGCTCAAACCAGAGAAAACTAATACAAATGGCAAAGTGATTGCACATCTTAAGAAGCTACATATTCCTTCTAGCAATGATGAGTCAAACAAAACTGAAGACAAAGACATTCGTAAACTAGATAATAAATATCCTGCTTTAGATATTCAAGCAGATGATTTTAAACTTGGAATTAAAGAATTTGGTTTATTAGAGCTTAAAGCATTTCAAATCGATGATGACTGGGTCATTGAACAATTAAAAATGACGAACGCTGATTATGTATTTCAGTCTGAAGGTCGTTGGCAAAACTGGGCTAGAAACCCTAATACCAACTTAGAGTTTTCTTTAGCTGCTAATAATGTTGGCAAAACTTTTGAACGATTAGGTCAACCTAACGTCATTAAAGGTGGTGTAGCATTGATTTCTGGTCGATTACAATGGCCAGGAAGTCCACATCAATTCAAAAAGACTGGTTTAACTGGTCAATTCACCCTTGGCGCCTCAAAAGGAGAAATTTTAAAAGTACAGCCTGGTGTGGGAAGACTATTTGGATTACTAACATTACAAAGTTTACCAAGGCGCTTGACCTTGGATTTTAGAGACTTATTTAGTGAGGGCTTTGCTTTCGATGTGATTAGTGCCACGGCAAAGGTAGATAATGGTGTGATGCAAAGTAATGACTTCTTCATGACCGGTCCAGCTGCCGAAACTAAAATTAAGGGTCAAATTGATTTAAATGAAGAAACACAAAATCTAAAAGTAAAAGTTGTACCGCATATTAGTGATACGCTATCTTTAGCTGCGCTTGCCGGAGGCCCTATCGCTGGCGCCGCAGCATTTATAGCGCAAAAATTACTAAAAGATCCGCTCAATAAAATTGCACAAACTGAATATACAATTACAGGCACTTGGGCTAACCCTATTGACTCTGAAGCAAAACCTGAAAAAAATAAGGAAGCTCCTACCATTTCACCTTTAAATGCACAGCAAAATTAATATGAAATCTAAAAACCTATCTAAAAATACACAGAATACTGTAAAAGTTGCAGCCATTCAAATGGCATCTAGCCCAAGCGTTTCGTCAAACCTGATTGAAACCGAACGTTTGATTAAACTAGCCGTCAATCAAGGAGCACAAATCATTGCTCTACCTGAATACTTTTGTATTATGGGGATACATGACTCTGATAAAGTCAAAGTGAGAGAAGAAGAAGGTAATGGTCCTATTCAGAGTTTCTTATCTAAATTAGCTAAAAAGTATAAAGTGATTCTCATTGGCGGCACTGTTCCGCTCGTCAGTAAGTTTGCTACAAAAGTAAGAAATAGTTGTCTTGTGTACAACGAAAAAGGGAAACAGATTGCACGATATGACAAAATCCACTTATTTGGACTAGATTTAGGTACTGAACATTACCACGAAGAAAATACAATAGAACCAGGCAACCAAGTTGTTGTTGTAGAGACGCAATATGGAAAAATTGGTTTGTCTGCTTGCTATGATTTAAGATTCCCTGAACTGTATCGTGCAATGGGTGATGTCAACATGATTATTATTCCATCAGCATTTACTGATACAACAGGAAAAGCGCATTGGGAAACATTGATCCGTGCAAGAGCAATTGAAAATTTATGTTATGTGATTGCGCCTGCTCAAGGTGGATATCATTTATCTGGAAGAGAAACGCATGGAAACACGATGATTGTGGACCCATGGGGCGTGGTTCTGGACAGATTGCCGCGCGGCTCAGGTATTGTAATTGCAAATATCAACACGCATTATCAAGAAAGCTTAAGAAGCAGCCTGCCAGCGCTTAAACATAAGACCATTAAGTCAATTTAATTAAATTAACTTAAATAATTACGACATTTCCTGATTACAAACATAATAAATGTCTGGTAATGTTAATAATACTAAATAAATTGGAAAATATATTTAACTAACCCTAATGAAAATAGACAAGCATACATTAAAAACAGCACAGCACTTTGATACCGCTAGTGAAACCTTACTAGTACCCTCTGGCCTAGACACTAAGGCTTTGCAAGGCGTGCTAAGTAACATCATGTCACACCAAGTGGACTACGCAGACTTATACTTCCAATATAGCAGGAGTGAGTCTTGGGGTATTGAAGAAGGCCAAGTTAAGTCTGGTGCATTTGCTATTGATCAAGGTGTTGGTGTACGTGCTGTGAGTGGTGAAAAAACAGCTTTTGCCTATTCAGACGAAATTAATTTACCCGCGCTACAGCAAGCTGCAGATGCGACCAAAGCGATTGCCACAATTGGTGGCAATCAAACCGCAAATAAAATCATTACACCGGAAGCAAAATCACTTTATTTACCTAATGATCCAATAGCATCACTAACAGCAGAGGCCAAAGTTAAACTATTAGAGCGATTAGAACAGTTTGCAAAAAAACTAGACCCTCGTGTTACACAAGTAATGGCATCTATGGCAGGCGAATATGAAGTCGTTTTAGTCGCTAGAAGCGACGGTATCATGGCCGCCGATGTTCGACCGTTAGTTCGCGTCTCAATCCAAGTGATTGCAGAACAAAATGGACGACGTGAACAAGGCACTTCTGGTGGAGGCGGACGTTATGATTACAGTTACTTCACTGATGAAGTCTTGCATAGTTATGCTCAAAAAGCAGTTCATCAAGCCATCGTTAATTTAGAGGCACGCCCTGCTCCTGCGGGCAACATGACTGTTGTGCTTGGTGCTGGCTGGCCTGGCATTCTCCTTCATGAAGCAATTGGGCATGGGCTAGAGGGTGATTTTAACCGTAAAGGAAGTTCAGCCTTCGCTGGTATGATTGGTCAACAAGTGGCTGCAAAAGGCATAACAGTTGTAGATGATGGAACCATTGCAGATAGACGTGGCTCACTTAGCATCGACGATGAAGGAAATGCTACCAATAAAACAGTTCTAATTGAAGATGGTATTTTGCGCGGTTATATACAAGACACCTTAAATGCGAGACTTATGAATATGCCAATTACGGGTAATGCCAGACGCGAAAGCTATGCCCATATACCTATGCCACGGATGACCAACACCTATATGCACAACGGTGACAAAGACCCTCAAGAAATTATTCAATCTGTAAAAAAAGGACTATACGCAGCTAACTTTGGCGGTGGTCAAGTCGATATAACCAGTGGAAAATTTGTATTTAGTGCGGCAGAAGCCTATATGATTGAAGACGGTAAAATCACATATCCAGTAAAGGGTGCAACCCTGATTGGTAATGGGCCAGATGTTCTAACGCGTGTAAGTATGATAGGCAACGACATGTCCCTTGATACAGGCGTTGGGACCTGCGGTAAAGAAGGCCAAAGCGTACCAGTTGGAGTCGGCCAACCAACACTCAAAATTGATGGCTTGACAGTAGGTGGTACGGTTTAATATGATATTACCAACAGGTCAAAAGCCTTCATCATATTTATCCGCTTTTACTTTACAAAAGGAGCATTACCATGGCTGTTAGCCCTACAAAAAAACCAGCATCAAAAACAACTGTCAAAAAAGAACCAGCCCCTGCAAAAAAACCCGCTGCAAAAAAACCAGCAGTTAAGAAAGCTGCTGTAAAAAAACCAACAGCCACAAAAGCACGTAAAATTAGTGCTGAAGAACGATATAAAATGATTGAAGTTGCAGCATACTATATTGCTGAAAACAACCATTTTAAAGGTAACGCTATTGACTTTTGGGTAGCGGCAGAAGAAGAGATCAGCAAAAAAATAGGTTAACACTTAAGTACATCTACTAAAAAAGGGTGCTATTAGCACCCTTTTTTTATGATTGAAGCGATTTCTTGAAAGTAATTACTTCAATACTCTATTTCTATATTCATGTGTACGGGTATCAACTTCAATTTTGTCACCTTGAGATACAAACAATGGTACTGAAATTTCAAAGCCAGTCGCAAGTTTCGCTGGTTTTAATACTTTTCCAGAAGTATCACCTTTGACTGCGGGCTCTGTGTAAGTTACTTCGCGCACCACTGTAGTGGGAAGCTCAACTGAAATCGCTTTACCTTCATAAAAGCGTACATCACAAGCCATGCCATCTTCCAAATAAGGTAATACATCTTCCATGAACTCTGCATCAACATCATACTGATTGTATTCTGCATCCATAAACACATACGTAGGATCCGCAAAGTAAGAATATGTCACTTCTTTTTTCTCTAATACAATGACATCAAACTTATCAGTTGCATTGTATACGTTTTCACTTGGGGCGTCTGTTAGCAAATTTTTGAACTTTGCTTTAACCACTGCACCACTACGGCCAGATTTATTATATTCTGTCTTAACTAACACTAATGGTTGACCATCAACCATCACTACATTACCAGTACGAAGTTCTTGAGCTGTTTTCATATAATCAATACCAATGGACACTAAATTTTAAAATCGTGCATTATACGCTACTTTGCCAACTTCGCACAAAAGTCAACAAGCTTACTAACTAAATCTGGTTGTTGAATCAATCTTGTAGATTGACTTTTAGTTAAATCTTTAATTTCTGAATAACTTTCCACATATTGCTGCCACTTCTCTGCGTTAAACGTTTGAGTAGACCATGATTCATGTAGCTTTACTAATAATTGATCAAATGCATGCTCGCCATAAAAAGAATTTAAAAATGCATTCAATTTAAGCAAATGCGCATTATCCGTTTGCCAATAGGGTTGCCAAATAAAAGGCTTTCCTGCCCAAATAGCCCTAACCCAGCTATCTTCGCCACGAACAAAATTGATATCGCAGGCCCATAGCAAATGATCATAATCATCCTGATTAAGAAAAGGTAAAATATGAACTGTTAAAGGACCATCCAGTAAACAGTCCCCAATAGAAACCTCATCATTTCCTAAGATTGTGGATGGAATACAACTGTTAAACGGCATAAGTACTGTTATCTTTTGATCGCCTTTAGCAAGTGTCTGCATAAATGCTTCTACCGGAGCATTGGCATATGAGAACAATGAAACTGTTAAATCATCATCACTCATATCAATGCTTAAAGATTGCCAAAAATCTTGCTGTAATGATTTCGATTGTTGAAAATCATCTCTACGTTTAATTAGCTTATCTTCTCTTATCAAGCCCCCAGCATTCTCTACAAAACCAGGAAAATAAAAATATCTCAACAATTGACTATCTTGATAACGCCCGTTTAATCCATGGAATTCTGGCACCCAATTTTCCGCAGAAAGATGATCAACATTTATCCAAATTAAATCAGCATACATAGTTGATAAATATTTAACGGGTAACTCACAGGCAAATGTTTCAAGCGTTACGTCAGCAACGCCATCAAATACTGTACTTTTATTCCAATGAACGACTGTGACGTCTTGATAAGACTGTACCTCAACATTGGCAATACCAGGTAATATCTTTGCAGCAACCGCCAAGTTGTCAACAAAAAGTCTTACCGTTTTGCCATACTCATGCTTTAACTGGCTCGCCAACCGCCAGCAAATGCCAATATCGCCGAAGTTATCAACTATTTTACAGAAGATATCCCAATTTTCTTGTTTTTTTAAGTACGGATTGATACCAAACTCCTAGGCTGAAACAGTAAAAAAGCAAGTATCCATTATTTATCAGCTACTTGTCTAGCTCAATATCGGCGCAATAAAAGCAAAAAAAGCACCCACCAAAAAGACAAGAACTGAAAACGAATAAATCAATAAACTGCTTTTTCGCGTTTTAAGGCAAACTGCTGCTAGATTAGAATCAACTGGGCACGCTGCATTACGTGCCTGCCATTGCAGATATCCAGCGAATATTAACATCACAGCAGCCATAGTAAAAATTATCATCTTATGCTCACTTATCCATATCAATTGTGGAAAAGTGCTGACTAAACCCGTTAATGCAGCGGCAGAACCTATCGCCACCATAGTTGCAGGTAAAGCACAACATATCAATGTTGAACTACTAGTAAACAATGAGATTATGTTTACCCTTTTTGCCTTATTTACAATTGCAAAATCATCTTTGGCCATTATTTTTCTACTTTCATTGCGTCTTTAATCATCTGAATAGATTGATCAACTTTTTCCACCTTGCTGACAGAGTATCCCGCTTCTTCTATCACTTTAGTAAAACTGGCGATTAGCACATCTTGGTTTTCTTTTAACTCCAAAACAACAATGCGACGCTTTAAATTAACAAAAGCATCTTTTGCTTCTGGCATTGCGTTTAGTTTTTTTTCAATACCTTTTGCACAAAATGCACATACCATCCCATTAACTTCTGCTTTAATGCTTGTTGCAGCAAGCAAGCTTGGTGAAGTTAAAATACAGAAAATCAGAAATATCATTTTTTTCATCATAAATCCTTAATATTAATAGGTGAACATCAAATTTAATCTAGGTGAACGCTCTTCTTTCTCAAAAGGATTAGTCATGCCGATCTCAATAAAGTAGTTCTTATTGATTAATCTTATAGCAGGTGTAATTTGCATTCCTGGATTAAAATTGCGAGTTGTTTTAGCTTCTAGTACAAACCACGGTTGCGTTTCATCAAAGTCTGTCTCGTAAAATGAGAAGCCTCCCTGAATCGCGGCAAGATCATTATTCATGCCTGGCGCACGAATAAATCTTAACTTGGTTAAAAAATATAACCTTGTTGTTTCATAATCAAACTGTAAACTTGGGCTATAACTAAAGCCGTTAAACTGGCCATGTGCTTCACCCAAGCTGCCCATAAACCAAACATTTACTTGAGCAGCAGGAAGGTTCCAACGTTTGATTAGGCCTGTGTAATTAACTCCTGTCATGGTTGTTGCAGGCTCACCATCAGGTGACATTCGCATAACCTCTACACCATAAGCATGATGAATACTTGGGGCGTAATTTAACATAAACTCTTGATTGTATTTACCGGCTTCAGTCATCAGCATATAGCTATCTTCAAAGCCCATTAAGGCAGCTGCAGATGTAGATAGACTGTAAATAGCAAACAAAGATGCAACGAATAGTTGCTTAATCATATAACCTCCAATAATAAAACTAAAAACTTGGACGAATTTGTCCTATGCTTTTAACTTAATATAGGGGGTCTATCGGCTGGTAAGAGGTTGTATGATTGATAGATCACATCAATCATGAGTGGCGCAATTGATACGCCATTTTCTAGATAAAAAGTTGGTGCATTATTAAAACTTGCAATTGATGTTGCCACTACACAAAAGCCACATCCCAAGCATGTCTGAGCGCTTTCAGACTGATTGCTTTTATCTTGGTGACAAGCCATTGAATGCATACTTTGATGTTCGGTTTTCAATTGTTGCAATGTCATTTGCAAACTCATTGCGTTGGCAGACACCATAAATATGGGTAACCAACACATTAAAAGGATGCATAATCTTTTTTTCATTTTTTTAAGATACGCTACTTAAATGTAAAGTTCAACGTTATTCAATAAAAATCACAACCTGACTAAACTGATTTACATTAATAAATTGCACTATCGTGTCTTGCCCATGTCAAATTTTACAATTATGCTTATCATCATTATATCTAAAACATCAGAGCTGATATTTAACGACTGGAGTAATTTATGCTGCAAAACAATCAAGTGGTATTAAAATCCTACACCGATAAAGGGTTTTGGAAGAAACTCATTCAATATGCAAAGTTAGCTGGTAAAGATGTGATTGAAAAAGCGCTTTGGCTGTATTACGCTGCGCAAAACCCCAACACACCAACATGGGCTAAAACAGTAATCTATGGTTCTTTGGGCTACTTCATACTGCCTATTGACGCGATACCTGACATTACACCAGTAATAGGATTTGTTGATGATGTTGGTGTACTTGCATCAGCCATTTTGACTGTCAGTTTATATATTGATGATGATGTAAAATCCAAAGCAACAATAAAATTAGCCAATTGGTTTGATGAATCGCTTTAGTTAAACAAATGACAAGCAATGAAAATAATTTAGAAGATGAAATCATGTGTGAATGCACAGGCACAACACGAGGTAAGATTTATGATTTGGTTACTCAAGGGTTTGATTTTGATGGGATTTCTAGAAAAACAGGCGTAAATACAGGTTGTGGCGGCTGTGAATGGGAAATTGAAACTTTTATTAATGCTTTGAAGGAAGACTAATGCATCATCAAAACTGGAAATGTCCAAAATGTGACAATATTAATTACAGCATAGGTGAAATTCGCGTTTCTGGAGGTTTTTGGTCTAGGATTTTTGATGTGCAAAACAAAAAGTACACCGCTGTTACTTGCGAACAGTGCAGTTATACCGAGTTTTATAAAACCTCTTCATCTGCCTTGGGCAATATTTTCGATTTCTTTACCTAACTATTTGTTAACGATTACTTAACCACAGGCACTTGTAAGGATCTAGCTCAATTTCTTGTTTGAGATCTGTTATTACACAACCAGTTAACAGATCAATCCATTCGTCAGTCCCAATTAAGTTTATATCTACAAGCGGGATGACTTGCAATTTATTACTAATATTATAAATACAGAAAAGCGATTGCTGCCTGTCTAAACTTTGTCGCCAAAAAGCAAAAATTTCAGTCCCAAAATGCAATGTAAACTGTGTTGCATTGGGATGAAACGCTTTCTGTGCTTTTCTGATTTTAATGCGTTCTTTTAACGCATTAAAAACTTCATGCTGGTGCGTCGACTCATCACTTAGTTTGTTGATTAATTCATTCACGTCACACTTTGAACGATTAATTGATCGATTATTTCCTGTATTTTCTACGCGTTCATCATCATTTTCAGTGGCCAATAAGCTATGAATATAAAAAGCAGGCACACCTTCTAAGGCAAGCATAATGGTATGTGCACATAAGAAACGTGAGACCTGATACGCATCTTCACCGTCCATGTTCCCTTTTAAGGCATCAAATAAACTAATATTGATTTCATACGCTTTGTCATCACCCTCTTGTGTACGACGATAGCTGACTTTAGCACCAAAATTTTGCATGGTCTCAACCATGCGAGCCTTCTCATCCTCATCTAATAAGCCATCTAATGGACGCAATCCTACGCCATCATGTGAAGCAATAAAATTAAAGTAAGTCGTCCCGTTTTGTGCAGGCGGCATACTCATTAACCATGATTTTAAATGTCGACAGTTACCCGTCACCAAGGTATAGATTAATAGCGGCGGCAAAGAGAAGTTATAAATCATATGCGCTTCATTGCCATTGCCAAAATAGGTTAGATTTTCACGATTTGGTACGTTAGTTTCTGTAATCACAATCGCATCAGGACTATGATGTTCTATTAGTACACGTAAAATTTTAATGATCTCATGGGTTTGTTGCAGGTGAATACAGCTTGTTCCTGGCTCTTTCCATAAAAACGCAACAGCATCTAACCTGAATAGTTTTACACCATTTTTTAAGTACTCATAAATGATGTTTGCAAATTCAACCAACACTTCTGGGTTTGCAAAATTAAGATCTACTTGATCTGGACTAAACGTACACCAAACATAGCGCGCGCCTTCATTCGTTTCCACTTGGTTGAGCAATGGTGTGGTTCTAGGCCTAACAACCTGGCTGGTATCCAAATCTTTATCTGCTTCAAAAAAATAACCTTTACCAGGGTCTAATCCTTTTTTGTAGTTATCAAACCACCAACTCCGTGCTGACATATGATTCAAAACAAGGTCAGACATCAATTTAAAATCTCGGCTAATGGCTTTAATATCTTCCCAGTCTCCATGTGATTCATTAACAGATAAGTAGTCAATCACTGAGAAACCATCATCTGAACTAAATGGGAAAAATGGAAGAATATGAATAATACTCACCACATCTTTTAAATATTGATTTGCAAAAGCGTTTAAAACTTTTAGCGGCTTTGTTTCCTTATCAAACAAAGTATCTGCATATGTGATTAATGCGATATCTTGCTCATTCCAATTGTTTTGATGGGCATTAGGTTTTTCAATCACATTGTCTAAATGCATGGTACTCACCAACTTTTCAGCAAGCTTAGTGTTGTCATGATCAGCATAAACCTTATCTAAATGGATCACTAACTTGTGATGCAATTCACGATAAATGGCTTCATTATTTGGATTTGGGCTACTCATACTAAGAATATTGCTCCATATCTGCATCAACAGCAGCTAAAAACTCTTTTTGTAAGTTTGGCAAGGCACTGTTAACACGATTCCAACTGGGAATAAATGGGGTATCCATTGGGTTCTCAAGGAAAGATGCGCCAGCCTCCATAATGCAAACGGCAAACGTTTCAACTGCTTGTTCTTCTTTATGTCGATCAAACGTTAAGCCATTAATCATGGCATCATTCTGGTAGGTCTCGATTAAATCTAATGCCATACGATAATAAGTAGCTTTTATGGTTCTAAACGACTCAGTTGAAAAGACTTCACCATTGGTTGCTAACTTTCTAAATAAAGCTTTTGAAATATCAGCACTCATTTTGGCCAAACCTTTTGTCGCATCGCCTTGAGATAACTCTTGATGTTTATGATCATAGGTATCGGCAATATCGACCTGGCAGATTCGGTTAGTTGCATAATTGCGTTTTAACTCTGATAAAACGCCAATTTCAAGACCCCAATCGCTCGGAATCCGAATGTCACTAATCACATCTGTTCTAAATGAAAACTCGCCAGCTAATGAGTATCGAAAACTATCCAAATAATCCAATACATCACTCGGTGCACAAGTTTTTTTAAGCGCTCTAATTAATGGAGTAACGAGTAGACGGTTTACACGACCATTCATTTTCCCGCCTGCTAACCTAGCATAATATCCCTTGCAAAACATATAGTTAAAATTAGGATTAGCCACTGGATAAATCAGTCTAGCTAACAAATCACGCTTATAGGTCAAAATATCACAATCATGCATTGCCACGGACTCTGAACGGCCTGAAGCGAGTGCGTAACCCATACAAAACCAAACATTTCTACCCTTGCCTTTTTCTACAGGGGAGATATCCTCTGACTTAAGTTTTTCATCAATCGCTTTTAACCTTGGTCCATCATTCCAGAGCACTTTTTTACGCTGAGGCAACGCACTAAAAAACTCAAGTGCATAACGATATTGCGCTTCATCCGCAGCATCTAAGCCAATGATAATTTCATCTAAGTAATCAACTTTTTTAAGTTCTTCTACAATATTATTCAACGCCGGCCCTTCCAGTTCTGAAAATAACGAAGGCAATATCAGAGCTAAAGGTCGCACCTTACTAAACTGTCTTAGCTCAGCTTCAATTTCTTCAACTGGTCTTCTATTTAAGTTGTGCAGTGTTGTAATAACGCCATTTTGGTAAAAGTCTCCCATAGCTACATTTCCTTTTCTTTAAGTAGTTTTAGTACTGCTTTATTCCAGCCAACAGGGCCTGCTTCTTCAGTGAATATACTGTTCGGGTTTGATAGTTTCATTTCTGACGATCGACCAGACTTAACAACAATCGCAAGATCAACTATTTCTAACATCGGCAAATCATTGGGACTATCGCCCAGCCCAAGAGATAAAATTTTGTTATTGGCATACTTTTTCTCAAAAAATTTGAGCACATATTCAATTGGACGTCCTTTATCAAACAAGCCAATCACATGATAAAAACGCCCACCCTTAATCACTTTTAACTCATTTTCATTCACTGCTTTTATAAAAAGACTTAAGCTTTCTGAATCGCCATCCCAAACTAAAGGCTCACTACCAACCCGTGCTTTAGCCATTTTAGCTTCTTCTACACTTAAGCTCGTTAGCTCACTTACTTCTTGCGCTGTTAACGCATCAAAGTGTCGGAACTTAAACCCTTCTGCTTTAAGGTGTGCCAATACCCTCAGTATGGATTGATATTCACTCGAGAAATTAACAACCACTTCGTTTTCGTTTTCAAAGTACCCAGAGGGAATCACCAATGCGGCTCCATTTTCGATAATAAATGGATCCTGGTTACCTAACTGATCTCGAATACTTTGCATTTCTGGCATGGTTTTACTTGAATTTAAAACCAATGGAATATTCAGTTTTTTTAATTTTGAAAGCGCTTCATTTGCCGCATCAAAACGGTAGTTATGATGGTCTAATAAGGTTGCATCAAGATCACTAAAAACAACGATTTGATGTTCTTTTATCACGTTTTATAGTCGACCGATTGAATTGAATGGTCTGGATTTAGCGCAATTAACACATTAGAACGGTTTGGCATTTCTTCAAGCATATGCTTTGTTAATCGTTCATAGTGCATCATGAACCGATTTAGTGCATTGCTATCCATTAATCCTTTAAATGGTGCATTATTTTCACCATCTTTATCTGTGTTGTTTTCATTTAACTGTACTTGCATTTTCCTTGCCAACTTTTCCTCTTGCAATGCTCGCCACTCTCTAACGCAATCAAAACTAGGCGCCTTTAACATCACTAATAAATCAAACTGGTTAAAAAAATCTCGATACTGATTGTTAAGCTGCTGATTCATATAATGGCGCCAAGTTGCGTTGGTATCTTCATTTGCCTCTAGTTGGTTAATTGGAATATCTAAATCATTTTCTGGCAGTGCTGTTGCCCCCACACACCATCCTTCTAGAATAATGATATCAATAGGCCCTTGTTCACTGTGCCAATTTGACTCTGACTTGCGATCATCTTTTGCTTTATCAAAAGCAGGAATTTCAACAACATGTTCTGTACTCGCATTGATTAGATTATCAATCACACACTGACCCAATGTAATATCATGCGTCCCTGGCACGCCTCGTGTTAGCAATAATGAGTGCACATGTTCAGCAAGTGACTGTCGTTCTTTATAGGTAAGATATAAATCATCAATAGATATCACTGCAACACGTTTTCCTTTTTCTTTTAGAAAAGCCTTAAGAAAAAGTGCCATCGTTGACTTGCCTGTTCCTTGTGCACCATTCACTGCAACTAATAAGCTGCTTTGTTTAACCTGATGTTGATTCTGAATGTAGTTCGCTAACTTTTCATAACAAGGCAACACCTGTTCTTCAAAAGCAGGGAACAATTCTTCTTGGGCTATAATATCTTTAATTGTACTCATGGCATGGTTCAAAAATTGGCAAATGTTCATCAAAAGCTGTAACGTAGCTTTCATTAAAACCAAGCGTATACTCATCGTCAAGCATTATTCGTGCCTCAAATAAGAATAGGCGAGCTTAGATTTAGGTTATTTCGTAAACTATCTTTATAATATATTCAGCCCATCTCTTGCTACCAATGGAGAAAAAAATGGAAGAAGTGATCGTTAGGTATTTGCATTTTATTGGCATTATTTTGTTATCTTCAACGGTAATACTAGAAAACATATTACTTAAATCACCACTCAAGATAGGTGTCATTACGAAGTTAGAAAAGATTGATGGGGCATATGCGGCTGGAGCTTTTTTAATATTTGGATCAGGGCTTTTTCTTTGGCTTGTCGTAGGTAAACCAAAAGAATTTTATTCAAACAACCTGTTTTTTCAGCTCAAAACAAGCATGTTTTTGCTAATGATTGTTTTATCTTTGTTCCCTACATTTTTTATACTTAAAAATAGTAAAAATACAATTAGTGCTATATTCATTCCAACACACGTCCAATACATCATACGAGTAGAGCTTTTTTTACTTTGTATATTACCTTTGTTAGCCGCATTAACGGCAAAAGGACTCGGGCAGCCATAACAATAAAAGGCCACTTAAATGAAAAAACATTTTATGTTTTTAAGTAAGCTTTACTTAACGTTAGTTAAACTTTTTTCCCATAGCGAGTCTGTCAGTGAGCGTAAACTTTTTGGGCTAGGTCAGTTTGTTTTATTACTCACGTTAACACCCTATATTTTTAATCTTTCTTTATATAGCTTCAGCAACGATGAAAAAATTCCATCGCATTATGAATATGATGCGACACGTTTTAACTTGCTCAACCAATACTTGATTAAACCAAAAGATCTATCAAAAAATGATATGGATATGATTGATGCTTGCAAAAAGTGGGAGTCATCAAAAAAGCAGTCAAACAATCAGTTTGTATCATTATTAAATAAACTCTGTGTAGAATTAAACGATAAACATCTCATTTATAAAATAGAACTAAACCGTTTTAATAAAACACAAGCTTTTCGTGAAGGGCTAGATGTCAATTTCACCTGTAAACCACCACTATCATGTTTAAAAGTAGAAAAGACAAATAGCCCTTCTATGACGAACCTTCTGGGGCTTAATATAGCATCAAATGCATGGCAACTAATGATTAGTCCAAGTTGGTACTTAGGCCTAATATTGATTTTTCCTACGGTTTTATTAAGTTTAAAACGTCAATTATCGGGCTTATTAATATTAGGTTTAGCGGCACCCGCCTTTAACTATATTGTCTTTATTTTTGTGTTTGTTTTAGGCTTGGATTCAATTGCAAACTGGCAAATCAATCATACCTTAATCCCAAAAATTGCTTTTGTCTGGTTTGCTCTTAGAGGTCAAATGCGCGCTAAGTCTTTTATTTATTTTATTTTTTTATTACTCATTAGCACTCTCATCCCAGTATTAATAAACGATGCTGCTGCTTTTAATACAATAAAAGCCCAATTACCTATTCTTGTTTTCATTGCTGTAGCAGCACTCGCACGTCTTGTCGTAAAAGGTGCGAGAGAGAATTTTTACTTAGTGCAAAATCTTGGCTGGTCAAAAGGCATAAAAACAGCACGGCATGCTTTTCTTTTATGGTTACCACTTTTTATTATCGCCAGTCCATTTCTCTATGTGACAGAAGTTGCACTTCCAACAGAAGTAGTCAATACTCTCCACGATAGAGGGATATTAACGTTTAATCACAAACATAATATTCGCGACAACGCCTTACAGTCCGCTGCCTTAAAAGCAGATAACCTCATGTACAAATGGCATTTAGAGATAGAAAAAGTCAAAAGTGAGATCAAAAAACAAGGCGATAAAATCACGCAAGAAGGAATAGAAAAAAGTGTGATGCAAGCAGTGGATAGTATTTTACCGACTGGCCTAACATTTAACCCTCATGAATCAGATGCTTGGTGGCCAGCTAATGAAGTTGTCAATCTAAGCGTTGACGCATCAACAGCTGCTACCAACACAGCCTTTACTAATTTTATTAAAGAGATGAAAGGTAATTTAAGTGACTTTCTAAAAAGTAAAGAAACCACGATTAAAGAAGGTGCACAAAATGCACAAGAAACCGCCCAAAAACAGGTTGATACAATATATGAAATCGGTCGAGATACTATTTTAAAGGCAAATAGAGACAGTCAAACATCACTCTGGTGGACAATGACATATATTAGTGCGGCCCACCAACTCAGCTTACTGATTTTTGGTTTTGTGTGTGTTAAAAGTTTTATGTATGTTTTTGCAAGAGTCAGCTTTAATCGTGACACGGGTACTTTTGTCACATTAGGTGACTCTAAATTAATCGCCAATCAAAACAATTCCTCGCCTATCATCCCCACTGGTCGTGAATACATCATAAAAAGTAATAAAACAGAAAGCTACTTTATTTCACGTCGATTTCAATGCCGAGGAAAAGCACCAAAATTCAATATTCCACAAGCATTCTATGCCCCAATTGCACGAATTTTTAATGGGGCTTACACCATGAACAAAGTCACCATGCAAAAAGGTGATGATGAAGTTAGCTGCTCAGCAACAAAAGGTATGGAGTTTTTTGAATGGACATTATCTGAAAACGAAACCGTAATATTTGATTTTTATTACTTTGTTGGCATGACTGAAAGCATTAAAATTTCTACTTTAATTAGTCCGCGCATGTCATCATTATTATTAGGTAGAATGATATTTTCTCAGGCCACAGGGCCGGGCAAACTTATTTTAATGGCAAAAGGACGTGCAGAGATTATCGATAACCAAGAGACAACCGGCAGTTTGCCCCCAGAACGCCTTATAGCCATGCACAAACAAACCCGACTACATATTGATAGCGAGTTAGACCCACTCAATATTTACCTAAGTACTGCGTATATTCGACCAGCGGGTGGTGGTAAGATTATTGTTGATGTTGATAGTCAACGTGGCTCAACATCTGGTTTAGCCAGTTTTATTAAACACTTTATACTACCCATTTAAGTACCCTAGAACGTATTCAATGTCCCTTATCTTACAAAAAGCACGCTTTATCCCCTTCAGTAGAAGTGATATTGTGCGTTTATTGATTAACGAAGCACAACTAAACCAATCTGATCAGCAAAAGTTTACAGAAGTCGCCACGCTGTTAAAACACCTCTATCACTTTGAGTATCATCAATCATTAGAAACGCTCAAAGAATGCTATGCCCCTGTTAATCCAGATACAGATATGCGCGCCGTTTTTACGAGTGATACAACTACCCTAGCTGAAAAAGAAACACAACTATTTGAAGCGCTAGACACCCTGCTAGATAAAGCGAATTTTGAAAAAATTACAGAGCAAGATGTCGCCGATGCCATTGCTGAAGAATCATTGTTTAGTATCAAACTAAGTGTTGATTTTGATGATTTTGATCAGATACTATTTTTTCGGAGAGGTGAGTCAGTCAGAAAAGAAACATTAGTCACATGGATGGGACTCATCAAAAAAGAAATTGAGTTTATCAATTATGACCGTGTGGTCGTGATTGTAAAGTTTAAACCGCAACCCTACTTTGATCAAAAAAAGCGTAAACAACTTTACTTTACACCAGGCTCAACTATCGTAAAGCTATTTCGCAATATTCCACGTAATGACCTCGAAATGCTCTTCCCTAATACAGAAGTCCGTATGAAGCTCATCGATAAAGTCATCATCGGTGTACCAGCCGCTATTGGTGGCATCATCATGTTAGCCACCAAGCTTGGTACAACATTACTACTCAGTGGCGCACTAATAGCCTTTTGGTTAGGTATGCGAGACGAATCTGTAGAGTTAAATCAAACCAACTTAATCGCACTAGGCATTGGCTTTGGCACGCTAGGCGGTTTTTTATGGAAGCAATTTAGTAACTTTAAAAACCGTAAGATTCGCTTTATGAAAACTCTAGCGGATAACCTTTACTTTAAAAACTTAGATAATAATATGGGGGTATTTCATCGTTTGATTGATGCAGCAGAAGAGGAAGAATGTAAAGAAGCCATCTTAGCCTATTATTTTTTACTCATTTCAATCCAACCCCTTAGCGCACATATGCTTGACCAACAAATTGAAAACTGGTTTGAACAAAAGCAACAACAA
>CAYGSH010000004.1:32719-54366 GCA_964352515.1 uncultured Methylophilaceae bacterium | reverse complement strand
CGCATTTTGCGGGTTATAAAGCGGCTGGCGTAAACCGGGTTTCTTTGGTCATACAAAGTTTTAATGCAGATTATCTACAAGCTTTGGGTAGAATACATGATGATAAACAGGCAATCGCAGCTGCAGAATTAGCCTTAGCAACGTTTAACCGTGTGAATTTGGATGTAATGTACGGTCTGCCGAATCAGCGCTTAGAAGATGCGTTAGCCGATGCAGAAATAGCCGTTACACTGCATCCAGACCATTTATCATTTTACCATTTAACTTTAGAGCCAAATACCCCTTTTTATCGCACGCCTCCTAGCTTACCAAGTGATGATATGAGCGCGGAGATGCAAGAGCAGATAGAGGGATTACTGGCAGAAAATGGTTATGTTCATTACGAAACATCTGCTTTTTGTAAACCTAAAAGCCAGGCGCGACATAATCTCAATTATTGGTCATTTGGTGATTATTTAGGTATTGGAGCCGGCGCACATAGCAAGCTGAGTTATCACGATAAAATTACCCGTGAAACACGTCATAAACACCCCAAATCATTTATGGATAATGCCGAAGCTGGAAACGCTGTCGACAAAACGACGCAAATTACTCAAGAAGATCTTAGCTTTGAATTTATGATGAATGCACTGCGATTAATCGATGGCTTTAATTCAGATTTATTTCAAGAGCGAACGGGCTTACCTTTGATTTCATTAAACAAAGCCTTAAATGAAGCTTTAAAAAAAGGGTTAATTTCACGTGACCAGCAACATATTAAACCAACACTGCTGGGCCAACGTTACCTAAATGACTTGCTGACTATTTTTTTGAAATAAGAATTAGTTAAGACTTTATTTACTGATATTAAAGGTATTGGCGTGCTTTTAAAACAACAATAAGTAATAAAATCTCTTCGACAATAGGTTGTGAAAAACCAGAACGTTCTCCACTTCGATTATCACTAATCAATTTTTCTAAATAGTGAATGATCTTTTCATTTGGCCACTTATCAGTCAAGAATTTAATGATGTAAGGAAAATCTTCTAAACTTTGCGGCACCACCATCTGCGCTGCTCGCTCTTTCCATAATGGAGTCATCACATTAAAATGTTGATGCATTTGCAACGCAATAGTCTCAAATTCATCTTTTAATTGGCTTTGTCTTAATAATTTTAATAAGAGCAACCAAACATTAATCCCTATTTTCTCCTTGGCTTTAATTGCCCATTTCAGATGCTCTATTGCATCAGCTATTTCATTTTGTGCAACAAATTTTTTTGCTTCTTTTATAATTTCTTCAGTATCTTCTTCTTCAATTATTTTTTTATTAGTGGTTGGGAAATTGCTGCTTTCCATACTGTCTTCAGGATCGTCAAAACTAAAGGTTCTGGCTTTATTTTGTCTACTGATTGAATCTACTAAACTGCGATATTTTCGATCTTTATATTTTTTGTATAAGTAAGAGATTAATATAAATAATAAACCTAATGCCAGAATGGCTATCCATAAAAAATAATTAGATAAATCAAAAAAGCTGTTGATGGCATTGGATTGGTTTTCAGGTGTTGAAGGTGTTGAAGGTGTTGAATTTATTACTTCATCAGGCTTTTGTTTAACTGGCTTCTGTTTCTGTGGATTAAGATTTTTTATCGCCTTTTTAGGGGCTGGCGTAGATAATGTTCTATCCATGACCAGTTTTAACTCACCTAACTTTGCTTGTAAAAAAACTAGCCTTTTATTTAATTTTGCAATTTCTTCTTTTAGAAATGTATTTTTGATAACTAATTCTTCATATTCACGCATCAACCTAACTGGAATATTTTTAAATATATCCATTGCATTCTCAGATGTTGATTCCATGTCATAACTTAACCGCAACTCTTCATTGATCGATTTTTGCTTTCTACGTTTAATTGATCCAGCTGCCGCAGATAGTGATTTTAAATTAGGAATTACAATTGAAGTGATTGCAGCGTTACGCTTTTGTGGGCTTTTGATTTCCAGTTTGTCCTTATTCAGCTGATTTGTTTTCGCAATAAATTTACGCTGCATGACTGGATTGTTTGGGTAAAACTTAGCCGCCAACTCATCAAGACTTTCATTAGGTAGTAAGGGCCAGATCATGCTTTCCCGCGTATCTTCTACCTGTTGATATAAATTTAAATCATCAAGCTTAGCAAATGCTGTTGTAACTGTTAATAGCGCAGTACTGAGTAGTAAGATAAATTTTCTCTGTTGTCTGAGCATAGGATTATCAATTGGCTTTTAATAGTTTCCTAGCTCTTTTAATTGCATTAAGTACTTGCTCTGGCGCTGTGCCGCCAATATGGTTTCTACTTGATACTGAACCTTCAAGCGTTAACACAGAAAATATATCATCATTAATCATTAAGCTAAATTGTTGCAACTCATCCAAACTCAACTCTGATAAATCACAACCTTTATCAACCGAATACTTTACGGCTAATGCAACGACTTCATGCGCATCTCTAAATGGCATACCTTTTTTAACCAAATAATCGGCTAAATCCGTCGCTGTTGCGTAGCCTTCAAAAGCAGCCGTTCGCATATTATTTTTATTGACAGTAATCCCGCGTAACATATCTGCATAAATTTCTAAGGTAACTAATATCGTATCTGCTGTATCAAATAACGGCTCTTTATCTTCTTGATTGTCTTTGTTATACGCTAGTGGTTGACCTTTCATAAGCGTTAACAACGACACAAGATGCCCGTTTACTCGTCCAGTTTTTCCACGAACTAACTCTGGTACATCTGGATTTTTCTTTTGCGGCATAATACTTGAACCCGTACAAAACCGGTCTGCAATCTCAATAAATCCAAATCTTGGAGAAGACCATAAAATTAACTCTTCAGAAAACCGAGATAAATGTGTCATCAGCAAAGCGCTAGCAGCAGTAAATTCAATGGCAAAGTCTCTATCTGAAACCGCATCTAATGAATTTTCACAAACACCATCAAAGTCTAGTAAAGAGGCAACCATTTCACGATCAATCGGATAACTAGTTCCAGCTAATGCAGCTGCTCCTAAAGGTAATTGATTGATACGCTTTCTGCAATCAGAAAACCTTGAAGCATCACGCTTGAGCATCTCATAGTAGGCCAGCAGATGGTGGCCAAACGTCACTGGCTGCGCCACTTGCAAGTGCGTAAACCCAGGCATGATTGTATCTGCATGCAGTTCAGCTAAATCCAAAATGTTGGATTGTAGCTTGGTAATTGATGCCATAGCATCATCACAAATCGCACGTAACCATAACCTAATATCGGTTGCTATTTGATCGTTTCTACTTCTGCCAGTATGTAAGCGCTTGCCAGCATCACCAATTTTATCTGTTAGGCTTTTTTCAATATTTAAATGCACATCTTCTAAATCTAACAACCACTCAAAATTGCCTGCTTGAATATCTTGTTTAACTTCAGCCAAACCTTTTTCTATGGCAGCTAGATCATCATTTGAAATAATGGATTGGGCAGCCAACATTCTTGCGTGCGCAATTGAGCCTTGAATATCAAATAAGGCTAAACGTTTATCAAAACCGACAGAAGCTGTATACCGTTTTACTAGCTCAGCCACTGGTTCATTAAATCGGCCAGACCATGCTTCGGATTTTGCATTTAAAGATGAAGTTGTTTTGTTGTTTTCTGTCACTATGTTGAAAGCTTTATAATTTGATTATGTTAAATTTGAAAAATGGTTTAATAATAATACACTTACAGGTAATATTCATAGACATTTTAACTTAGAACTCGTTGTGCGCAAAAATAGTCGCTTACCTAACTGTCAAAACCTAGGTGTTCTGCTTCGCATATTAATTATTGTGAACCTGCTTGGATTGCTTGCAGTGATCCTTTTGAGCACTAGCATGGATGATGTTTTTCCTTTAATGGCTGATATTTCCATGACAGTACAACCGATTCTATTAATCAGCATACTCTGTTTGTATCTGCTTTACCCCATATTAAAAAAATTTCATTACTGGCTTAGCATCAGCTTCATTATGAGTCTTACCATGAGCATTTCTGCATTGACAGTCATGCTGTTCACGCATTACTTTTCTTTTGATACAGTGGTAGTCCCTTATCGAATTATCATTTTAACTGGATTAACTACCGCGATTATTCTTTATTATTTTAGTTTACAACAACGCGCATACTCACCAGCCATAGCAGAAGCACGCTTGCAGGCACTTCAAGCACGCATACGCCCACACTTTTTATTTAATAGCATTAATGCTGTTCTTTCCCTTATCCGCAGCCAACCAAAACGGGCAGAAACTGCATTAGAAGATATGGCTGATTTATTTAGAGTATTAATGGCAGAAAATCGTGAACTAGTACCACTTGAAAATGAAATTGCCCTTTGTAAGCAATATTTAAGCATTGAAAGCCTACGCATGGAGGAGCGCTTAAAACTTAATTGGCAAATTGATAACATGCCATCCAACGCATTAATACCCCCTTTGATTTTACAACCACTATTAGAAAATGCGGTTTATCATGGTATTGAACCTCTGCCAGAAGGTGGAGAGATATTAGTTATGATAACAATTAAATTAAACGAATTAATGATTAAAATTAGCAATCCATGTAATAACAAAAATAGTGACCATAACGGGAATAAGATGGCACTAAAAAACATCAAGGAAAGACTGACTTTGCACTTTGATTTAGAAGCATCTATCAAACATAAAACAGTCAATAATCAATATACTGTGACCATTCGATTGCCTTACGAGAAATACTAATGTCAGAGATGATTAACATTTTAATTGCTGATGACGAAGCCCCAGCACGTAATCGATTAAAAGATATTCTGAGTGATATTGAATCTGTTCATGTCTTAGCAGAAGCTAAAGATGGCAAACAAGCAATAGACTTAGCAATAGAAAAGCAGCCTGATTTAATGCTACTTGATATTCGCATGCCAATAATGGATGGACTTGAAGCAGCAGCGCATGCACAAAAGCTTGACCCAAAACCACATATTATTTTTACAACAGCTTACGATGCGTATGCAATTAAAGCATTTGATTTAAACGCAATTGACTATTTATTAAAACCCATTCGTTTAGAAAGATTGCAAGCAGCCATTGATAAAGTACGGGCATTAAGCCCAAAACCTAATGCAGCGCAGATAGAGGCGCTAAAACCTATTCAACAAGCCCGCAGTCACTTTAGCATTTATGAAAGAGGCAGAGTTATACTTGTGCCTGTTAATGACATTATTTACTGTCGTGCTGAGTTGAAGTATGTCACATTACGCACGCGTGAACGAGAGTACCTACTTGAAGAATCGTTAACGAATTTAGAAGCAGAATTCGCAGAATTATTTGTTCGATTACATCGTAATAGTTTAGTAGCAAAACAGTTTATTAGTGCTTATGAAAAACGACCTGATGAAAAAGGTGATCTGCAATGGCACGCCATATTAAAAGGCGTGCCAGATACAGTGGCAGTGAGTCGTCGACAACAACATTTAATCCGAAAATCGTAAATGCTATTATTTAATCTTATCTTTACCTTTTTGTTTATTACTTAATTCTTCAATGACTTTTGCTGCCCAATCTCTTCCACCTAAACCAAATGCCAATGCAAGCGCAAAGAAAATCGCACCAAATACAATCACAAATAGTGAGTGAATTAACTGAACACCAATACCCAATTGCTCTAAAGCAACAAATAAAGCTAAGATTTGAATACCATACTCTACGGATGTACTCACAACTAAAGCACGTTCAAACTTAATACTGTGTAACCAAGCAAATACTAATCGATTAATAAATCTCGCTAGTAAAGTACCAAAAATCATAACTAATATTGCTAGGATAATTCTTGGTAAATATGAAGCAAAGTCATGTAATAAGTTTGCTACTTCACTTAGCCCTAACGTGTTAGCCCCAGTGATGACAAACATGATGATCACCAACCAATACATAACCTGACTAATGATGCCGCTTAAGGTTACATTGACATTGCCACTATTCATAAATGCTTCTAATCCTGATTTTTGGGCAAATTTGTCAAATTGAATCAAATCCAAAACACGTTTAATCGCAGTTCTAACTAATTTAGCTACCATCCATCCCAAAAAAAGAATCACGACAACCGCCAAAAGTTTGGGCACAAAATTGACCAATTGCAGCCAAAACTGATTCAGTGATGTAAGAAAAATGTCTAATTGATATTGCATAACAACCTCCGAAAATAAATACAGTGCATTTGCTAAATAGCCATCCACTTAATACTGTTCTAACTCAACAATTCGTAAGCTTACCCTAAAATACATCTCGTTTAATAGCACTTTATCTTTAGTACGCTATGCTAAAATCCCGAACATGAACAATACAACAAAATCTTCAGCTCCGATAAAACTTGTTATCGCATCGCGTGAGAGCGCGCTCGCCATGTGGCAAGCTAAACATATTCAAGCCCGCTTACAATTGCTATATCCAAACTGTAATATCAGCATTTTAGGCATGACAACCGTTGGTGATCAAATTTTAGATAAACCCTTGGCAAACATCGGTGGTAAGGGTCTTTTTATTAAAGAATTGGAAAATGCACTATTAGATGGCAGCGCCGATTTAGCTGTTCATAGCATGAAAGATGTCCCGATGCACATGCCTGAGGGCTTCATATTAGTCGCGACAGGTGAGCGGGAAAATCCGCATGATGCATTTGTATCTAATGATTATGATTCACTTGCTCACTTACCCAATGGAAGTATTGTTGGCACTTCTAGTTTACGTCGCCAAAGCCAAATTCAAGCGCGTTTTCCACATCTTAAAATTGAATCATTACGCGGCAATGTGCAAACGAGACTCCGTAAATTAGATGAAGGCCAATATGCTGCCATCATTCTCGCAGCTGCCGGCTTAATTCGTCTGGATTTAGCAGAGCGCATTCGCAGTTTTATTTCTGCTGAGGATAGCATCCCAGCTGTTGGCCAAGGTGCTTTAGGGATTGAAATTAGAGCTGATAGAGAAGATCTCATCAGCGTTTTAGCGCCGTTGAATCATTTAGATACAGAACAATGTGTTAAAGCAGAAAGAGGATTTAGTCGGACTTTAGCAGGCAGTTGCACGGTACCGCTAGGCGCCTATGCAACAAAACAAGAAAATACCATCAGCATTACTGGATTTGTTGCAAGTGTGGATGGCAAAAAGATGGTACGTGAAACAACAACTGGTCATGCAGATGATGCTGAAAACATAGGCAAAACATTGGCTAACAAATTGATTAACTTAGGCGCAGATAAAATCCTTGCAGAGCTGGATGGTGATAAGTAATGCCAGCCACATCCGATTTGACTTTGGGCAATATCGGTGTAGCCATAACAAGACCTGTTAATCAAGCTAAAACACTGACAAAACTAATTGAATCTGCAGGTGGCATTGTCATTTCCTTCCCTTTGATTACGATCACATCCTTAGATGATTACAGCCAATTTGAACAGATCATTACTAACATTGATTCTTACGATTGGATCTTGTTTATTAGTAGCAATGCCGTACAAAACGGTATGCCAAGACTCATTAAACAAGGCATTCCCCCCCATTTACAATTTGCAGCGATAGGCCCAAACACGGCACAAACCTTGAAAGACTTTGGAATTAATCAAGTGCTTATTCCAGAGGAAAGATTTGATAGTGAGTCTTTACTATCGGTTCCGGAAATGCAGAACATGAAAGACAAAAAGGTCATGCTTGTGCGAGGTATTGGTGGCCGTGATGTAATAGCCAATACGCTGAGCGAGCGCGGAGCCCAAGTAACTTTTGCGGAATGCTACCAGCGCATTAACCCACAAACCAATTGCAATACCCTAGAACAAGCTGTTGTTAATGAACGGCTACATATAATTGTGATCACCAGCTCAGAAGCGATGCGCTATTTACTCATTATGGCTGGTGAATCAGAGTGGATAAAACAGGTAGTGATCTGCGTCAATCATGCAAGAGTTGCGGAAGACCCAATCAAAATGGGTTTGCAAGTCAAAGTGGCCGATGCGCCTGGTGATGAAGCGATGTTTACTTTGATAAAGTCCATTCCGAGAATTACAGGAAGTTGCATTTAATATCTTAGGAATTAAATATGCTTCTTGTATTAAGATTTTTTCTATTCAATCTAACAATCAGCCTTATTATTGAAATGATTTGTTTTTTGCGATGAAGAAAATTGAAGCGAAACTATCAAAAGGAATGCACTTTTATAATTTCTAAATCGCAATTATCGTAGGGGCTATATTTTATATAATAGCTTTACAAGCTATCCTTCTATTCAGCATCATGGCGTGCCAACTTTAACTGACTATAACTTGCTTGCAATAAAGGCTGGAGTATTAGGACTATTGCAAGGAATTGGCTACCTTTTCGTCACTATAATTCATTTATTCAGCGCTTGTTTAAAAGATAATTTAACTAATCTATGTCTTCATTTAAGATTAACTATAAACTTCACCTAGTTTTATTTTGGCGCAAACGTAAAAGCATCGCTAAAGAATGCCTCTTGTGCTAAGCCATGTGCAGCAAATTGCTTTTGCGCATCATCTACCATATTGGGTAATCCACATACATAGGCTTCATATTCACTTAGATCGGGCATATCTTCAGTAATCGCCTGTTGAACATAGCCTGTTCTTCCATCCCAATCAGGTTCAGGTTTGGATAATACTGGAATATAGGTAAATGTTGGCACATGCTCTGCCCAACGTTTGCATAAGTCATCCATATATAAATCTTTTGGTTTACGGCCACCCCAATAAAGTGTCATAGGGCGTTGAATATCATTGTAAAGCATATGCTCAATAATCCCTTTAATGGGCGCAAAGCCAGTACCTGTAGCAGCAAAGATAATCGGTTTGTTAGATTCTTCTCTTAGATGGAAGCTACCAAAAGGGGCTTCGATACGCATAATGGCTTTTTCTTGAAGCTCATTAAATACGTACTCGGTAAACTCTCCCCCTTTAACCAAGCGAAGATGAAGCTCTAAGCCAAACTCAGCATGCGGTGCATTTGCGATCGAAAAAGCACGGCGTTTACCGTTTCTTAAAATAAATTCTATATATTGGCCTGGCAAGAATTGCAAGCGCTCACTACTTGGCAATTGAAGGTGCAGCAATACCACATCATCTGCGATTATTTCTTTCTTAGATACCCTTGCTGGTAAAATTCGTGGCTTAACCCCAGCATCAATAGGTTCGCGACAATCAATAACCAAGTCTTCTAATGGTCTTGCACAGCAGAATAATGCACTGCCATTGGCAAGCTCAGCATCACTCATGGCTGTAGCTTGGTAATCGTCGTGCATCACTTTTCCTGCAATTAGCTTACCTTTGCATGAACCGCATGATCCTGTGCGACAACCATAGGGTAGATTGATGCCACTTTCTATTGCCCCTTCTAGCACTGTTTGGCTTGGACGTACTTCAAAGGTATGTCCACTATTTTGAATGGTCACTTTTGCCATAATGTCTTACTTTCCTGAATCTTTATCTGTAGAGATTATATTTTCATTGGACTGTTCATTTACTTCTTCGTATTCACCCTCTATCACGTCATCATTCGCTGGATTGCTTGAACTGCTGTAGCTCCCCTCAAAACCTGAACTATCGGTTTGATAACTACTGGCACTTGGATCCACTTTGGGCTGCTGTATTGGAATCAATAATAAAATGGCTGCAATAATATCTGTTAGCACGCCAGGAATCATTAAAAAGATACCAGCAATTAAATTGCGTGCACTTCCCATCATGGTTTTGAGCGGGTTTCCGCCTGCTTTGATACTTTGCATCATTTTTACTGACATCATTTGCTTTTCACCTCGAATTAGTTGTAAGCCAAGATAACCAACCAAGACTAAGTATAATAGCAACCAAATACCATAACGTTGACCGAGTAAAATAAGCAAGTAGATTTCAGTACCAACAAATCCAAAAAAAAGAATTGGGAAAAATAAACGCATAAGCTCCTTAATGTTAATAAGCCATCGAAAATATGAGGACTATTATAATTGATGCCTAAAACCGATATTATAGTCGTGATAACGCATGTACCAGACCAAATTTGCGCTGAGCGCCTTGCAAAAGCACTGATTAAGGCTAAACTAGCTGCCTGTGTAAATATTTGTAGTGCTTGCAAGTCTGTATACGAATGGAAAAACCAATTGGAAGTTCAAACTGAAATTCGATTGCAAATTAAAACAAGCCAACTATGTTATACAAAATTAGAGGCAGTTATTTTAGAAATACATCCATACGAACTTCCAGACATCATCGTACTCAATGTAGATGGTGGCTATAATCCATATTTACAATGGGTAAAAGACCAAACTTTGCAATAGGATGACGATGTTAAAACGAATTTCAACTTTATTAGTTGGCATTAGTACTCTGATAGTACTCTTTGCACACATTGGCTTTATGCATAATAGTTTTGCAGCTAACAGCAGCAATGAAGGCTTTAGTTTATTTACTGACAATGGTAAAGAGGATGAATTTTTACATCCAGATAAAGCTTTTAAGCTTGAGGTGGCCGTAAAAGATGGCAAATCAATTGAAGGCACCTTCAAAATCGCGCCAGGATATTACCTTTATAAAGACCGCATTAAATTTGATATCAAAGACAATAATCACGGCTCCATTGAAAGGGTAGTCCTGCCTAAGGGTGATATTAAAAACGACCCTAATTTTGGTAAACAAGAAGTCTATCATCATGACTTTATTGCGACAGTAAATGTAGCCAATACATCCAAAAACTTAACACTCCAAGCAAAATTTCAAGGCTGTAGTGAAAAAGGATTATGTTATGCGCCACAAATCAAAACGTTTAATCTTGAAATGTCTGCCATTGATGTTACGATTAATACAGAAAAAACAATCGACAATCCTCCCCAAAATGGAGAAGATCAAGCAACTAGCTTATTAAAAAGCGGTCATCTTTGGTTAATTGCAGCAGGATTTTTTGGTTTTGGTGTATTACTTTCATTCACCCCATGCGTGCTTCCAATGATTCCAATCTTGTCAGGCATTATTGTCGGCGACAAAAAAGCGCATCACAAATCTACCAGTAGACTCCATAGCTTCAATCTTTCATTAGCGTACGTATTTGGTATTGCGCTTAGTTACACAATTGCAGGTATTGCAGCGGGACTTTCAGGTCAGTTACTCAGTAGTGCATTACAAAGTCCAGGCATGCTAACGGCAACGGCATTAATTTTTGTTGTTTTATCATTTTCGATGTTTGGATTTTATGAGCTAAGACTGCCAAGCGTGATTGAAAACCGTATGATAAAAACAACGAATAAACTTAAGGGTGGTCAATTTCTTGGCGTATTCTTAATGGGCGCCATTTCTGCGTTAATTGTCAGCCCTTGTGTAGCTGCTCCATTAGCAGGTGCATTAATTTATATTGGTCAAACACGTGACATTGTGCTTGGCGGTATTGCTCTATTCGCGCTATCCATTGGGATGGGTGTCCCATTATTACTGATTGGCGCATCCGCTGGCCATGTATTACCTAAAGCTGGTGGTTGGATGACTGCAGTGCGCAATTTCTTTGGCATATTGATGTTAGCGGTAGCCATTTACATTATTTCGCCTGTTATTCCCACCAGCGTACAAATGATTTTATGGTCCGCTTTGTTGATTATCCCTGCAATTTATTTACATGCTCTAGATAACCTTCCAATCAATAATGCAACTGGCCAATCTCATCCCTGGATGCGCTTCTGGAAAGGCATTGGCATTATGTTGCTCATCCTTGGGATTAGCATGTTAATTGGGGCAATATCGGGGGCAAAATCTCCTTTACAACCACTTTCAAGTTTAAGCATTTCTAACGATAAACAAACTCAGCATAGTTTAGTCTTTATGCGCGTTAAAAATACGGCAGAGTTAGATGCGCAAGTTGAAGCTGCTAATGGAAAAGTGGTTATGTTGGATTTTTATGCTGACTGGTGTACATCATGTAAGGAAATGGAGTTGTATACTTTTAGTGATCCAGCAGTTCAAACGTCACTCAAAGACGCTGTTTTATTACAAGCAGATGTGACAGACAATACACCTGAAGACCTTGCACTTCTTCAACGTTTTAGTTTATTTGGTCCGCCAGGTATCATCTTTTTTAATCGATCTGGTCAAGAAATTAAACCTATCCGTGTCATTGGTTATGAAGATGCACCGACTTTCTTAAAGACAGTTAATCGGGTAAATGCTCTGAAGGCAGATGAATGTAACCCGCTGATTACTTGTTAATTTACATTAAACTTTTATTGAAATATTCATACTTTAATTATGGCAAAAAAAATCTCTTTTTATATTGTTGCAATCGTTTTGTTCATCAGCATCGCTGCTGTAACCAGCTACTTTATGTCAAATAAAACTGTCGCAGAAAAAACCAACCTTGCTTCAACTGCAGAACTTTTTTCAACCTCCCTTCCAGATGAAAACGGTACATCTCAAGCACTCAGCCAATGGAAGGGAAAGATTATTGTGCTTAATTTTTGGGCAACATGGTGCCCGCCTTGTAGAGAGGAAATGCCTGAGCTTTCAGCGCTGAATAGAGAGTATCAAGATAAAAATGTTATCGTCATTGGTATTGCACTTGATGAGATTGATTTAATCAAAGCGTTCAACCAAGAAAATAATATAAGCTATCCTTTATTAGCAGCAGAAGAAACAGGGTCAAATTTGTCTTTTAATCTTGGTAATGACAAAAGCGCTTTACCTTTTACAATCATCATCAAACCAGATGGCACTATTGCAAACACTTATTTTGGTCGCATCACAAAAGCACTTTTAGAAGAAACGCTCGTTAAATTAATATAAATTATTTTAACCATTTTATTCAATCGCTTAGCGAATACACATATATAACTTCGCTCAAATGTTATAAATTTGCTGGACAAAATTACTTAACTTCGGCAAACTTGCAGGCTATGTTTGTTTTGAAAATCGTGATTAAGCGATAAATGATGGCAAAAAAATCAATTCTTGTCCTACATGGACCTAACCTGAATTTGCTTGGCGTTCGTGAACCAGCGCATTATGGCCATGCAACGCTTGCAAGTATCAATACAACCTTAATGAAAATTGCTGAGACTGCTGGTATTGCGCTAGAAGCATATCAAAGCAATGCAGAATCAGATTTAGTGACAAAAATACAAAGCTTAGCATCACAAAAAGTTGATTATATGATTATCAACCCAGCAGCCTTTACTCATACATCAGTAGCAATACGTGATGCAATTTCAGCAGTCAACATACCGTTTATTGAAGTCCATTTATCCAATGTCCATGCACGTGAAAGTTTTAGACATCATTCTTTTTTTAGTGACATTGCAGTTGGCGTTATCAGTGGACTTGGCGCCAAGAGTTATGAGGCAGCATTAAATTTTGCTATTTATCAACTTAATAATGAAATATAAAATTTGGCTTATTTAGAGGAATCACCATGGATTTACGTAAATTAAAAAAATTAATTGATTTGGTTGAAGAGTCTGGCATTTCAGAACTTGAGTTAACTGAAGGTGAAGAAAAGGTTCGCATTAGCAGGGCTATCCATTCAGTTGCTGCACCTCAACCAATCCAATATGCTGCAGGACCAGCACTTGCACCAGCCGCTTCAGCACCTTCAACCTCAACAGTTGCTCCCGCTGAAGCTGCTCAAGAGGGTCACACAGTCGAATCACCAATGGTCGGTACTTTTTACCGTGCATCATCTCCTGATTCAACTTCATTTGTTGAAGTGGGTGATAAAGTTGAGGTGGGTGATACCCTATGTATCATTGAAGCCATGAAACTGCTCAATGAAATTGAAAGTGATAAAGCGGGTGTTGTCAAAAAAATATTAGTCGAAAATGGTCAGCCGGTTGAATATGGCGAACCATTATTCATAATAGGTTAAATCATATGTTTGAAAAAATTCTAATCGCTAATCGAGGCGAAATTGCATTACGTGTTCAGCGCGCTTGCCGTGAGATGGGCATTAAAACAGTCGCAGTTCACTCTGTAGCAGATAAAGATGCAAAATATGTCAAATTGGCAGATGAATCAGTCTGTATTGGACCAGCAGCATCTAATCTAAGCTACTTAAATATACCTGCAGTTATTAGTGCTGCAGAAGTAACCGATGCACAAGCCATTCATCCAGGCTACGGTTTTTTATCAGAAAATGCTGATTTTGCAGAACGTGTTGAACAAAGCGGTTTTACTTTTATTGGTCCGCGAGCTGAAACGATTCGTCTAATGGGCGATAAAGTATCCGCTAAAGAGGCCATGAAAAAAGCGGGTATTCCGTGTGTGCCAGGTTCTGACGGCGAGTTACCAGATGACCCAGCAAACATTTTGGCCATGGCCAAAAAAGTGGGCTACCCAGTGATTATCAAAGCTGCTGGTGGTGGTGGTGGACGTGGCATGCGCGTTGTACACACAGAAGCGGCATTAATTAATGCTGTAAACATGACCAAAGCAGAAGCTAAGTCAGCTTTTGGCAACCCTATGGTTTACTTAGAAAAGTATTTAGAAAATCCAAGACATATTGAAATTCAGGTGCTAGCTGATCAATTTGGTAATGCCATATTTTTAGGTGATCGCGATTGCTCAATGCAACGCCGACATCAAAAAATTATAGAAGAAGCGCCTGCACCATTATTGCCTCCAAGGTTACGCGATAAAATTGGCGAACGTTGTGCTGAAGCATGCCGTAAAATCAATTATAGAGGCGTTGGTACATTTGAGTTTCTCTATGAAAATGGTGAGTTCTTTTTCATTGAAATGAACACAAGGTTACAAGTAGAACATACCGTCACAGAAATGATTACAGGTTTAGATTTGGTGCAACAGCAAATTCTTGTTGCTGATGGCCAAAAATTAACTATACGTCAACGAGACGTCAAATTAAATGGTCACTCAATTGAATGTAGGATTAATGCAGAAGATCCGTATAACTTTATTCCTTCCCCAGGTAAGATAGAACGGTTTCATATGCCAGGTGGGCCAGGTGTCCGTATTGATACGCATGCTTATGGTGGCTATGTTGTGCCGCCATACTATGACTCAATGATTTGCAAACTGATTACACATGGTGCTACACGTGAACAAGCAATTGCCCGTATGAGAATTGCACTCTCTGAAATGTCGGTACAAGGTATTAAAACGAATGTGCCATTACATGCAGACTTAATGGCTGATGCAGCATTTCATCTAGGTGGGACAAGCATTCATTATCTCGAAGAGAAATTAGGCATTTCGAGTAAGTAGTGCCCTGGCTATTACTAAAAATACAGTCTAACGATCAAAATGCAGAATTCATTAGTGATGCACTAATGGACTTGGGCGCCCTATCTGCCAGCATTGAAGACGAACATGCTGAAACAAGCGCTGAACAAGCTATTTTTGGAGAACCTGGTGACCCGCCACCAGGCATTTGGGAGCAAAATATTGTCACGGCAATGTTAGATCAGTCTGTTGATGTGGAATCGCTATTAAGTTCTCTTAAAGAAATCACCAAAATCAATCAGTTTAATTACACCTTAGATACAATAGAGGAACAGGACTGGGTGCGTGCAACACAAGCGCAGTTTGATCCAATTGAAATTACTAGCAAGCTATGGATAGTACCCACTTGGCATACTAGCCCAAATGAAGATGCCATTAATATTATTCTTGATCCTGGACTAGCTTTTGGGACTGGTAGCCACCCTACAACACATTTATGCTTAGAATGGCTAAGTCAACAATCAGATATAGATTCTGTATTAGATTATGGCTGTGGTTCAGGAATTTTAGCAATAGCAGCTCATAAATTAGGTGCCAAAAAAGTTGTAGGTGTCGATATAGATTCGCAAGCTATCATTGCTAGCCGCTATAATGCTCAACAAAATCAGACGGAAATTGATTTTTTTGATGCTAACGATTTTTCTGATCAAACATTTAATATTGTTGTTGCCAATATTTTATCTAGCGCGCTAATGGTTTTAGCCCCTGCACTTGCAAAATATTGTCAAACTGGCGGTAAAATAGCACTCTCTGGGATATTAGAAGAGCAGACCGACGCTTTACTTTCCCGCTACTCTGAATGGTTTACAATGGATATTCCAATTCAAAGAGAAGCTTGGATACTATTAACTGGCACTAAAAAATGAAATATATTACCTCTTGTCCAAAATGTGACACTCAGTTTTTATTAAATGATGAGCTGATTAAAGCACATCGTGGAAAAGTACAATGCGGTAGTTGTGAACTAATCTTTAATGCAAAAACAAGACTCACAGAAGTTGCGGATGAAATTAACAGTGCTGAACAATATCAAGCAATTGTAGAAGAAAATGAACAAGTCGAAGAGATTATTCTCGGGACAGAATCAGAGTCAAATATTGACGAAACTTCACATGTTGACTACTTCCTTAATGACATTACTACTTCAATTAAGGAATCAAAATCAGGTAATGAAAAATTAGAAATCAATACCACACCTATGGTTGATGATTTTATAAATAACCGGTCTAAACAAAAAAAATCAACAAAGCACATCAATAAAATTTGGTTAGTCCTTTTTAGTCTTTTATTAATTCTTACCGCAATCTTTCAAACTATCTATTATTTACGTGTAAGAGTTGCTGCAGAATATCCCCAGTTTAAACCAATTATTGTGAAAGCTTGTGAGCATTTAAAGTGCACTGTTGGACTTCCAAAAGACTTAAATTTAATTACGATTGGTGATTCTGATATGCAAGAAGATGATAACTATCAATCATTGATTAACTTTACAAGCGTTATTAAAAATAATGCAAGTTACCCACAAGCATACCCCAATATCGAACTAACACTCACCAATACAAATGACCAAGTTGAAATTAAAAAAATCATTTCAGCAAAAGACTATCTAAATGATGATGCGGCATTAAAAGAGGGAATGTTACCTAATGATGAAAAGCGCATTAAATTAGCATTGTTTGTAGATGATGGTGAAGTCGCAGGCTATCGAATACTTTTACTGTATTAATTTCACTCATGATAATCATTAGGTGATAATAATCATATTACAGATGTTATGAATTCTGTAAAAATGTATTATGACTATATAGTTTTATACGATTAATAAATAGGAGATATATTATGTGGACAACACCAGCAGCTACTGAAATGCGTTTCGGTTTTGAAGTTACAATGTACGTAATGAATAAATAATTCATATGTTACATCAATAAAAGGCGCTTTTAGCGCCTTTTATTTTATCTCAACATTCATACGCTCTTTTTAAACATCGCATTATTCACCTCTGTAATCGCATCTATTAGTTTTTCAATTGCTTGTGTTCTGACATAACTTTTCCGCCATGCAATGGCAATTCTTCTTGTTGGCACAGGCTCTTCAAAAGAAATCACTTTCAATAATGGATTTGCATAACGTGCCACAGTGGCTGTCGCTGGTAGGACTGTTATGCCTAAATTAGAAGCAACCATATTACGTATTGTTTCTAATGAATTGCCTTGCAACACCTCGCCTTTTCTTGATAATTCTGGGCAGGCTAGTGTTACTTGATTACTAAAACAATGACCTGTGTTAAGTAACAATACCTTTTCTTCTGATAATTCTTCGGGCTTAACGACCAATCGATTAGCCCATCGATGACTGATTGGCACAACCACTGAAAACTCTTCATCGTATAAAGTTTTCACTTCAATACCAGGCAAATCGAACGGTAACGCGATAATCGCTGCATCTATTACCCCATTTTTTAGTTGTACTTCCAAGTTTGCAGTTAGATTCTCTTCTACTTCCAGCGGCATATCAGGAGCACTTAATCGTAAAATAGGGATAATTTCTGGCAAAAGATATGGTCCAACAGAATGTATCATACCCAACTTAAATAAACCCTTGAGTGGATTGGTACCTAGTTTAGCCATTTCTTTTAAACGATAAGACTGCTCAATCACAATCATCGCTTGTTCAATAATTTTCTCACCAATTATTGTTGGGGTTACTTCACTACGGCTGCGCTCAAAAATAATAATATCCAGTTCCTCTTCTAGCTTTTTAATGCCTAAACTGAGTGCAGGTTGCGTGACAAAACACTTTTCAGCAGCACGCCTAAAATTTCGCTCTCGCGCCACAGCAATCACAAACTTTAGTTCGTTTAGGGTCATACCGTTTCCCATAGATTAGTTTTGTTTATCATATATTGATAAATTATATTTATCAATAATATCAAAAAATACAATTATGCAACGGCTACTTAGCGCTCTAGAATAAGTTAAATACATCAACTGAACAATTTAACTATGCAATAAAGTTAGGAGATAGAAAATGGATGATATTGAGATATTAATCGAAGTAATCACTGAATTATTAGCGCATTACGCCAGTAATTATTAAATTTAATTAAATACAGATAAGGAACTTACAGAATGGATAATCAATCAGCAAAAACAAGTGGAAAATGTCCCGTCATGCATGGCGGAAATACTGGTAGTAGCAACTCTAATAAAGACTGGTGGCCGAAGTCGCTAAACTTAGACATATTGCATCAGCACGACACCAAAACCAATCCTTTGGGTGAAAGTTTTAATTATGCTGATGAATTTAAAAAACTTGACTTAGAAGCAGTCAAACAAGATTTACATCATTTAATGACAGACAGTCAGGATTGGTGGCCTGCAGACTGGGGAAGCTATGCTGGCCTTACGGTTCGTATGACATGGCACGCCGCTGGGACATATCGTATTGCAGATGGCCGAGGTGGCGCGGGTACGGGCAATCAACGGTTTGCTCCTCTTAACAGTTGGCCAGACAATGTTAACCTTGATAAAGCACGCCGTTTACTATGGCCAATCAAAAAGAAATATGGCAACAAACTTTCATGGGCAGATTTAATTGTCTTAGCAGGCACCGTCGCTTATGAATCGGTTGGCTTAAAAACATATGGGTTTGCAGGTGGACGTGCTGATATATGGCATCCAGAGAATGATATCTACTGGGGATCAGAAAAAGAGTGGTTAGCGCCTAGTAATAATTCAAACAGCCGTTATTCAGGCGATCGGAATTTAGACAATCCTTTAGCCGCTGTCATGATGGGGCTGATTTATGTCAACCCGGAAGGTGTAGATGGTAACCCAGACCCAATCAAAACAGCCAAAGATGTACGCGAAACGTTTGCGCGCATGGCAATGAACGATGAAGAGACCGTAGCTTTAACAGCTGGTGGCCATACTATAGGCAAATGTCACGGCAATGGCAATGCTGCCTTGCTAGGTGAAAGCCCAGAAGGCGCTGATATACATGAGCAAGGATTTGGCTGGCATAGTAAAAATGGTAAAGGTTTCGGTAGCGACACTGTTACTAGTGGGCTTGAAGGGGCTTGGACCACAGAACCAACAAAATGGGATAATGGCTACTTCCATATGCTATTTAACTATGACTGGGAGTTGAAAAAAAGCCCTGCAGGAGCTTGGCAATGGGAGCCAATTAATATCAAAGAAGAAGACAAACCAATCGACTCAGAAAATCCATCTATTAAACATAACCCGATCATGACAGATGCAGATATGGCAATGATTAAAGATCCTATTTATAGAGCAATATCTGAGCGTTTTTATAAAGATCCTGCATATTTTTCTGATGTGTTTGCACGCGCATGGTTTAAATTAACCCATCGTGACTTAGGTCCAAAAAGTCGCTATCTTGGCCCCGATGTCCCTAGGGAAGACTTGCTTTGGCAAGACCCAATCCCAAGTGTCGATTACACACTAAATGATGCTGAGATTACTGCAATCAAATCGCAAATTCTCAATAGCGGCTTAACTGTCTCTGAACTTGTTTCAACAGCTTGGGATAGTGCGCGTACTTTCCGTAGTTCGGACTTCCGCGGCGGAGCCAATGGGTCACGTATACGTTTAGCACCACAAAAAGATTGGCAAGGTAACGAACCGACAAGATTACAAAAAGTATTGAACATTCTTGAAACAATTCAAACAGGACTGAGCAAAAAAGTTAGTCTTGCGGACTTAATTGTGCTTGGCGGTACAGCTGCCGTTGAAAAAGCTGCCCATGATGCTGGCGTGAATATTACTGTACCATTCTCATCTGGCCGCGGGGATGCAACGCAAGAAATGACCGATGCAGACTCATTTTCACCCCTAGAACCGATTCATGACGGTTATCGCAATTGGCTAAAAAATGATTATATTGTTTCTGCTGAAGAGCTAATGTTAGATCGCACTCAACTCATGGGATTAACCGCACATGAGATGACTGTTTTAGTTGGCGGCATGCGCGTTTTAGGTACTAACCATGGCAGCACAAAACATGGCGTTTTTACAGAAAGAGAAGGTGTACTTAGTAATGACTTTTTTGTGAACTTGACTGATATGGCTTTTACATGGGAGCCTGCTGGCAATAATCTTTATAACATAAGACATCGCAAAACAGGCAAGATACATTGGACTGCTAGCCGTGTCGATTTGGTATTTGGTTCAAATTCCATTCTCCGTTCTTATGCTGAAGTCTACGCACAAGATGACGCAAAAGAAAAGTTTGTTCAAGACTTTGTGAAAGCCTGGGTGAAAGTGATGAATGCAGATCGATTTGATTTAGCATAAATTAAGCTCAATAAAACCAAAAATGTAATACACATGCCCGCTTATGCGGGCATTTTTACAAAATAATGATTAGGCTTTTTTTAATTTTTTTAACGTACTACGCCAATTCAAAAGCCACACCTCAAAATCATCAACCGGCATCGGTTTTGCCATAAAATATCCTTGACCAATATCGCAACCCATTTGACTAAGAAGTTGCCATGAGGCTTCATTTTCAATGCCTTCTGCTACCACTTTTAAATTTAAATTATGGCCTAAATCAATCGTTGATCGCACAATTGTTGCATCTTGGGCATTTTGGTCCACTTTCAAAACAAAAGACTTATCAATTTTTAATTCTTGTACTGGTAACTTTTTAAGGTAAGCCAAAGAAGAGTATCCAGTGCCATAATCATCAATTGAAATTTTCAAACCCATCTCTGCCAATTTGATTAATATTTGCTCTGATCGAACTGCATCGTCCATCACGCTACTTTCGGTGATTTCCAAACTAATCGCTTCTGGACCAATTTTATATTGAAAAAATAAACGCTTAATCATGCTTGGTAAATCTTGACCAATCAAATCTCTTGTAGAAATATTCACCGCTATTTGCAGAGCAATACCTTTACTCTTTAAGGCAACATGAGTTTTGCAAGCTGCTACTAACATCCATTGCGAAATCAGTTGAATAATGCCAACTTCCTCTGCAAAAGGGATAAATTGATCTGGGAATATCATACCTCTTAATGGGTGAATCCATCTAATAAGGGCTTCAGCTGCATGTACCTCCTTAGTTTGGAGATTAACTTTAGGCTGAATAAATATGGCTAATTCATTTTCAAGAACTGCTTTCTTTAATTCTGTTGATAGCGTTAAATTGTCTTCAGTCTCTTTCTCAAAGATTTTATCGTATATAACAATGCCAGATTTATTTGCTTTTGATACTTGTAGCGCTGTTTCTGCATGATTAAGTAATCCTTCATCGCTATTTCCATGTTCTGGATAAATCGCAATACCTACTGCCATTGTGACATCAATTTTCTGATCATCTATTATTATTGGCG
>CAYGSH010000004.1:11895-32619 GCA_964352515.1 uncultured Methylophilaceae bacterium | reverse complement strand
CGGTTTTTTAATCCTGTTGTTTCATCCCAAAAAGCCAATCGTGATACCGTTTTTTCCCTTTGCGCAATCGCTTCACGCATAGAGTTAAACGATTGACTTAAAATACCAATTTCATCATTTCTATTTGTTTTTACTGCTATATCATAATTACCAAGCTCTAGTTGTTTTGCAATATCGGATAATGCCTTAATGGGTGCAGTTAGATATTTTGATAACCAAATCGTAACCACAGTAAAGACGAAGAGACCCATAACAATGAGCAATAATAAATTTCTTTTTAATGAAACATAATTGGCTGTTGCTTTTGTGAGTGATTGTTGTAATACCGCTAATATTATTTTGTCATTTTTATGCAAAACGATAATAGAAGAGTCATAAATTTGATTATCAATTTCAATTTCAAATTTTTGATTTTTATATTCTTTTGCAAAACTGGTCACTAAGGCTTGGGATTGTTTATTGCTAAACGTACTTCCAGCGACGCGCCATAGACTATGCTGTGTTTTTTGAATAAAAGTAACTTCTAAATTTGTAATTTTTTGTAGTTTATTGGCTAGTGCGTTGTCAATTTTAAAACCCATTACAACCCAGCCAATCACTAGTGGTGCTTTAACTGGCACTGCGACAAGCTGATAAGGTGTCTCATTAAAGATTTCAAAATCTAATGTACGACTCTCACTGTCATAATTAGCAATTAAAGAATTCAGTGCATTTCGCGCTTCTATGACTGAAATTTTTCCTGACACGATAGTGTCATCAGACGACTTTGAATAAAAGATGGCAATATCAGCACCAATTCGCGCTTGATGATTATTCAGTGCTGAAATAATGGTTTGACTATCATCGCTGGCAACTGATGCTCTAAATCCATAATCAGCTGCTAAAATTTTAGCGCCCTGCCTCAGATTTTCGGTATTTTGATCAAGTATATTGTTAAAAACGCCTTCACCAACTTTTAAATCTTCTTCAGAAGACTTGTAGGCATTCTCATTAATACTCATTTCAATTGGAATTAAACCTAGAAGTTGAATACCAATGATAATCGTCACAAAGGTAACAATTATTTGACTTTGTATGGTTTTAAATTTGAACAATTTCATTTGCTGAGGACTAACGCATCTGGTTGAAGATCAATCTTCACCGTGATGTCATGTTTCTCATTTGGCTTTACCATTTGAGAAACAACATGTCCTTCCTCTTGCAGGGCATAATGCCAAACTTTTAATTCAAGCTCGCTATTAGGCACATCAGTTATAGTGGCATTTCCTTCTTCATTAGTTTTTGCAAAAAAGGGTGTGTCTACAATATAGACATAAGCCAACATGTTATCGTGAATGTTACAACCTAAAACCGCAGTGCCTGCTTTATCAAATACTACTGGGGTTGCTGGCACACCAGAGTAAAGCTTTAATTCAAATTTCTTTACTGGTGAAAATGAATAAACATGATGCTTCACTCTATCTTGATTTGGAAAGTTAATACTTGAGCCTGCTTGGATCACGGTGACTAGCGGATTAAACTTTTTACCTTTTTGAACGATATCTTGTTGTAACTGTTCTTTTGGTTTTGTTGATGTTGTTGCTTCTATATAAACGATTGCATCTTTTAACACTTCTCCATTTGTATCAACAACTTTAATACTTAAATCAGTCGCATGTGTTAATGCAGTAAATTGCATTAACATGCATAAAAACCAACTCGTTTTACTTTTTAATACCACCAATATCATTTTGTAACCACATCCCTTTTCATTGGCGCTAGTCTTTTTAGCAATTCATTCTTTTCTCTTGTACCCACTTTGTTACGATCCATTACCTCTCTCATTGTATGGACCATTAATTCAAATTCAGCCATCGTAATTTCGGCATCTGCATGAGAGTTTTCCATTGTTTCACCGTCATAAACACAATCTCCACCAGTCTCAACACAAAGAAAATTCGTTAAACTTTCTTTTAATGCGTCCATCTTAACACCATCAAATGAGCGCTTTGTTTTAGGATCATTAGCAACTTTATCTAAGGTCTCAGCAGAAATTTTATATAGCATCTCTTGCCCACCAATCCGTTGGTATAAGCTTAAATGCGTATGCGATTGTGTAACACAAGCACATACTAAAAATGAAACTACTATTAAAAATAATCTAAGCATTGCGTAATAGCCCTCAATACAATTTGACATATTCATCATAAACAATGTTTAAGAAACTTAATTGACATAAATAAAGCCGTTATATGCTTTATTTCAACGAATGGTTGGTCTTCAATTTTGCATAAAATATGTAATATCGTTTACTAAAGGAAAAGCCATGAAAACAATCATGTCTTATTTTTTATCTATAGTATTTGTATGCTTTACAGGCATAAGTTCTCATTCCTTTGCAGGCGATCGTTTGCTTGCAACTGGTGGAGTTAGCCAAATTGAAGGCAGTGGTGGTGGTGGTCTAGTTCCTTGGGCGCTGATTACAGGTTATGGAACAGATGAACAAATTGGTGCATCTGCATTTTACACTACAGCAAGAACTCGCGATGATTTTGAAATAGATACGGTAGGCTTTGCCTTAGGCTTTTACAACCGTCTTGAAGTAAGCTTAAGTCAAACTAAGTTTGGATTGAGTGACACAGTGCCAAATACCTCAATCAAATTAAATACTTTAGGCATTAAACTCAGGCTGATAGGTGATGCCATTTATGATCAAGATATATGGTATCCACAAGTTTCAGCAGGGGTACAAATTAAGCATAATGAGGATTTTGACTTTGTGCCAAAATTAATTGGTGCAGAACATAGTACTGGCATAGATTATTATGTATCGGCAAGTAAACTGTATCTAGCTGGACTTCTTGGCAGAAATATTCTTTTATCGGCAACATTAAGAGCAACAAAGGCTAATCAGTTTGGCATTTTAGGTTTTGGGGGCGATAATCATGATGAATATCAACTAATGCCCTCATTTACTAGCGCCATTATGATTACTGACAATGTATTAACTGGCATTGAGTATCGTAATAAACCAGACAATTTAGAAACGTTCAAAGAACAGCATGCTAAATCTTTATATGCGACTTGGTTTCCCATTAAAAACACCTCAATTACAGGTGCCTATGTCGATTTAGGTAATATTGCCGATAAAGAGAATCAAACTGCATGGTATTTATCAGGACAACTGAGTTATTGAAGTTATTGACATAATTGTGTCATTAATAAGTTTTAACATATTAAATGTGATACCCCTCCCTCTTAACCCGCAGTTGCGGGTTTTTTTTATATTAATCTTAATGAATACGACAAATATTTTGATATTATTTTAAATATATTTTGAATCTATTTATTGGAGGAATCATGAAAACTTGGGTTTGTAATGTTTGCGGTTTAATTTATGAAGAAGAAAAAGGCTGGCCAGAAGACGGCATAGCACCAGGTACCAAATGGGAAGATGTACCATCTGATTGGATGTGCCCAGAATGTGGTGTGTCAAAAGCAGAATTTGATATGGTTGAGTTCTAATGTGTTAACTTTTTAAGTCACTCTTCCACATCCGTCATTTTTTAGCAAAGTTAACTTCAAAGGATTTTTTACTAAATTATTCAAATGGATTTTAAATGTTAGAATAGACTTAATGTTTCATCATTTAAACATCCCCAAATTTAAAATTGCAATTTTTGGAGAAGTATTAGCAGATATTTTTCCTGATACAACAGTACTTGGCGGTGCCCCGTATAATGTTGCAAGGCACTTGCGTGCCTTTCAACAACATCCTGTTTTAATTTCAAGAGTTGGTAACGATAAGCTAAAAGACCAACTCTTTGAAGAGCTGAACAAAATTGATATCGATCAGTCAGGTATTCAACTAGATCTTGTTTATCCCACAGGTCAAGTATTCGTCAGCATACAAGATGGAAGTCATCGTTTTGAAATCAAGCCTGACCAAGCCTACGATCATATTCATTCAGGCATGGCACATTTAACAACCTTAGCAACAAAACCTGACTTTGCTTATTTTGGTACACTAGCACAAAGAGAAGTAGAGTCTCGTTTAGCATTAGATACTTTTTTGAATGATGCTAAATGCCCTCGATTCCTAGACATTAACTTACGCGCCCCTTGGTATGATAAACATATGATCAGACGATCATTCTTGCGTACTGAAATCGTAAAAATTAATGAAGAGGAGTTAAAAATTGTCTGCGATATGTTTGATAAATCTCGTCAAACTGATCAAGATCGCGCTTTGTACTTAATCAAAGCATTTGACCTCAAACTACTATTTGTCACTTGTGGTGCAGATGGTGCTTGGTCATTATCACATAATGGCGAAAAAACCATTGTAAAAATTGAGCCATTAAATTCAACGCTTGTTGATACAGTCGGCGCAGGAGATGCATTTTCATCAATATGTATTCTAGGCTTATTACATCAATGGCCTTTGGAAGATATCCTTAAAAGAGCTGGATTTTTTGCATCAGCAATATGTGGTATCAGAGGTGCTGCACCCCAACATAGTGAATTTTATGCGCCGTTTATTGAAAGCTGGTTTTAATGCAAGCATATTCCAGTGAAAAAGAACATTCTCTATATATTTTGATGATTAGTGTCCATGGTTTAATCCGTGCCAATGAACTTGAGTTAGGTACAAATGCAGATACTGGAGGACAAACAAAATATGTTGTTGAGCTTTCAAAAGCACTTTCAGAACACTCCCAAGTTGCAAAAGTCGACCTCTTAACAAGAATGATTGATGATTCATTACTTTCAGAAGACTATGCACAATCTTTAGAAATGATTAACGATAAGACCAGAATTGTTCGACTCCCATGTGGCCCAAAGAAATATTTACGAAAAGAATTGCTATGGAAACATCTCGACCAAATGGTTGATAAGTGTTTACAATTTCTACGAAAACAAGGGCAATTACCAGATTTTATCCATGCGCACTATGCAGATGCAGGATATGTTGGTAGACAACTATCTAATTTACTGGCTATTCCATTAATCTTTACTGGTCATTCTTTAGGACGTCCAAAATTTGATCGTTTGCTACAATCAGGTAAAAAAGAGGCAAGTATTGAAAGACAATTTAATCTTCAGCGTCGAATCGTTGCAGAGGAAGATATTATTCAAGATGCTGCATTGATTGTGACCAGCACCCGTCAGGAAATTGATGATCAGTACGGGATGTATCGCAATCATGATGCAAATCGATATAAAGTGATCCCACCAGGTATCGATATATCAAGATTTTCCGCGCCAGTAAGAAAATATCGTATCAATGAAACCCTGAAAATGTTAGTTGATAAATTTATTTATTCAAAAGATAAACCAATTATCCTAACCATTTGTCGACCAGATCTACGCAAAAACATCAACGGCTTATTAGCAGCGTATGGTCAAAATAAATCGTTACAGGAAATGGCTAATTTAGTGATTATTGTTGGTACGCGTGAAGATATTAGAACGATGGAAGAATCTCAACAAAAAGTGATGAATGATCTTTTATTAGATATTGATAAGTATGATTTGTGGGGTAAAGTTGCCATCCCAAAAAATATCACACAAGACGATATCCCAGAACTCTATCGTTATGCTGCAAAAACAAAAGGTGTCTTTATTAATGCAGCATTCACAGAGCCATTTGGTTTAACGTTAATTGAAGCGACTGCCAGTGGTTTACCATTTATTGCACCAGATGATGGTGGTCCGAGAGATATCTTAAGTAACTGTCGCAATGGTTATCTGACCAATACATTAGAGACAAATGCAATTGCAGAAACACTAGAACAAGCCCTTTCTGATACTAGAAATTGGCGAACGCTTTCTAAAAATGGTTTAAATAATATAAAACGATACTACACTTGGCAAAGACATGTTGAAACCTATATGAAAGAAGTGCGTGCATTGTTACATAAAGACCGTAAAAGAATAAAACGACAATATAAAACTTCATTCCATGCTGGGAAATCAACAATGCCATTAGCAAAAGCTGCTCTCATTTCTGATATTGATAACACCCTATTAGGTGACACAAATAGTTTAGAAACTTTAGTGAACTGGATAAAAGAACAGTCAGATCAGCTGGCATTTGGCATCGCTACAGGTAGACCTTTAGAAAGTGCTGTCAACATTCTTAAAAAGCACAATGTACCTATTCCTGATGTTTTAATTACATCGGTTGGTAGTGAAATTAACTATGGTGCTTCATTAAAACCTGATACTGGTTGGTCAAATCATATCAAACATTTATGGCGACGTGACGACCTAGTAGAAGCCATGAAAAGCATTCCGGGCATCCGATTACAGACGCCAGTCAATCAAAGAGAGTTTAAAATCAGTTATTTAGTTGAACCTGATGTATTACCAGCAATTAAAACCATCAATCAACATCTTCAACAATTAAACCTAAACGCGCAAGTCATTTATTCACATAATGAATTTTTAGATATTCTACCGATTAGAGCATCAAAAGGGCATGCAATTCGTTATTTAGCTTATAAATGGGATTTACCCCTCAAGCAATTTTTAACGTCTGGTGACTCAGGAAATGATAGTGAAATGTTGATAGGCGACACCCTTGGGGTTGTCGTTGGCAATCATAGTGAAGAGCTCGAAACATTGCGCGAGTTAGATCAAGTTTACTTTGCTGACAATCACTATGCTGCTGGAATACTAGAAGGCATTCAACACTATCAATTTTGCCAGTAAAACATTAATCCATTTATTTATATGTACGAACAAATTTCACATTCCCTTTTAAATGATATTTTAATTAATATCAATATCAAAGATAACGAAAATGATTTACAACATTTTTACACACGCTTAGGTGCTAATTTTTATGCTATCTACTCGATTTTTTATCAGTTATATGGTGAACGAGAAGATTTTGAACAACAGCTTCAAAATCTCGTTAATACGATGGCGCTTCAGTATAAGAAACGCTCCCCAGAACTAAAAGAAACAGATTTAATCCGTGAAAAAAATTATGATTGGTTCCTAAGCCAAAAATGGGTTGGGATGGCTTTATATTGTGATGGCTTCAGTGAAGACTTAAAAAGCATGCAGTCAAAACTGTATCATCTACAAGAACTAGGCATCAATATGATTCATATTATGCCAATATGCGATTGTCCAGAGATTGAAAACGATGGTGGATATGCCATCAGAGATTTTCGAAAAATTGACGAAACATATGGCACCCTCAATGATCTTGATGCACTCATCAAAAACTTAAAAAATCGTGAAACACTAATCACGCTTGATGTTGTAGTGAATCACACATCAAACCAGCATGCTTGGGCAAAAAAAGCACGTCAAGGCATTCAACAATTTCAAGACTATTATTTTATGTTCGATGATAGACAAATACCTGATATCTATGAAGAAGCAATGCCAGAAGTATTTCCAGAATTTGCACCTGGTAGTTTTACATGGGATGAAACAGCAAATAAATGGGTCATGACCGTATTTAACAATTTCCAATGGGATTTAAATTATAAGAACCCTGCTGTTTTTATCGAAATGTTAGACATACTTTTATACTGGGCAAACCATGGCGTCGATATTTTACGCTTAGATGCTGTTGCATTTCTATGGAAGAAGATGGGCAGCACCTGTCAAAATGAGCGGGAAGCACATTTGATTCTACAATTATTTAAAGACTGCTGCCAAGTGACCGCACCCGGCGTACTATTTATTGCTGAGGCTATCGTTGCCCCAACGGAAATTGTTAAATATTTTGGTGAAGATGCTATTAATGCTAAAGAGTGTGAAATTGCTTATAACGCTACATTAATGGCCCTATTATGGGAAGCAGTAGCAACAAAAAATACAACGCTTCTTCACAAAGGGATCCAAAGCATCCCAGAAAAACTTGAGCGAGCCACTTGGCTTAACTATGTGCGTTGTCATGATGACATTGGATGGGGCTTTAGTGATTACGATATTATTGACAGTGGTTATGACCCTGTATTACATAGACGTTTTCTTGTAGATTATTACACTGGTAACTATGGTATGTCTAATGCCAAAGGTCTAGCTTTTGGCGTTAATAAAAAAACAGGTGATGCACGTATATCAGGTTCATTAGCATCGCTTGCTGGTTTAGAAACTGCATTAGAATCTAACAACCCTGAAGCAATAGCCTCAGCTGTGCAAACAATTATCCTTTTGCATAACATTATCTTATCATTTGGCGGCATACCATTACTCTACTATGGTGACGATACTGGAACGCTTAACGACGATTCATATTTAAACGATGCACATAAAAGAAATGATAATCGTTGGACACATCGGCCAAAGTTAAACTGGGAAAAAATCGATAAAAGAAAAATCAAAGATACAGTCGAATATCATATTTTTGAATCACTTAAAAAATTGATTGCGACACGTAAAAATCTTCCTGCTTTTGCTGACAAAAATAATCGTGAACTCTTAGAAACAAATAACACTCATCTATTGGCTTTTTCTAGATATGACCAACAGCACTTAAGCAGTCGCGTCTTAATTCTTAGCAATTTTAGTGATATTGCACAAGTACTTGAAATTAGCACTCTGAAAGAAAAAGGCTTTTTACAAAGTGATGATCTGATTGATTTAGCCAGTGGTGAAGCCATAACAATCGAACATGATAAGCTTATCATTCCTGCATTGTCATTTTACTGGTTAGAAACTTAGTAAAGTTAACCTAAAAACATATGTTTTCTATAGTGTTACTTTATAGACTCATCCCCAAAAGCAATATTATTAAATACCTCTAAAAAGCTCGGCTAACTTGCCCAATTTGACCCGTCCAAAATAAATAGGAAATAATTGCCGTTACAACAATCAGTAAAAATAGTGTCAGTGTGTGAGACTTACCTTGCTGATAAAAATTAATGTTATTTTTCATATAATAATCTTCTCAACTAAAAAACGAATGATGGCAACAATGTTTGTCGTCACTTTGTTACTTATTTGTAATGTAAAAATGAGAACAAAAACGTGCAATATTCTTTTCTTTGCGGTTTAATACTAGGTATAAGAAATTAATAATTTTGTAATTTATACAGGGGTATAGCTTAACATAGTTTTTATACATAAGTATAAATATTATATATATCTGAACTATGTTTAATAATAATTATGAGTGAGAAAAGATCAAGAAGTAGGCAAGTAGAGGAAGAGCGGCTTCGTGAAATAACTATAATTGCAGAAAACATTATTGCTAAAAAAGGCATAGGTGGCTTGACTCTGCAAGAAGCCATTTCTAAAAGCAGTATATCTAGAGGTACTTTTTACAAACTGATTCCTTCAAAGGAAACTTTAATCACTTACCTTGGTATTAAAGGGGTTAATTTCTGGTTAGAGCTTGTCAGAAAATCCATGCACTTTGATGCACTATCTAGAGAACGCCTACTTGTTCTCTATGCAACACACGTATTATTCAATAAACTTAAACCAATCAATTATCAATGTTTATTCATTGCTAATTCTGAATCCAATAAACTGCTTGTTAATAAAGACCTGAATGATATTTTGGATGTGAGAATCAATGATCTTATTAAGTATATCGACCACTGTATACGTCTTGGTATTAGTGAAAATAATTTAGCCATTGCGCCTGAGATTAGTTCATTGGATCTCGCCTTTTTCATATGGGCGATTCGCTATGGCTCAACAGTGACTGCAAGCAATTATAAAATCAATAACACTGATTTGACATATAAATATAAGCAATTCTCTGATTATAGTTTAGATAATATGGGTTGGAAACCACTATCAAGTGAGTTGAATTATGAGCGCGTTTTGATTGATATATTTAAGACTTTTTACGAGAAAGAAATCAAACAAGCTAAGAAGCTACATACGCCAACAAGTCCATTTTCAATTACTGAACAAGCGTTTGGTTAACTAGTCTTTATTCAAAAATAACATAACGCTTGAATTATACTTTGATTGATTTAAATCAAAGTGTTGTACATCGCTTACTCGTATCATTCAATTATCGAAAGTAAAAAAGATAATTTAATGGAGAATGATATGAAAAAAACAATTCTAGCAGCGTCTATCGCAACAATGTTTGTCGTACCTATGTTAGCACACGCTGAGGCAGGTGATTGGGTCGTTCGAGTTCGTGCCGTAAATGTGATGCCAAATGAAGATAGTGATTTAGGTAAAACAGTTAACAATAATGTTGCAAATGTAATGAGCCCTGGAGCAGAGTTAACAGTTAGTGACAAAGTCATTCCTGAACTTGATATCTCCTATTACTTTACTAAACATATTGCTGCAGAACTAATTTTAGCCTTGGGTACAAGACACAATGTTAGTATTGAAGATGATAACTTGGCAACGATTGGTAACCAAGATTTAGGTAGTGTCAATCTACTACCACCAACACTAACCGCTCAATGGCATTTCAATCCAGACCAAATGTTTGATCCCTATGTTGGCGCTGGTATTAACTATACTAACTTTTTAGATAAAAACTTAAGAGTGAACAGTGGTGCGCTTGCTGGAACCAAAATTAAAGTTGACTCAGATAGTTGGGGTTGGGCATTACAGGCAGGTGTTGATGTAAACCTAGATAATGGTTGGTTGATTAATGCCGATGTGAAATATGTCACTATCGATACAGATGTTGAATTAAAAAATCCATTAAATGGTGGTGTTTGGACAAAAATTGATAACTTGGATATTAATCCATGGGTAATTGGTTTTGGTATTGGTAAAAAATTCTAAGAGATAAACGTAACGATTGCTGGTCCCTCCCTGTCTCTGCCGTTCGCGGTAGAGACTTTTTTTAATTGCACCATACTTTGGTTTGATGCATCACATCCATCCAAATAGCCCAAGCAGCAACTGCGGTTAAAAAAAGACCAGCTAATCGCATACTCGTTGCATCACCTAAAAACTTCAGCCATGTTTTCATTCTAAACCAGAACCAAGGTCCTACAATTAAAGAGACGCTGGTACCAAGCGCAAAAGTTGCCATTGAAAAGGCACCGCTAATTGGATTTGCGTTTAATGATGCCACAAGTAAACCTGAATAAAGTAAACCGCAAGGCATCAATGCCCACAACATCCCTGTAAAAACACCGCCGCCAGATAATAGTGAGAACCTCTTAACGTGAGCCCAAACACGGCGACCAAATTGTTCTGCCCACATTGGCTGCCGTGCAAAAAATAACAACAATAAGCCCCATGCTAAAACCAACACATGAAAAAATGTCCATAGTGGGTGTAAGGCTGTAGTTTGACTAGAAAACCAGGCAAGTGTGTTGACTGATGCTGCTGCGATAGCACCTAAGGTTGAATACCCAATTAATCGACCAGTATGAAATTTCCAGATATTGATTCCAGCAGCAGTCTTCTGCAAACCACCACAAGCAGCACCGCACATGGCAATGCAATGTGGTCCACCAGCTAATCCCATCAAAAATGTCGTTAATACTAGCGGTGTCTCCATCCGCTAATTTTAAATGATTTTTGAAAACCTTGCGCGTGTTCTATCTGCTTGCAGATATTTATCGAACGTCATTGCAATCGCTCGGACAAAAAACCAACCCATCTCTGTCACTTCTATTCCTGTTTCTTGAATAGTAACCATATCTGCATTTTCTAAAACTGATAATGCATTTAATTCAGCAGAAAAATAATGTTTAAAATTTATCATGTATGAGAGTTCTATTGCCTCAAATTGCACTTCTCCTTGACACATAATGGACATAATAACGGCACGCCTTATCAAGTCATCATTAGTTAACCCTAAGCCCCTTGCAATTGGAAGACGGCCTTGATCAATGTGGTCATAATATTCTTCTAAGGTTTTTACGTTTTGACTATAGGTAGCGCCAATTTTACCAATTGAAGAAACACCTAAAGCAATCAAGTCACAATCTGGTTGCGTGCTATAACCTTGAAAATTTCTGTGTAACCTTCCCTGTCTTTTTGCAATTGCTAAATCATCTGTTGGTAGTGCAAAATGATCCATGCCTATATACACATAGCCAGCTTCAATCAATTTCATAATTGCAGAAGAAAGCATGCTCACCTTCTCAGCAGCTTGCGGTAGTTCTTCTGTAACAATTCTGCGTTGTGGTTTAAATCTTTCAGGAAGATGCGCGTATGCATATAGCGCAATTCTATCTGGTCGCAATGCAATGACTTGATTTAATGTCTGGTAAAAAGTATCAGTAGTCTGCTTTGGAAGTCCATATATTAAATCCATATTGAGCGATTCAAATTTAAGCTGACGTGTGACTTTAATTAAGTCTGCTACTTGTTGATATGGTTGGATTCGATGGACTGCCTTTTGCACATCTTCATTGAAATCTTGCACACCAAAACTCAAACGATTAAACCCTAAAGCACGTAAATACTTCAATCGTGTTTCATCTACAGTTCGTGGGTCTATCTCAATCGAATACTCTCCAACGGGCGACATAAAAAACTTATGTCTTAATTCACTCATTAATTGGGAAAGCTCTGCATCAGAAAAAAAAGTTGGAGATCCACCGCCTAAATGTAATTGTGAGATAGTGGGCTTTTTACCTAGGTGCTCAATTTGCATGTCGATTTCACGACTGATATAGGCTAAATATTCAGCGCTTCGCTCATGATGTTTGGTGACAATCTTGTTGCAGGCACAAAAAAAACAAAGTGATTCACAAAAAGGAATATGGATATAAAGTGATAGCGGTAAAGCCAATCTCCCAATTTTTCTTTGCTCTAATGCTTGCGTATATTCATTATCTGTAAATGCTTCAACAAATCTGTCTGCTGTTGGATAAGAAGTATATCTAGGGCCTGCAATATCATATTTTTCAAGAAGACTTCTTGATACTATTGCATCAGGTTTTTTTGTTTCACTCAATATCATCTTTTACTCCAGCTGTTTATCGTTATATTGGCAGTAAAAGTTCAACAATGATTTGATGCAAGTCAAATAACAATGGATATATAACAACATGCTGTTATAAATTAAGCGTGTTAGAATAAGCTATGTCAGAGTTGATAGATCATATGTCTCTAAAACAAAACTATAAAATCGCTTGCTCAAATTGTAATTTGAGAGAACTATGCCTACCCATAGGCTTTAACCAAGAAGATTTAGTCAGATTAGATGACTTAGTAAGAACCCGTAAACGCGTTAAACAAGGTGAACAGCTATTTAGTGATGGTGATACGTTTACGTCCCTTTATGCCATTCGAACAGGATTCTTTAAAACTAGCGTTACGACTGATGATGGCCGTGAACAAGTCATTGGTTTTCAAATGGCTGGCGAAATTGTCGGTCTAGATGGTATCGTGAATGATATTCATACCTGTAATGCTGTTGCACTTGAAGATGCTGATGTCTGCGTGATGCCTTTTTCTAATGTTGAAGATTTATCAAGAGAATTTCCTGTATTACAACGTCATGTGCATAAAATCATGAGCCGTGAAATTGTCCGTGAAAATGAAGTGATGATGTTACTGGGTAATATGCGTGCTGAAGAACGTTTAGCGGCCTTTCTTTTAAACTTATTCCAACGTCTCCATACACGTGGTTTTTCAAAATCTGAAGTTGTACTCCGAATGACGCGTGAAGAGATTGGAAGTTATCTTGGAATGAAACTTGAAACAGTTAGCCGTACTTTCTCAAAGTTTAGTGATGAAGGCATTATTGAAGTCAAGCAACGCTATGTCCGTATTATCAACCCTGATGCATTAAAAAAAATCTTTAATCCACAAACTTGTGCATAGTGACGATTTCAAACAAAATGCATAGTTAGTCAATCAATTAAAATTGATGAATATTACAACACTGACGACTTCAGATCATAATCGTAACGTTAGTGGTCTAACTTATATTTATCCTGTTGTTTCTAGACGTGCTGGTGGTGTCTCTATTGGCATTAATCTTAATGTAAATAATGCTTGTAATTGGCGCTGTATTTATTGCAATGTACCTGAACTAAAACGTGGTACGCCTCCCCCTTTAGATTTAAATCTTCTTAAGTATGAACTACGTTCTTTTTTAGAGAATGTCATTCACGGTGACTTTATGCAGCAGCATGTCAAACCATCTGACCGACAATTAAAAGACATCGCATTTTCTGGCAATGGAGAGCCAACAAGTGCAACTGATTTTCCAGATGCCATTGTAGTAGTCAAGGAGGTACTAGATGATTTGAAGCTCTTGGGGAAAATAAAAATAAGATTGATTACTAACGGTAGCATGATGCATAAATCAACCGTCATCAATAGTATTCAACAGTTAGCTGAATATAATGGTGAAGTATGGTTTAAATTAGATGCTGGTACCAGCGCTAGAATTTTACAGATTAATGATGTTAACTTGAGTGAAGATAGCCATATTAAACGACTTACATTATGCGCTGAAGCATGCCCTACTTTTATACAAACCTGCTTTTTTGCCATTGATAATTTTCCACCTTCAGAGGATGAAATAACAGCTTATATTCAACAGATTTCAACAGTTAAAGATTTGATTCAAGGTATTTATATATATGGGATTGCACGTCAATCTATGCAGCCTGAGGCATTTAGACTTTCACAACTACCATTCGAATGGCTAGAAAAAGTTGCAAATCGTATTTCGCAAAATAACATTAAAGTGCATATTAGCCCTTAATTTTTTGGCACCATTTTAACCCCAGTCTGTGCATGATTACGTGCCTTCATTGCTGGCGCTAATGCTTCTTCTAATTCAAGGGTTTTATTAATTTCCATGCCTTTAACATAATAATTTTCAATGACTGGATCTGGTGTTTTAATTGCAAAGTATAAGGTTACAAATGAAGCGAGTATCACCACAACGGGCCCTGCAATTACTAACCATACATACCCATATTTCCACCAAGGCCCCGCTTTTTTTACTTCCATGTCTGTCTCTGCTTTCTATATTTTAGAGCAATACATTAGTTTGAAACTAAAAATTTCGTTTTTTCTTGCAGTTTTTCTTTGCTATCTATTGATTCGATTTCAAAATTAATTTGATGAGATCCTGGGCTAACTGTGCCATCTGGCACTGATACATGTACAACAACCCATCTTGCTTCTGCAGGTGCAACATTAATCAATTTATTTTTTTTCGTTTTACCAATACCAATTTGCAGTCCGTCTATACCACTCACACCCAATCGAAACGCGTGCACTTCCTCAGTAGCGTTCATGATTTGCATCCGATAAACATTTTCTATCATACCGCCTGAAACTAATCTTGCCATCACTGTTCTGTCACGAATAATATCAACTTTGAACGGTGTTCTAAACCACAAACTAGTTATCAAACCAATCACCAAAAAGCTAAGAATGGTTGCATAAATCAAAACACGTGGTCTAAGAATGCGCTTCATTGTTTGACTTTTTGTCCAGTTATTATTAACTGCATTTTGCGTTGCATACTTAATCAACCCACGTGCATCACCGACTTTATCCATAACGCTATCGCAGACATCTGCGCACAAACCACAACCAATACACTCATATTGCAAGCCATCACGTATATCGATACCAGTTGGGCACACCTGGACGCATAAGCTACAATCAATACAAGAACCTAATGATTCTGTTTTTTCAGTATTTTTACGAGAGCCCGCACCTCGAGGTTCTCCACGCGCTTCATCATAAGTGACAATTAAGGTATCGTCATCAAACATGGCACTTTGAAAGCGTGCATAAGGACACATGTATTTACAGACTTGCTCTCGCATAAAGCCCGCATTACCATAAGTAGCAAAGCCATAAAAAATAACCCAAAATAGATTCCATGGGCTAACACTAAATTGAGTGATATCCGAAAATAATGTTCTAATTGGCGTGAAATATCCAACAAAGGTAAATCCTGTCCAAGCTGCTAAAGCAATCCACACAAAATGTTTAGAGAATTTACGGATAAATTTTTCTGCTGACATTGCACCAGCATCTAACTTCATTCTTTTTGCGCGATCCCCTTCTATTGTTCGTTCTATCCAAAGAAAAATTTCAGTATAGACAGTTTGCGGACAAGTATAGCCGCACCATAACCTACCAGCGATGGCTGTAAATAAAAATAACGATAAAGCTGAAATAATAAGAATTGCAGTGAGATAGATTAAATCTTGTGGATACAAAATTAATTTGAAAATATAAAAACGCTTACCTTCTAAGTCAAATAATAAAGCTTGCCGTTGACCCCACTGCAACCAAGGTACACCATAAAAAAATAATTGAGTTAGCCAAATCATTAGCCATCGCCATTTAGCAAAATACCCAAAAATACTGCGCGGATAAATTTTATCCTCAGCTTTATATAATTGAATTACCACCTCTTGCGCAGAGGTGGTATTTTGACTGGCAACTACTTTATTGCCTTGATCCATTGTTCACAGCTTTCTTTTGTTCAAAACAATACTATTCTTCTTCAGCCGTATTAGATATACCCCAGATATAAGCTGCTAGTACTTTGATTTGCTCTGGTGTTAATTTATCTTTTTGTGCTGGCATTTGATTAACCTTACCGTTTTTAATACGATCAATAATGGCTGCTTCGCCTGCACCATGCAACCAAATATTATCTGTTAAATTTGGTGCGCCTAACGCTTGATTTCCTTTACCATCTTCACCATGACAAGCTGCACATGCTGCAAACTTAGCTTTTCCAAGGCCCGCTCTTGCAGGGTCTGTCATGCTGCCAGAAAGACTGAGCACATAGTTTGCCAAATTTTTAATATCTTCATCGTTACCCACAATTGCCCCCATAGGTGGCATCATTGCATTACGGCCATTAGTAATGGTTTCTTGTATTTTTTCAGGGCTACCACCATGCAGCCAATCATTATCTGTTAGATTTGGAAAGCCTCTGCTACCTTGTGCGTCTGATGCATGACATTGCGCACAATTGTTCATATATAAGCGCTCACCAATTGATTTCGCAACAGGCAGTGTGGCTAAACCTTCAATTGGCATATCAACAAATTTTGCATAAATTGGTTTGAGTGCTTCGTTTGCTTCAGCTACTTCTGCCTCATATTGGTTTTCTTGCGTCCAGCCTTTTGATCCCCCATAAGTAGCTAAACCAGGGAAAACAGCTAGATAAACAAATCCAAAAATAATGGTCAAAATGAATAACCATACCCACCATCGTGGCAATGGATTATTCATTTCTGTAAGGTTTTCATCCCATACATGCCCACTTGTATTATCACCATTTTGGCTCGTAATCTTCATTGAACTGGTTAACCAAAGTAATAAGGCACAAGCCAAGATACCCACAATCGTGATAATTGCGATGAAATATGGCCAAAAATTATTTATAAAATCACTCATTTTAATTTCCTTTTATTTCTCTTCAAAAGGCAGGTTGGCCGCCTCATCAAATTCCCCAGTTTGGCGATGACGCAATACCCAAACGACGATACCTATAAAGACGATAAAACTGAGTAGTGTCACTAAAACTCTTAATGTATTAATATCCATCTTATCCTCCTTACTTTAAGTGAATGCCTAGCACTTGCATATAAGCTATAAGCGCATCCATTTCTGTTTTACCTTCTAACTCACTGGGTGCATTCTTAATTTGCTCATCACTATAAGGAACGCCCACTTTACGCAAAGCTTCCATATTTTTTGCAATTTCTTTGTTCACTGGGGCATCTGCTAACCATGGGTACGCAGGCATGATTGATTCTGGTACTAAATCACGCGGGTTTATTAAGTGTATCCGGTGCCATTCATCATTGTATTTGCCACCAACACGATGTAAATCGGGACCTGTTCTCTTACTACCCCATTGGAACGGGTGATCATAAACAAACTCACCTGCTACAGAGTAATGTCCATACCGCAGTGTTTCTGCTCTTAATGGACGTATCATTTGAGAGTGACAGTTATAACAACCTTCACGTTGATAAATATCTCGGCCCACAAGTTGCAACGCACTATAAGGCTCTAAACCTTTAATCGGTTCTGTAGTAGATTTTTGGAAAAACAAAGGGACAATTTCCACTAAGCCACCAATCGAAATCACAACCAAAATGAGTACTATCATTAAAAAGTTGTTAGTCTCAATTTTTTCGTGACTGAAACCTTGCTTATTTTTATCTAAATCTGACATAACTCTTTCCTTAAACGTGAGATGCTACTGATGGAATGCTAGCAATTGCTGCTTTTCCACTCATTGCTGTTTTAAGCACATTCCAAAGCATGACCAACATACCGCCAAGATATAAAGTACCACCTAATAAACGGATAAAGTAGTATGGAAATTTTGCTTTAACGCTCTCAACAAACGTATAAGCTAATGTGCCATCTGCATTGATTGCTCGCCACATTAATCCTTCCATCACACCTGATATCCACAGTGCAGCGATGTAAAGCACAATACCAATCGTTGCCATCCAAAAGTGCACTTCAATTGCTTTGATACTGTGCATTTCATTTTTACCAAATAAGCGTGGGATTAGATGATAAATCGCCCCCATTGAAACCAAGCCCACCCATCCCAATGCACCTGAGTGCACGTGACCAATGGTCCAATCCGTATAATGAGATAGTGAATTAACGGTTTTAATTGCCATCATTGGCCCTTCAAATGTACTCATGCCATAGAAAGACAATGAAACAATCATAAAACGTAAAATTGGGTCTGTACGCAATTTATGCCATGCACCAGACAAGGTCATCATGCCGTTAATCATACCGCCCCAACTAGGTGCTAACAAAATAAGTGAGAACACCATTCCTAAAGATTGTGTCCAATCAGGTAAGGCTGTGTAATGAAGATGATGCGGACCTGCCCACATATAAGTAAAAATTAATGCCCAAAAGTGCACGATTGATAAGCTGTAGGAATACACAGGACGTTCAGCTTGCTTTGGCACAAAGTAATACATAATGCCCAAAAAACCAGCTGTTAAAAAGAAACCAACTGCATTATGGCCATACCACCATTGCACCATGGCATCTTGTACACCAGCGTAAGCTGAATAAGACTTCATAAAAGTCACAGGAATTGCCGCACTATTCACAATATGCAGTAATGCGACTGCCAAAATAAATGCGCCAAAAAACCAGTTTGCAACATAAATATGCTTTACCTTGCGTTTGGCGATAGTGCCAAAAAATACAATAGCAAAAGATACCCAAACAATAGCAATTAATATATCAATAGGCCATTCTAGTTCAGCATATTCTTTACTTTGTGTATACCCTAATGGAAGTGAAATAGCAGCGGACAGAATCACTAATTGCCAACCCCAAAATGTAAAGGCCGCTAATTTGGGCATAAATAAACTGACTTGGCTGGTTCGTTGAACAACGTAGTACGCTGTCGCGAATAAGGTACAGCCACCAAAAGCAAAAATAACCGCATTGGTATGCAATGGACGTAAACGACCAAAACTAGTCCATGGCAGACCTAAATTAAGTTCCGGCCAGACAAGTTGAGCTGCAATTATTACCCCAACCATCATACCAACCACACCCCAAACAACAGCCATAATCGAAAACTGCCTAACTGCAGTATCGCTGTAGGTTAACGATTTACTTCCCAAAGTTTGCATTTTTATAGTCCTTTTTTCTAATTACTGATGAGATTATGCTAATAATCCCTTTACTTCGATTTGATACAAATCAATCTTCTTGCAAAATGCGCGTACCTTCTTCTTCAATATCTTCAAATTGGCCTGAATTAATTGCCCACCATAATCCACCCAAAATCATGAGTACTAAAATTACGGATAAAGGAATGAGCAAAAAAAGAATATCCATACTATTGTTACGCCTTTTGTTTATTTGTTTTTGCAAGCCGTGCCGCGTTCAAAATCACTAGCAATGAACTCATCGCCATCCCTAAGCCTGCTAACCAAGCTGGTAACATACCAGCAATAGCAAGGGGAACACAAATCACATTGTAAGTTGCTGCCCAAGTTAAATTCTGTTTCACAATCCGCATGGTGCGCTGAGCTTCAGAAATCAAATTCGTTACCATAGAAAGATCACCTTGCATCACCACAAAATCAGATTGTGATTGCGCTAATGGCACTGCATGGCCCATTGCAATTGACACATGTGAGCTCGCTAATACTGGCCCATCATTTAAACCATCACCGACCATTAATACTTTATGTCCTTTTTGTTTTAAAGCTTGAATATGCGCTAACTTATCTTGTGGACTACAATCACCGTAAATATGCTTAATGCCCACAATATCAGCTACGCGTTTAACTGAACTTAACTTATCACCAGATAATACTTCAACCTGTAAGCCTTGTTTGGTGACTTCCCTCACAGTTTCCGCAGCTTCTAATTTAATTGACTCTTCTACTTCAAAACTAGCTAATCGAGTCTTATCGGAAACCAAATATACGATTGAATGTTCAACGTCTTTTTCATCCAACTCTGTTATCTCACAAAACGCTTTGTTTCCTAGTTTCAACAAACCAAAATTAGATTCTGCCGTCAAACCAGCACCAGATAACTCTTGCACATGATGAATAGCATAAGGATTGTCTTGTGACTGATTTGAAGCTAATACTAATGCACGAGATATAGGATGAAGTGAATGTTTTGCCATTGCGCTAGCCATTTGTAAGGCCTGCGCTTCAGTAATGCTGCCATAAGTGATGACATTGGCAATCTTCATACAATCTAACGACAATGTACCCGTTTTATCAAAAACTACCGTATCAATATCAGTCAATGCTTCTAAGGCCTGCATTTTACGAACAAGTATGCCAGCCCGCGCTAACTTGCCAGAGATGG
>CAYGSH010000004.1:0-11795 GCA_964352515.1 uncultured Methylophilaceae bacterium | reverse complement strand
AAGGCCTGCATTTTACGAACAAGTATGCCAGCCCGCGCTAACTTGCCAGAGATGGTTAACATTGCGGCTGGTGTCGCTAAAGATAATGCACATGGGCAAGTAACAATCAATACTGCAACTGCCGTCATCAATGCACGACTAGGATCAACATGCCAGAAATATAATGCAGTGCCAGCAGCTGCAAATAAAACAAATAATAAAAATGGTTGGGCAATACGATCAGCTAAAATCGCTAAACGTGGTTTTTCAACAGAGGCACGTTCCATTAAGGCAACAATTTGCGCATAGCGTGTTGAATCGCCAATTTTATTAATCAGCACGTTAACTGCTGAACTTAAGTTATGACTACCTGCAATCACTTCTTGCCCAATTGATTTTGGCACCGCCTTTGATTCACCGGTTAACAATGACTCGTCAGCATTCGTACTCCCTAACGTAATGATCCCATCTGCTGGAAAAGCTTCACCTGGCAAAACACGCACTACATCACCTACCATTAATCGTCTTACAGCAACACGCTCAAAATCACCATTTTCTTTCTCGCGTTCAATAGTGTTGGGTAAACGACGCATCAAAACATCTAAAGAACCTGCTGTTTTATCTCGCATGCGTAACTCTATCCAACGACCTGTTAATAGAAAAAATACCAGCATAGTTAATGAGTCAAAATATACTTCAGAACCCCACCAACCATTAGGATCAAAAGTAGCTGCGGAACTGACTAAAAAAGCGATTAAAATGCCTAATGAAACTGGAAAATCCATACTAATTTGACGTTGTATAATGTCATTTAGCGCATTTTGAAAGAAAGGTCCACTTGAGAAAAACATCACAGGCAAGGTTAATACCCAAGAAGCCCAGCGTAATAAATTTAAAGTGTCTTTTGACATCTCGCCTGGGCTAGCATAATAAGCAGGCATGCTATACATCATCACTTGTAACATGCAAAAGCCTGCAACCAAAAGACGCCACAACATACGCCGTTGATTTTGTCGTCTTTTATCTTGCATTAAAGCATCGGCAGCAGGCAACGCTTGGTAACCTGCTTCATTGATTGCGTTCATCCAGGTAGAAGGTTTAGTTACAAGTGATGACCAAACTAAACGTGCACGCCCACTGGTTGCATTAACATCTGCGCTAATTACACCAGGTATAGTTTTTACAGCCTTCTCAACATTCAACGCACAAGAGGCACAATGCATACCCTCAACAGCCAAGTGAGATTCCCACTCATTGGTTTTATCACCAACTAATCTACTAAAACTTGACCATTCTTCAGGCTCATCTAAGCCAATCATGTTGTTATTTACGTGATGACCAACATGTTCTGCAATATTCAAAGATTTTATTACTTCGGTTTGCATATGATTTGTATCATATTCCTTAATAGTCTTTAAAGCTTTATAAATAAAAATTAATCTTAAATGATGAGCACATTCAAATTTTTGACTTAAATCAATAATCCACACTAAATAATCGACAAACTATGGATTTAAACATTCACTCTGAATGATTAATTTTATTAATTACATAAATCAACTATGAATGAATGAGAATAATAGGTTTTTGGATAAAGCTGATTGAAAAAGTTACTATCGCCTCATAAAAAAATTAGGATTAAACTATTTAAGATTGGAATACTTCATTCACAATTTTCTCTATCCCGTTTTCAATATCAATCACAGGATGCCAATTTGTTAAACGCTGAATTTTACTAATATCTAAGATATTTGACTTCACATCAAACGGTCTTTCTGGTAAATGATTAACACTTAATTGTGTGTCGTATTTTTTCAGTATCTTATTTAATATCATAACGATATCAAGATTGGAATATCCAACACCCGTTGCTATATTATAAGCAGTATTAGACTTGCATTTGTTTATCACATTGACAATGCCCGAGGCTAAATCTGTTACGTAAATATAATCACGAATAGTACCAACTTCACCATAGATTTGAATAGGTTTATTTAACTTTGCGCTCTGTACTGCTGTTGCAATGAAGCCTTGTCCTGCAAATGCTACTTGTCCAACACCATACGCATTTGATGGTCTAATAATGACTGTATTTAAATCATGAGTGACGCCATACAAAAATGCATAATTCTCTAAAGTAACTTTTGTAACGCCATATGGGGAAATCGGTCGTTTGTTTTCACCTTCTTTGGTTTTTTTATTTTTTTGCTCTCCATAAACCGTTCCACCAGAAGAAAGTAAGATTAGTTTTTTGCCAAGTTTAGCTATTTCAATAAACAATTGAACAGATGGAATTAAGTTATCTTGCAGATCTCCCAAAGGATTATTAAAAGAAGTGTTGGGTACAGAAGCATAAGCCATATGCACAATCTCGTCATGAGACTCAAGCAGCGGTTTAATGAAATCAAGAGATCCAAAATCTCCTTTTTTATATTCAAAATCACCATCAATTTTACGTGTTATTTCATTTGATCGCCCAACAATAGTCACGTCTCTTCCTGCTTCATTAAGCAAAGGAACCATATGAGCGCCAATAAAACCAGCACCACCAATTAATAATGTTTTTTTTATGTTTGCCATATTATTTTAGATTCTAATATATGAAATAACTAATAGATATAGTGAACAATAATTTTACGAATGCAATACTTATTGTGAAAACCATAGTGGCGTTTAAGTTCATCTAAAAGACCAAGCCACAATTCGACTTTGCTTTTGTCCTTGTTGCATAGCTATCGTTTTTACTTGATGCACACCTATTTTTTTTAGTTCGCGGTAAATATTTGGTAAGGTTGATGCTTTTGAAATGAGTGTACTAAACCAATTGCATTGCTTTGCAAAATGTTTACTCTCATTAATCATGTTGATGATAAATGCTTCCTCTCCTCCTTTACAGTAAAGCTCATGACTTTTACCACCAAAATTTAGTTTAACTGCTTGTTTGTTTGCTTTTAATTGGATATTGGCTTTGCTTAAAGCGCGCCATTTACGTTGTGTTCCTGCTTGCGCATCTGCCAATGATGCATGAAAAGGTGGGTTGCACATGGTGATATCAAAGTACTCACCTGTTTGAATTATCCCTTTAAAAATAGCATTGCTTTTGGATTGCAGTCTTAAGGTGATTGCATCACTGAGTTGATTAGCATCAATAATTTGCTGCGCGTTATTAATTGCGTTTTCATCAATATCTGTCCCTACAAATTGCCAACCATATTCTCGATGGCCTATTAGAGGATAAATGACATTGGCCCCTACGCCTATATCTAATACATGCACTAATGATACTTGATCTTTACTTGCTGCCAATAAATCTGCTAAATAATGAATATAATCAGCACGTCCTGGTATCGGTGGACAAAGATAATGTTTGGGAATATCCCAAAAATGCACATGGTAAAACTGCTTTAATAGCGCTTGATTAAGCGCTTTTACTGCATTGGCATTAGAAAAATCAATAGAAGCATCATGATATTGGTTTAATTTTACAAATGCCGCCAAACTAGGACATGCTTGAATAAGTTGATCAAAGTTGTAACGTTGGCGATGTTTGTTTCGTGGATGTAACGCTAATTTTGTATTGAGTGGCTTCACATCTATTTGTTTCAATCGTTATTTATATTGCGGTGCTCTTACTTTTTCATAGGCAGCTAATAGTTGTTGATGCATCTTACTACCCTCATAATTGTTGCCTAAATCATTCAAGCCTAAATACTGTGTTTCTTGATTAAATAAGCTCAGCGCTTGTTGGAAAGTTGCTTCGCCATACATTAATGCTAAATTAGCTTCAAATAAACTAATGTCTCCACTAATAGTATCTTGCGCAATTTGTACAAGATCTGCAATGCAGCTATAAACTTTAAGACGGGCGTTTGGTATGTCATTGATTTGTGCAATCCATTCGCAACCATCCAAAATTTCATCTGCATCCCCCGCAGCAATTGCAGCTAAGGTTTTCAATTCACCTATGCGTAAATCTTGCCAAGGTGTATTCGCATCCACACATAAACCAATCAAAATATATACATGTAAATCATCTTGAAAATTCACATTTAATAAAATATCTAATAATTCTGCTGATTCTTCTGTGGTTAATGCTTGTAATCGCTGCACATAAGGTCTCACTTGATTGCCAACTGAATTGTTTTGCCACTCTAACTCCTCTACTGGATATATCTCACTCATGCCAGGTACAAAAATTCGGCAGGCATATACCCCTAAGTGCTCAAAGTCTGCAATATATAAATCGTGGCCGCTTTCCTGAATCTTATTTACACTCCACAGATAATCTTCCTCTGTTGTAGTGCCAAAATTCCAATCCACAAAGTGATAGTCTGGTGTATTGCGCAAAAACTCCCAACTGATGACACCACTCGAATCAACAAAATGAATTTCTAAGTTTTGTGGATCTGCAATTTCTTCCATATCAAACCCCGGTTTTACAAAGCCTGTTAAGCTATCTAAAGCACGCCCTTGTATCAACTCAGTGAGTGAACGTTCTAATGCCACTTCAAAACGTGGATGCGCGCCAAAGCTTGCAAAACAGCCCTGATCATCAGGGTGTAACAAAGTGACATTCATGACTGGATATTGACCGCCAAGTGATGCATCTTTCACCAAGATACCATAGCCAGCATCACGTAATCCTTTTATACCTGCTGCAATACGCGGATAGCGAGCAATCACTTCTTCCGGCACATCTGGCAAGCATATTCCTTCTGCAATGATTTTATTCTTAATATTACGCTCAAAAATTTCAGCTAGTGCTTGGGTACGAGCTTCCTTGATGGTATTACCCGCACTCATGCCGTTACTCACATAAATATTACCAATTAAATTAACTGGGAAAAATACTGTTTTACCATCGCGTAATCGCGTATATGGAATCGCGCAAATGCCTCGAGCTTGATTACCGGAGTTTAAATCAATAAGTTGACTTGCTGTTACACTGCCTTCTGGATTATAAAACTGTTGTAGCTCGGGCGTTAAAATATCAACAGGCCATGCATCGCCTTCAACTGCAAACCATTTTTCATTTGGATAATGAACAAATGCTGCGTTGGCAATCTTTTCACCAAGGTAAAAATCTGTCCATAAGTAATTGGTCCCGAGCCGCTCAAAATACTCACCAAGTGCACTGGCACGTGCCGCTAATTGAGAGGCACCTTTACCATTGGTAAATAATCTTGGGCAATCGCGATTAATCACATGAACCGACCAAATACCTTCTACTTCATTTAGCCATGACTTTTCTTCTACATGAATATCAAGTGCTAGCAACTTTGATTGCAAAGTTGCAATCGATGATTCGAGAGAAGCATCTTTGCTTGGAATAAAGGTTTCTTTTGTATTAGTCGTCATAGCTTAAATCATGTTTAATTAAAAGCCGACAGCATATCATGGGATGCAAACACTTAAGGTTAAACCATTGCAGATTATTGAATAAAATTAGGCTGGTCATCTGGCTTTAAAAAGTAGATGATTACATTACTACACTTTTTTTGATTAATTGAGGAGAATACTATGTCTACACCACATACTTATAAAAAAATTGAGTTGGTTGGTAGCTCTACTATCGGTACAGATGATGCTATTCAAAATGCGATTGCAAAAGCAGCAAAATCCATTAAAAATATGGATTGGTTTGAAGTAGTCGAAACCAGAGGTCATCTTGTCGATGGCAAAATTGCGCACTATCAAGTAACGATTAAAGTGGGTTTTAGAATTCAAGATTAATCGCATATGATCCATGGCTCTAGTGCATTACAGATTCCTGCTTTAACGGATAATAATACCCAAGCATGGATAGCATCGTTATCAAAACATTACGCTGTAACAGAAGTTGAGTTAATCAACCAAGCTTGCGAATTGGCTAGCTTGGCTTATGACAATCATACTGAATTTACTGGCATACCCTTGTTGCAACATGCAACAGGGACTGCTGCTATTCTGATTAGTTTAAACCTTGATGCAGAAGCTATTGCAGCAACCATTTTGTATGAAACGCCAAACTATATCGATAATTGGCAAGAAACACTCAAACTAAGGTTTGGAGAGAACATTAAAAACTTGGTGGCTGGATTAATGCAAATTAATCAAGTACAAGCATTCAGCACACTGGATACACAAAACCAAAAAGATAAAGACCAACAAAATAAGCAAATTGAAAGTTTGCGCAAAATGTTGTTAGCCATGGTGCAAGATATTCGCGTGGTGTTAATTAAATTGGCAGAGCGTACCCAAACACTCAGAAGTCTCAGCAATGCTGATACTATGCAACAACAGCGCGTTGCGCATGAAATTCAAGGGGTTTACGCCCCACTAGCTAATCGATTAGGTGTTTGGCAGCTTAAGTGGGAAATGGAAGATTTATCGGTTCGCTATTTAGAAACAAAACTATATAAAGAAGTAGCCAAACAATTAGATTCTCGTCGACTTGACCGAGAAAAATACATTAACAATGTAGAACAGCTGCTTAAACAGCAATTACTCAAAACAGGCATTAAAGCTGAAGTTAGTGGGCGACCTAAACACATCTATAGCATCATCAATAAAATGCGTCGTAAACAACTTTCGTTTAACCAGTTGTATGATGTGCGAGCAGTTAGGATTTTGGTTGAAAGTGTTGAAGATTGTTATTCCGTGCTAAGCCTTGTTCAATCCATTTGGGAACCTATTGCAGGTGAATTTGATGATTATATTGCACGACCAAAAAGTAATAACTATCGCTCATTACACACGGCGGTAATAGGCCCTGAAGGTTTAGCTTTAGAAATTCAAATCCGCACCCATGAAATGCATGCGTATTCTGAACTTGGTGTTGCTGCGCACTGGCGCTACAAAGAAGGTGGTAAAACCGATGCTGCGCTTGATGAAAAAATTGCTTTACTTCGACAAATATTAGCGTGGAAAGAAACTTCAACCGATCATGAAGATTTGCTCACACAGTTTAATACTGAGTTATTTCAAGAGAATGTATATGTTTTTACCCCCCAAGGTAGAGTGATTGATTTACCAAAAGATGCAACACCCATTGATTTTGCTTATGCATTACATACTAATTTAGGCCACCGCACACGTGGCGCTAAAGTCGATGGTTATATTGTGCCGCTTAATTACAAATTGCAAAATGCGCAGCACGTTGAAATCCTAACGCATAAAGTTGGCGCACCAAGTCAAGATTGGCTGAGACCATCGCTTGGTTACTTAAAAACCAATAGTGCTCGAGCTAAAGTACGCCACTGGTTTAGACATGAAAATGAAGAGGAGTACATTGCTCTTGGTCGAAACAAATTAGATAAAGAATTGCATCGTGCTGGTGTTGGTACCATTAATCAAGAAAAAATTGCACAAAAACTACGCTTCAAGCAATTAGAAGATTTGTTAATTAATGTCGGGCGTGGTGATGTAAGCGAGCACCAAATTGCAACCGCCATTCAAGAGCTTGTTACGCAAAAACCCATTGATCGTTTTAATCCAGCGCGCGCACAAAAAACACTAACTAGCATACCTTCAACACAGGTGACTCTTGAAGGTTTGGGCAATCTGCAAAGTAACATTGCAAAATGCTGTAAGCCTGTTTTCCCTGATCATATTATTGGTTATGTCACACGTGACAGAGGTGTAACCATTCATACACAGAACTGTACATTTATTAAGCGTTTAACAACTGATCGGCATGATCGATTACTAAAAGCTGAATGGCTATCTACAGGTAATAAATAATCAAGAATAAGGGGGTTTTGGTAATCTTTGTAAAAAAATAGGGTTGTAGCATATTTATCTTACTTTTACTTAGCTAACTATTTATTCTTTTCCATAATCCACTGAGATAAATATTTAGTACTGGTCATGGTGTGATGTTTGAGCATTGCCCCAGTAAAATTATTCAATCGATGTTGTGTTAAATTTTCTTTTATTTTTACTATCTTTTTTATGAAAGCTTGACTAAATACCATTGCGTCAAATTTTTGTGCCACATGTGTATGTGCAAGATTGCTTGCCTTTTCCCAAACCTGTTTGTCTTGATATAGGTTAACTGCAGCATTAGCAAAGCTTTCAATACTATCAGTGACTTCACCTGGCCATGGGGATTCTGGCAATTGCATGCCTTCTGCACCAATCATGGTTGTTACGCTGGGCGTCTTCATCATCATTGCATCAAGTAGTTTGCCTTTAAGGCCAGCACCAAAGCGTAAAGGGGCTAAACTAACCCTTGCATTTTCTGTTACTTTTATTGCAGATTCAGCCCAACCTTTTATTAAAAAACCTGTTTTTGAATTGTTCAATGCAACAGCTTTTGGCGGTGGATAAGATCCATATATATGCAGCTCTGCTGAAGGTAATTTTTTTCTAATCAAAGGCCAAATCGATTGTAAGTACAACACAGCATCCCAATTAGGCGCATGTCTAAAATTACCGATGGTCATAAAATGTTGCCGTTGTTCAAATGTTTTTGTGGCTTTAGGTAGGGTGCTTAAATCCACCATAAATGGTAAATAGTGCAATATACTTGCGCTCACATTAAACTGCTCGACTAATAACTGCATTTCATACGCTGAAATTATCAATGCAATATCACACCTTAAAATTGCCGCAACCTCACGTTTTGCCAACTCACTCATTAAATCCTGTTGCATTAAGTCTCGGTTAGCTTTTAATGCTTCATGCCTTGCATGGCGTAAACATTGTATATCCACCGTATCAAGAATCTTAAGCGCATTTGGTGCATATTGATCAACTCGCCAACCAAATTGTTCTTCCATCATAAAACGGTCAAAATGCACAATATCTGGTTGTAATTGCAGCAAATATTCATCAAAACAATGACTGTTCAGCTCAATTGCGTTGCTAGCGATACCTTCAGCTGCTAAGTCAACCATATGGTCTGTCTGCGCAGCTGGTGTTGCAAAGGTTACTTGCCAACCTTGCTGTTTATACACTCGCAAAATTGATAGCATTTGATAACCAGCTGCAGAAGAGTTTGGTTCAGGCCAAACATAACCAATCACAAGCACTTTATGCATTAGTTTGATGCATTCTAAGCGTTTGCTGCCGCACCACAAATATCTGCAAAAGCATCTGCATTTAATGAGGCTCTACCAACCAAGCCACCATCAATATCTGGCATATAAAATAAAGCACTGGCATTATCTGGTGTTAAGCTACCACCATAAATAATGCGTGTATTTTCTGCTAATACTTGATCATGTTTTGCAATTAAACTTCGGATAAACGTATGAATAGTTTGTGCTTGGTTTGGAGTCGCGGCTTGATCCGTACCAATTGCCCAAACAGGTTCATACGCAATGATTAATCCATCCATATTAAGGGTTACATCATGACATTCAAACAACGCATGTAACTGATCTGCTATTACTTCTTTAGCAAGTCCAGCTTCATGCTCTTTTTTAGATTCACCAATACAATAAATAGGGGTAATGCCTGCATCCATTGCTCTTTTTATTCTCATGATTGCTTTTTCGCTATTTTCCGCACTATAAAGACGTCTTTCGGAATGACCAATAATCACAATCTTACAACCAAAATCAGCTAACATCTCAGCGGATACACAGGCAGTATAAGCACCTTGTGTATATTGACTGACATTTTGAGCGCCCCACATAATCGACGTGTTGGCCAGCAATTGTTGTGCTTGAAATAAATAGGGATAAGGTAAACAAACACCAATATCGACATAACGCTGATAACTTAAGGTCTTTACCAGTTCAAGTAAACGCGTTTTATTTTCAGCTAAACCGCCGTTTAACTTCCAGTTACCAATAACAACAGGTTTACGCATGTGAAAAAGGGTTCCATTTTAAAAAAATTTGATTTAATACAGTCTCTTGATTGTCACAATGACAAGTAATAACGTCCAATGTAATGCTTAGTTGCTATTACTTGTGTTTTTACTCGTATCAATAATCCGCACATCACGTTGCGGAAACGGTATCTCAATACCATTTTGTTGTAAGGTTTCTAAAATAATCAAATACAAATCGCCACCCACTCGATTCTTACCATCGTCGATTCCTTCCATCCAAAACTCAACAAACATATTAATGCCATTATCACCAAAACTAGCAATCTCGCAGTCAGGCTGTTCTTCAATAGCATAATCCTCACCACTAAACACTTGCGGGTGCGCTGCAACCGCTTTTTTAATCAACGCCACCGTATTGCGCACATCTGTGTTGTAAGAAACTGAAAAGTCTACACGATAACGTTGCTTTTTATTTTTATGAGTCCAATTGGTAAAGATGCTGGTAATAAATTTTTCGTTTGGCACCACAATATCTTTACCATCAAAAGTCTCCAATGTTGTCGAGCGCATATTCAACTGCGTTACAACGCCTGCTTTACCATCTTCTAGCTCTACATGGTCACCCACCGATAACGATTTATCGATAATAATAATCACACCAGAAATAAAGTTTGATGCAATGGCTTGCAAACCAAAACCCAAACCAACACCAACAGCACCACCAAAAACAGCGAGTGCTGTCAAGTTAATACCCATGACTTTTAGAAGCAGTAATATAACAACAAAAATTAAAATGATTTCATATAGTTTGGCAAACAATTCTTTGGTTTTTACATCTAGCGATTCATGGTTTCGAATCAGGTTTTGGCCTGTTCTATTTGATACTCTTCCAAGCCAAAATAACAAAGAACCAACAATAAATATCCTTAAAAAACCATATACTGATACTCGAATGTCACCAACTTGAACTGCCATCGCATCTAATACTTTTATGACGTCATCTAACACACCAGTGAAATGGAAAAAGATAATCGGCATACCTATCCATCGAAATACGATGACTAATGCGGGTTGTTTTACTAATAAGTTAATAACCGAATTGATAAAGATTAAAACAGCAGTTGCTAATGCAAACTTCATCACCCAGCCATCTTCAAGCACATAACGGCTAAATTCAACGGATATTTCTAATAAAATAATCGCTATTATCGGGAATAGCACTTTGCCTGCAAGATCCATCCCAACGGGCGTATTTGTGTCTTTTGATGATGTTGTACTTAAAAAAGGAAGGTGCTTACGTAAACGACCAGTAACATAGTAAGCAACAATATAGATAACGATGATTGTTCCAATTTGACTATAGGTTTCTGGCTGGGTAAATATATGGCTTAGTTTTGAGACCATGTTATTTAAGATGGTTTCCAAGCTTTGTATTTTCATGGTTAACCTTAAAACATTAAGAATTATTCATTCAGATACTATACAACATTGCTTCGTTTTGCAGCGTAAAGAAAGCTTGTTTTAAGTGGTATTAAGATAAAGTGATTATAATTTACCGGTTAAATATTGTGTTTCACCAAAACCAAAACTCCAATCCACATCCGTATTGGTCATTACGGAAACCAACAAATCTTGCGGTTTTAAACCACAGTATTCGGTTAACTTATCTGATAACAACTTGTAAAACTTGTTTTTATTCACCGTCGTTCTTGGGCTGGTAAATACCTGAATCACAATGGCTTGATCACTTCGCTCAAACCCCAAACCTGTATCCAGTAAAATCATCCTGCCTGGTTTATGCTCAGTCACGATTTGATAGCGGTCTTTTACTGGCACTTTAAACGCTTCAATCACACAGTCTTGTACTGTGTCCATTAAGCATTTAATTTCTGCTTCTGTACGACCCTCTGTTATATCTATTCGAATTAATGGCATCTTTAATCTCTTTTGTTTACATTTTGAAAATCATTATAAATTAACCAATTTTAATTTTAATATAAATAACAAAGGCCCCGAAGGGCCTTGTGTTTAGAATATATGTTAAATATCCAAT
>CAYGSH010000003.1:0-54486 GCA_964352515.1 uncultured Methylophilaceae bacterium | reverse complement strand
GGCTTTTTTATCAAGTGTCAGAGTTAAGGCAGCAGCTAATGTAAGTAATGTTTTTCCTGTACCTGCTTGACCCAGTAAGGTTACAAAATCAATCTCAGGATCCATGAGTAGGTTTAAAGCAAAGTTTTGCTCACGATTACGTGCAGTGATGCCCCATATGTTATGTTTAGTTTGAGTGTGGTCATGAATGACTTCTAGTACGGCACTGTTATCTTCAATTTTTCTAACTATGGCATGAAAAGGCTTTTCATAATCGTAATAGATAAACTCATTTACAATAAAGCTATTGACTAATGGCCCGGTGATGCGATAAAACATGTTGCCAGATTCTTGCCATGACTCCATATCCTTGCTATGGTTCTCCCAAAAATCCACAGGTAGTTCTTTACTTCCAGAATAAAGTAAATCGGTATCTTCAAGTACTTTATCATTAAAGTAATCTTCAGCTGCTAAGCCCATAGCTCGCGCTTTGATGCGTATGTTGATATCTTTACTGACTAAAACAACTTCTCTACCTGTATGAAGTTTGTGTAAATTTAATACCACACTGATTATTTGGTTGTCTGCCTTATTGCCAGCCAGACCAGGTAGATCAGTCATCACTTGACTAGTTTGCAAAAAAAGTTTGCCTGAAACATGTTTATTACCTTGAATGGAAAGTGGGCAGCCAAGGTCTAAGTCGACCGATTCTATGCCAACGATTTCTTCCAAATATCGGCTTGCTTGTCTCGCATTGCGCGCAACTTCTGTCAGCCCTTTTTTGTTATTATCCAGTTCCTCCAGTGTTACCATCGGTAAGAAAATATCGTGCTCTTCAAACCGAAAAAGTGATGAAGGATCATGCATTAATACATTTGTATCTAATACGAAGAGCTTTGTAATGCTTTGCTTGCTTTTGGTCATATGATATTTTTAAAGCGTGATTGGTTAGAGTGTTTTGATAAATGCTAATACTTCTTCTACATGCCCGTTGACTTTCACTTTTCGCCACTCCTTAATGAGAACACCATTTTTATCGATGATAAAGGTGCTGCGTTCGATGCCACGAACTTGTTTGCCATACATATTTTTCATTTTAATGACGTCGAATAGTTTGCAGGCATGCTCTTCAGTGTCTGAAAGAAGTTCAAATGGAAAACTAAATTTTGTTTTAAAATTTTCATGCGATTTGAGACTGTCTCGTGAAATGCCAACTATTTCAGTTTCTGCTGCTTGAAATGCATCATAAAAGTCTCTAAATTGCATGCCTTGCGTTGTACAGCCAGGTGTTGAGTCTTTAGGGTAAAAGTAAACGATAAGATTTTTACCGATATAATTTGATAGTTTGAAGTTGTGGCCACTTGTTGCTGGCAATTCAAAGTCTGGGACGGTTTTGTTAAGCATATTTTATATTTTCCTATTACATTCTATTGTTGTAAAAAATACACATTAAAGCAAGCATATTTGAAAGAAACTTTTTCCATTTTAAATGGTATCAAATTCACTAGCCATAAATATGACCATTCACAATGGAAACTGTAAATTGACTTTAGTTCCTTTTGGATGAATAGCTTGGAAAAGGAGGCGACCATTTAACACTTCGCAAGCTTTGAAAGCGAATGGGATACCAAGGCCGGTACCAAATCTTTTTGTTGATTTGCCTGGGCTTAAAGCATTAGGTTGCGGTGTGAATGGCATGCCGCTTCCTTGATCAGAAATATTAATCTCCATCCCTTGATGCGTCATGCATGCATCAAACTCGATTTCACTGTTTTTGGGTGATGCTTCAATGGCATTAAGAATAAGATTGTAAAAAACTTGTTCTAGTAAGTGTTCATCGGTTAATAAAGTTTGATTTTTTGGATGTATGGTCTGTTTGATTTTAATGTTTTTTTCTTTCAGTTTTTGCTCCAAAGGCGCCAACGCACTCTTTACTATTTTCTTAAAAGCTACTTCTCGTAAGGCTGGTTTTACTGGATGTAAATAAGCTAGTAATGATGTTGTCCATCGTTCTAATCTATCCACGGTATTTAAAATACCATCTATTGATTCTTGCATTTCAATATCTTTAGGAGGCACTTCAATAATTTGAGCTGTTGCTCTGATACTTGCTAAGGGGTTTCTAATATTATGTGCAAGCATGGGTACTAACAATCCAAGTGCTGCCTGCTTTTCAGTGCGGATTAATGCATCACGACTATCAGCTAAGTCAATCGCCATTTTATTAATTTCTTTGGATAGAAAGGAGAGCTCTTCTGCACCAGCGTCAGGTACTTTATGCTGAAGGTTGCCTTGGCTAATTTCTCGTGTAGCAATCATCATTTCATGAATTGGAATCACAATCGCTCGTTTTAAAAATAGCCGTGAGATGACTAGTAAAAGACCCGCTAATAAAATGGGGATAATGAGAATAATGATGGCCGTTTGTTTTGCATCTTTGAGTTTATATTCAAGCTCGTTTTGTTTGATTGTTAATAAATTCTCAGCACGTTTAGTGAGGGCTTCATAACGACTAAAAATACCTGTTTCCATATCTTGATAAAGAGCCTTGCGAGATTCTGCATTAGGACTTGTTTGATATTGTAAAAACATGTCTGGTGAATTGGTGGCAAAAAAAAGATAGTTTTCTTTTAAGTCTGAAATTGCCTTTATTTCTTCATTTCCTACTGAGAGTTTTTGAAGTGTTTGAAAGTGTTGCAAAATTGATTTTGTATAACTTTTATATTCCTCTTTGGCGTTGTGGTCATTTAAAAGAAACGCATCAAAGAGCTCTTTCATTTGGCGATATAAATCACCACGCGTTTGTTGAATTTCTTGCACTAATGAATTGATGCGTTGCGATTCTTTGGCTGATTTATCCCACAGATAAATGCCAAAAACGCCACCCATTACTGCTAAAAAAATGAGTGCAATAAAAATAAGGTCATGAATTAAAAGTAAATCGCGGAGCGATTTTGGTTTTTTTTGATTTATGTCTGTTAAGTTAACCATTCGCAAGCTTAAAAGACACAGGCACAGTAATATTGAATGAGCGTCCTTGAAGCACATCTGGTGGCGCAGGAAAAGGTGATGCTTTTTCAACCATTTTTAAAGCCTGTGTATCTAATGTTTCATAACCACTGCTTTCACGTATAGCAACAGATAGAACATGACCATTACTATCAATTTTAAGATCAAGTAAAGTTGTGCCTTGCCAACCGCGACGTTCTGCAATCTTAGGATAAGATTTATGTTTTGCGATAGATCTGCCAAGTAGGCTGCCATATCGATCAAGGGCATTATCGATATCTGCTTGACTAGGTTGCGCCGGCGGCGGGGGTTCTAAAGGTGGGGGTGGCTGAGGAATAACAATTTCTGGTACGCTTTCAAGGCTTGGTTGAACCGCAATCACTTCTTCAACCATTGGTGCTGGAGTCGGCTCAGGCTCTTCAATCGGCGCAGGCGCTTCTTTTTTTATAGGCTTGGGTTTAATAATAGGGTCTGGTTTTTTTTCAATCGGTTTTGGTTTGGGTGGCTCTGGAATCTCAATCGGTGGCAAAGGCTCAGCAACAGGCTGTACTGGTGCAGGCGGCGTAGGTTGTTGCAATTCAATTTTTAAAACTTGTCTTTCTTCTTCTTTTTTTGAAAAGTCGAAATTAGGAACAACAATGACAATGAGTACATGCAACAAAATTGAAGCAGTTACTGCCCATACGATGCCATTACCGTCAAACTGGTTGTTGTGAATTGAAGTGTCCAAAATGATTTGTTTTAAAAGCTAAGCCCTTGATTATACTATGGCTAGGCTTTGTTTGGTAGGTTCAAATTATGGTTTTATTAAGCCGCAATATATTTGTTATGTTAAATTGTTCCTTGAAACAATTGAACATCAACCAATGCCCCTGCTTCAATTCCATCGGACTCCTCAGGCAGAACAATGAAGCAGTTTGCCTCGCTCATGCTGCTTAAAATACCAGACCCTTGGTTTATGAGGGCTTTAACCTTCCACGTGCCATCATCTTCATATAAATAGCCACGCTGAAATTCTGTACGGCCTTTGGCTTTATTGATGACATTAGCACACTCGACTTTTAATATTGGTGTTGGTTTTATTTTGCATCCCATTAATGTCAATAAAGCTTGCTTTACAAATTGATAGAAAGTGACCATGGTGGAGACAGGGTTGCCTGGCAAACCAAAATAATGCGCATGACCAATTTTGCCATACGCTAATGGTCGACCTGGTTTCATATTTATTTTCCAGAACATGACTTGTCCATGTTTGGCAAGTAACATTTTCATGTAATCAGCTTCGCCGACCGATACCCCGCCGCTGGTAATCACTACATCGTTTTCATGCGCTGCTTTTAAAAGTGTATCCTCAAGTAGCGAGGGGTTGTCAGGAATTGCGCCTAAATCTACAACTTCAATATTTAATTGATGCAACATGCCGTAAATTGTATAGCGATTGCTATCGTATATTTGACCTTCTTTCAATGGGCTTCCTACACTCACTAATTCATCACCAGTGCTAAAAAAAGCCACTTTTAATTGGCGGTAGGTTGCTACTTCTGCTATCCCAAGTGATGCTAAAAGCCCTAAATCTGCAGCATTCATTTTATGGCCTTTAACTAATACATGCTGGCCTTTTTTTAAGTCTTCTCCCGCTAGCCGAATATTTGAACCTGCTTTTGGTGCTTCAAGTAGATTAATGTATTCACCTTTGTTGACAGTTTTTTCTTGCATGACGACGGTATCAGCACCATTTGGAATGACAGCGCCAGTCATGATTCTGACGCACTCGCTTGCTTTAATTTCTCCATTAAATGGCTTGCCAGCGAAAGCAGTCCCGATAATTTTAATCATTTTAATGCCTTCACTATATTTGAAAGCAAAGCCATCCATAGCGCTATTGTTGTAATTTGGAACATTGCTAGGGGACACAACATCTTCTGCTAGGATGTGGTTTAAGCTTTCGCGTATTGGCAATATTTCAGTTTCTGTTACCGGGTCTAAAAACTGTTGAATGAAGTCGCGTGCTTGTTGCACCGACATTGCATTGGGATCGTAATCATCCATGCAGCTCGGATTGGTGGCGAGTTGGTTTAAGGTTGGTTTAGTCATGATAATGCTTTATCCATTGCATAATAAAAGTACAGATTGCCATTGTGTCATTAAGTGCTAACTGCGGCTGGGTACAATTAATCACTTCATCGCTCACCACGGCAATAATATTAGAGTCGTTATTTGCTAGCAAGGGTAAGCCCAAGCTAGGGCGATAGATTTCAATTTTAGGAATCTGTGCTTGTTTAAAGCCTTCTACTAAAATCAAATCAGCATAAGTGTTATCAAATTGCGCAAGTAACGAAGCTAAATTTGCTTCTTCGCACTCATCTTGTGTACGTTGCATCTCTGTCATGAGTGCCCATCGTTTGCCTGAGGCAATCAATGTTTGCACAGCACCGGCCTCACGAATGTTATAGCTGTCTTTACCTGGATAATCAATATCAAATTTATGGTGGGCATGTTTAATGACTGAAACGCGCACATGATGCTCAGCAAATACTGGGATGAGCCGAGTGATAATGGTGGTTTTTCCTGCATTGCTGCCTGCAGCAACGATGCCCAAAGTCGGTAAATTAATCATTACCTAATTTTAAGGCTAAAGCGTCTAGTTCTTCAAATGTATTAAGGTTTATAAAAGCCTCGCTGCAATCATTAAATTCGACCTCAATGTATTCTAAACATTTTTGCCAGGCACTTACTTTACGCCCACCTTGAGCTAAATAAGAAATTAATGAAGGCAATACAGTTTTTTTCATTAGAGAAAAAACAGGGTGTGCAGAATCGTCACTTTTTGCCACAGCAATATCTGCTTTTTTTTCTAACAGTGATTGCATTAGCCTTGTTGCCAAGTTGTTTGGTATAAATGGTGAATCACAAGGGATTGTTAATAAATAATCATACTTGCAGTGCTGCAAACCTATTTGAAACCCAGCTAAAGGGCCAATAAAATCTGGTTCTAAATCTTGAAATACGGGCAGATTGTATTTTTGATACTGTGCAATCTCACGATTTGCATTTATCAAAATTTCATCAACTTGTGGTTTTAAACGTTCCATTATATGCTGTACGAAGGTCTTGTTTTGGATTGTAATAAGTCCTTTATCGACGCCTCCCATACGCGAGGCTCGACCACCAGCAAGAATAATGGCTGAAATAGCGTCCATTAGGATAATTAACCGCCAGTATGCGACATAAATCGAACAACAGCTGGAGTGGCACGTTGTAAGTCAAAGTCATGCCCTTTTGGTTTTATTTGCATGCTATTGATAATCGCGTTGATTAATGGGGTGTCGTCATGAGGGTGTTGCCTTAATAAGGGCATGAGCTCAATTTTGTCTTCTTGACCTAAACATAGGTAAAGTTCACCTTGGCAGGTAATGCGTACACGGTTACAGCTTTCGCAAAAATTATGGCTATGCGGTGAGATAAAGCCAATCTTTGTTTGTGTATCAGCCACTTGCCAGTATTTTGCAGGGCCACCAGTCGACGTTGTGCTAGGATGAAGTGAGTACTTAGTTTTAAGCTGGTTTAATGTGTCGGTATTGCTAACAAAAGTATTTTTACGCGCGTGATTGACATCGCCCAATGGCATCTCTTCAATAAAGCTAATATCAATCTGTTTATCAATGGCAAATTGAACTAAATCACTGGTTTCATCATCATTAATGCCTCGCATTAAAACCGTATTGAGTTTGATGCCAGAAAAGCCAGTTGCAATGGCGCGATCAATACCTGCCAGCACGTTGCTTAAATCACCAGTTCGGGTGATGGATTTGAAGCGCTCTGGATTAAGGCTATCAACTGAAATATTAATGCGCTTTACACCTGCTTGTTTTAACGCATCTGAATGTTTGCTCAATTGACTGCCATTGGTTGTAACGACTAACTCTTCTAAGTCTGATAATTGACCAATCTCTTTAAACAGCCATAATGCATTTTTACGCACCAAGGGTTCACCACCAGTAATACGTACTTTTGTAACGCCAAGTTTAACAAACACTTTAACGATGCGAGCGCATTCCTCTAAAGTTAATACTTCATTGCGAGATAAAAATGTCATATCTTCCGCCATGCAATATTGGCAGCGAAAGTCACATCGATCGGTGATTGATAAGCGAATATAATCAACTTGTCTACCGAATTGATCAATTAGTTTTGTTGGGAAATTATCCATACCTTGAATGTGGAGCAGATTCTTTAGAATTAACACGTTATTCTATGCTCTTTTAAGGGTTTAACAAGACTTGTTTTAGGTATATCATGTCAGGATATTTACAATTTAGAAACATTTTGGGGATGCAATTGGAAAACAAGCTTTCTAGCAGTGATTTGGAAAAAGTAACAACACATATTGTTGCACATAAAGGCGTTCCAGGTGGACTGATGCCATTATTACATGCCATTCAAGATGATATTGGCTATGTGCCAGAAGAAACTTATCCACAAATCTCTAAAGCGCTTGCACTTTCTGTTGCTGAAGTGCATGGTTTTGTGACCTTTTATCATCATTTTCGAACACATCCAATTGGTAAACATGTATTGCAAGTTTGTAGGGCAGAATCATGTCAGGCGATGGGGTCAGAAAAACTTGAGGCTGATATAAAGGCAAGGCTAGGCGTGGATTACCATGAAACAACCGCTGACGGTAACATTACACTTCTACCTGTTTACTGTTTGGGCAATTGTGCTTGTTCCCCAGCAATTATGATTGATGATGAAGTATACGGCCGTGTTGATGTTGAACAGGTGTCCGCTTTGGTGAGTGAGGTGTCAAATGGTTAATATTTTTATCCCACGTGATTCGACAGCCCTATCACTCGGCGCTGATCGAACAGCAAAAGCGATTCAAACAGAAGCAGATAAGCGGGGAGTTAAACTTAACATTGTCCGTAATGGCTCGCGTGGTTTATTTTGGCTAGAGCCTATGGTAGAAGTTGATACAGCAAAAGGAAGGTTGGCTTATGCGCCAGTAACCCCAAAAGATGTCGCTAGTTTATTTGATGCCGGCTTTTTAAATGGAGGTGATCATGCACTGCTCCATGGGTTGACAGAAGAAATTCCCTATCTTAAAAATCAGCAACGCTTAACGTTTGCCCGTGTTGGTATTACAGACCCAGTCTCATTGGATGATTATCTTGCGCATGATGGTTATAAAGGACTTAAGAATGCGCTGATCATGAAGCCAGAAGAGATTGTCAAAGCAGTGACAGATTCTGGCTTGAGAGGAAGAGGCGGCGCGGCATTTCCAACAGGCATTAAATGGAATACCGTACTAGGGGCACAGAGCGACCAAAAGTATATTGTCTGTAATGCAGATGAAGGAGATTCTGGAACTTATTCAGATCGTATGGTGATGGAAGATGATCCATACGTATTGATAGAGGGAATGACAATTGCCGCTCTTGCTGTTGGTGCAACACAAGGCTATATTTATTTAAGAAGTGAGTACCCACATGCGTTGCATATACTGAATGAGGCTATTTCAAAGGCAATTGCAGCTGGATATTTAGGTGATGATGTATGTGGTTCTGGTCACCGTTTTCACTTAGAAGTTCGTCGCGCAGCAGGGGCTTATGTGTGTGGTGAAGAAACATCATTGCTCGAAAGTTTGGAAGGTAAGCGTGGTTTAGTAAGGTTTAAACCACCACTTCCAGCAATTGAGGGATTGTTTGGGAAACCAACTGTCGTAAATAATGTCATAAGCTTAGCTACAGTGCCGATTATTTTAGATAAAGGGGCGCAGTACTATGCTGATTATGGGATGGGCCGATCAAGAGGTACATTGCCAATTCAGTTGGCTGGTAATATTAAGCGAGGTGGTTTAGTTGAGTTGGCATTTGGTGTTACCTTGAGAGAGTTGCTTTATGATTTTGGTGGGGGCTCAGCAACCGGTAGACCTATCAGGGCAGTTCAAGTTGGTGGACCTTTAGGGGCTTATTTACCTGAAAGCCAATTTGATACGCCAGTTGATTATGAGTCATTTGCTAAGTTATGGGCGGTATTGGGCCATGGCGGTATTGTTGTTTTTGATGATAGTGTTGATATGGCGAAAATGGCGCGATATGCTTTCGAATTTTGTTCAATCGAAAGTTGTGGAAAATGTACACCTTGTCGTATTGGTGCAACACGTGGGGTGGAGGTGATGGATAAAATTACTTCTGGTAAAGATCATGCAAAAAATATTCAAGTTTTAAGAGATTTGTCCGATACTATGTTGAATGGGTCACTGTGTGCATTAGGTGGTATGACCCCTTATCCTGTGATCAGTGCTCTAAATCACTTTGGTGAAGACTTCGGTTTGGACAAGGCACATAACGAGAAAGAGGGTGTCGCTTAATCGCGGCAAAGGATAGCATCATGGATGATATTAAATATACAGCTTCAAAGCCAAATGTCTTGAAATACGATCCTGAAAAGGATTATGGGACGCCAAAAAAAGAAAGTGAAACATTAGTCACACTCAATATTGATGGTGTGGATGTGACAGTGCCAGAAGGCACATCAATTATGCACGCCGCACAACTGAGTGGTGTAACGGTACCAAAACTATGCGCGACAGACTCATTGGAGCCTTTTGGCTCATGCAGGTTATGCTTAGTTGAGATTGAAGGTCGACGTGGGATGCCTGCTTCATGTACTACCCCAGTTGCCGAAGGAATTAAAGTTAAAACGCAAACGCAAGCGTTGGCCGATACAAGACGCGGTGTGATGGAGCTTTATATATCTGACCACCCTCTTGATTGCTTAACCTGTTCAGCGAATGGCGACTGTGAGTTGCAAGATATGGCTGGTGCAGTTGGTTTGCGTGAGGTTCGTTATGGATATGATGGTGAAAACCACCTAAAAGCGGAAAAGGACGAGAGCAACCCTTACTTTACATTTGATCCTTCTAAATGCATTGTTTGTTCAAGATGTGTTCGAGCATGTGAAGAAACTCAAGGTACATTTGCATTAACCATTGAAAGCCGTGGTTTTGAAAGCAAAGTGTCGGCAGGTAATAAAGACTTCATGGATTCAGAATGTGTTTCGTGCGGTGCTTGTGTGCAAGCATGTCCAACAGCAACGCTAATGGAGAAAACCGTCATTGAGGCTGGTACGCCGGAGCATAAAGTAACAACTACTTGCGCTTATTGTGGTGTTGGATGCAGCTTTGATGCAGAAATGAAGGGTGAAGAAGTTGTTCGTATGACACCTAATAAAGAAGGTGGCGCAAATCATGGACATTCTTGTGTAAAAGGTCGTTTTGCTTGGGGTTATGCGACCCATCAGGATCGAATTACAACACCCATGATTCGTAAAAGCATTCAAGACGAATGGCAGCAAGTTGGCTGGGAAGAAGCAATCGAATATGCAGCAAGTGAAATTAAACGAATTCAAGCAAAATATGGCAAAGATTCAGTTGGCGGAATCACTTCATCACGATGCACCAATGAAGAAGTATACGTGACGCAAAAGTTAGTACGTGCGGTGTTTGGTAGTAATAATGTTGATACCTGTGCTCGTGTATGCCATAGCCCAACTGGCTATGGTTTAAAACAAACCTTAGGAGAGTCTGCAGGGACACAAACCTTTGACTCTGTCATGAAGTCTGATGTTGTTTTTGTGATTGGCTCAAATCCAACTGATGCGCATCCCGTATTTGGTTCTGTTTTAAAACGTCGCTTAAGACAAGGTGCTAAATTAATTATTGCTGATCCACGTGAGATTGATTTGGTTGATAGCTCACCTCACGTTCGAGCAGATTATCACTTAAATCTGAACCCTGGTACAAACGTGGCGTTGCTCTCTGCAATGGCGCATGTGGTTGTGACTGAAGGTTTGGTTCAAGAAGCGTTTGTCAAAGAGCGCTGCGAGTGGGATTCGTTCAAAGAATGGTGCGATTTTGTAGCAAAACCTGAGAATTCTCCCGAGCAATTAGAAAAAGATTTAGGCGTTAATGCTGATAAGATAAGGCAAGCAGCACGACTGTTCGCAACAGGTGGGAACGCTGCGATTTATTATGGCTTAGGTGTAACAGAGCATTCACAAGGGTCAACTGCTGTGATTGCTATTGCCAATTTAGCAATGGCAACCGGTAATGTTGGTAGAGAAGGTGTTGGCGTTAATCCAATGCGTGGACAAAACAATGTGCAGGGCTCTTGTGATATGGGCTCTATGCCACATGAGTTTCCTGGTTATCGTCATGTAGAAGATGACGTAACACGCGCAGAATTTGAAGCTGCTTGGGGTGTGCCGTTAAGTTCAGACCCTGGACTTAGGATACCTAATATGTTGGACTTGGCAGCAGAAGGTAGTTTTAAAGCTTTGTATTGTGTCGGTGAAGATATCGCGCAATCTGATCCAGACACCCAGCATGTAACTCACGCATTAGAGAGTATGGAGTGCGTCATTGTTCAGGATTTATTTTTGAATGAGACGGCAATGTTTGCGCATGTATTTTTCCCTGGGGCTTCGTTCTTAGAGAAAAACGGTACGTTTACCAATGCAGAACGTCGTATATCGCCTGTTCGTCGCGTCATGACACCCAAAAACGGTATGGAAGACTGGGAAATTACAGCAAAACTTTCAACAGCGCTCGGTTATGAAATGCATTACCAACATGCCAGCGATATTATGGATGAAATTGCTGCATTGACCCCAACTTTCAAAGGAGTTAGTTTCGCTAAGCTAGATGAATTAGGGAGTATTCAATGGCCTTGTAATGATGAAGCGCCTGAGGGAACGCCGACCATGCATGTTGACGAATTTGTTCGTGGTAAAGGCAAATTCTTTATTACGCAATATGTTCCAACAGATGAAAAAGTAAACGGAAAATATCCGTTAATATTAACAACAGGGCGTATTCTAAGTCAGTACAACGTTGGTGCGCAATCAAGACGTACACAAAATGTTGCATGGCATCATGAGGATATGATTGAGATTCACCCGCATGATGCTGAAGAGCGTGCAATTCAAGAAGGCGATTGGGTCGGCATTGCCAGTCGATCAGGTCAAACGGTACTTCGAGCAAAAATTACTAAGCGAGTTCAGCCTGGCGTTGTTTATACCACTTTCCATCATCCTGAGTCTGGTGCAAATGTTATTACAACGGATAACTCTGATTGGGCGACAAACTGTCCAGAGTATAAGGTTACAGCTGTTCAAGTATCTAAAGTGAATCAATTATCCGAATGGCAAAAGGATTACAAAGACTTTAGTAAAGAACAAATTGAATTAACAGGTATATTACCTGCTAATCCAGCTGTAGTTGAATAACTTAAATTTATGTCAAAGTGGTTTGCACAACCAAGCTTGCCAGTTGGTCAATATCAGGTAAAGCGGATTTTTGCAAATCACAGTACAGTTGATATTAATGAAAGTGAATACATTGATCAGTTAGCCGAAGAAGTGCCTGTATCATTGATTTATAATGGGGTTTCACACGCAGTAATGTTGGCAACGCCTCAAGATTTGGAAGATTTTGCATTGGGATTTTCGATTACAGAAGGGATCTTGCAGGACAAATCAGAGCTCTATAGCGTTGATATAAAACAACAAGAAAATGGGATTGAGTTGCATCTCGATATTTCAACGCAACAGTTTATGCAGCTAAAACAGAAAAGACGCAGTATGACTGGTCGAACAGGGTGTGGCCTATGTGGTGCAGAGAGTCTACAGCAAGTTTTTCACTTGCCTGTACTGCGTGATTTAATTGATGATAACAAACATCCTATAAAAAAAAGTAGTATTTTTAAGGCACGTCTTAATATTCAGGCAATGCAAACATTACAACAGCTTACAGGTGCAACGCATGCATGTGCTTGGGCTGATGAGCATGGAGATGTACATTATGTTAGAGAAGATGTTGGCCGGCATAATGCTTTAGATAAATTATTGGGTGTTTTAATAGCTAATCAAGTTTATGGTGGGTTTATTATCACAACCAGTCGATCAAGTTATGAGATGGTGCAAAAGGTAGCAATGACAGGGTTTGATCTGTTAGCGGCAATCTCTGCACCAACTGGTTTGGCAGTGCGGATAGCAGAGGCCTACGGCATTACATTGTTAGGTTTTTTAAAAGAATCACAATGTGTGGCGTATAGTCATAGTAATAAAATAATTTAGCATGGAAAATTGACAAGTTTATGGAAACCGAAAAGTTAATAAAAATGGCCAATCAAATTGGTGATTTCTTTCAAGCCAGTATTGATCAAGAAGAAGCAAAAAAAGAGATTGCTGGGCATTTACATAAGTTCTGGAACTCAGTCATGATCAAATCAATTGTGACCCATGTGACTGAACATAAAGGTGAAGGATTGCACCCACGAGTGCGTGAAGCCATTCAACAACACCTCGTATAACGGAACTGAAGGTTATGCATCAAGTCTGTTGATTGAATTTTTAGCAATTACACACTTTTCCTCTGTTTGGCATGCAGACGCCTAAAGTTGCCTAGCGGTGTTGGCCTTATCATTGTTGCACTATTCGGGCAACAGCAATTGCTTTTAAATACACGGACTTTTTAATGGCAATGAATCGATTAATCGATTGGATTTACATGTTTTTAACGATTTAATTCGTTTGTTGAAACAATCGAAATGCTTCTTTTCTCTCGCTGATGCGTTTACCACTCCAAATAAGTATCCAGTCTGACCCAAGCATCACTTTCTTGGGATTTTTTTCATCTTGAATTAAAAATAAATCACATTCCAGTTGAACACTGCCTTGTATAGGAAGTGTTTTCACATTTGCATAGTAATGGAGTAAATCTCGTTGTGAGCTTCCTATATGCTCACTATTAATACATGCGTAATGAGAAGGTAGTGCACCTTTAAGACTTTTAAAGACGTCAGCATAGGCTCGGGCAGAGTCAATCATTGGTAGCCATAGTGTCATCAATAACGTCCACACACATGTCATCCCTATTGCCCAGTTAGTTGCAACAGATCGATTGGAATGTTTAGAGCGGAATGCCGCAAACAGCCATATGAGTGTAATCGCAGACGCGACAGTAAATACAAAGATATTAAAATCAAGTTGTTCTAAACCTGATAAAAAGATAAGCCTCTCTTTAAGTTTTGCTGGATTTCCAGACAACATTGCTCCCCAGCCTAACCAAATCAAGAAGCCAATAAATCCAAATAAAATTAATCCAAACCAATTTAATGCGCCTGCAGCACCACGTTTTAATGTTTCGATACTTCCACCAGCAAGGGCTGTTAAAGGAATAAGTAGGGGCATGGCATAGATTTCTTTGCTTTCGCCCAAGAAGCCAATTAGTGCAAAAGCTATCAAAAAGAAAGTAATACTTAATTGAAATTTAGGTTCGCTTAGGATTACATTACGATATCGCCATAATGCCCAGCCAGCCAATGGTAACGATGGCCATGCATACCAAAGTAATAAATTTAAAAAATATAAATAATTACTTTGGCTAAAAAAGCTGAGGGAGGTTAACCACCAACTTTTTAAGAGTAATGGTTCATAATTAAGGCATAGCAACACCCAAATTAAAATTAATGTAAATGATGTGAAGTAAGCAATGGCGATAACTTTTACATAACTAACTCTTCGCCATTGACTAAAAAAAAGAGGTAATGACAAACTGCTCAATAATATTATGCTGGCTGGTAATATTCCCGTTGATAAAAAGCTAACGCTTATACCAGTACCTAATAAAAGGCTCGCTCTATATGGACGGCGTTTAGATAATGCCAGGGCATAAAAGCCAGTTGCAACACCCGCGAGCGCAGAAACCTCTGGTGTTATGGTATGTGCCCCAACAACAAGACCAATCGAACTAATAAAAATAAATGATGTTTGTCGTCCAACGCCCTTATCCCACAACTCTCTACCCATCATGCCAATCATCAATAAAGTAACCAGCATCCATAATCCAGATGCAACGCGTGCACCATCATGTATTGGTAAAAAGTGACTAAGCGCTTTGGCTGTGAATGCAGCACTCAAATAATAGAGGGGCGGGTGTAAAAGGTCATTATTACTAGCAGGTAAGGGAGCAACAAAATTGCTATGATCAAGAATACTTTTTATTGTGCTAATTGAATTGGATTCAAGTGGCTTCCATGGCTGGTGGCCAATAATACCCATAAATAACCAAATGGCGCAAAGCAGGATAAGCAGGCGTGTTTTTGCTCGCTCACCAATATGGGCGCGTGGTGTGGAAATATTACCCTGCCAATCATGATCTAAATCAAAACGCATAGTTTAATTTTATTTATCTAAATTTAATTTTAGCATTTTGAGTAATGAATAGTAATCAAATAAAAAAAGGCAGCTAAGCTGCCTTTTTGCGTAACCTTATAATGGTTACATGCCATATTTCTTACGGAACTTATCTACTCGGCCTGCAGTATCTAAAATCACTTGTTTACCTGTGTAGAATGGATGAGACTTTGATGATACTTCTATCTTAACTAATGGGTACTCTTTGCCGTCTTCCCATTTAATGGTGTCTTTAGCAGCAATTGTTGAGCGTGTAAGAAAGCTAAAATCTGCACCAATGTCTTGGAACACGACTTCTCTGTATTCTGGGTGAATGCCATCTTTCATAATATACCTTATCTTTATTCATTAGCCGCAAATAGCAACTAAATTAAACTCATTTTTAGAACTCGGCATTGTATTGCTTTTTCCTTCACTAAGCAAGCCTAAATGTGCGGAATTGTTGCTAATACTCGTTTTATCCGCCTCGGCGCATGCTATCAAAGAAATCAGCATTATTTTTTGTTTGCTTGATTTTGTCGAGTAGAAATTCCATTGCTTCTAAATCATCCATAGGGTATAGCAACTTACGTAATACCCATATTTTTTGTAATACATCTTTTTCGATGAGTAACTCTTCACGACGAGTGCTTGATTTATTAACGTTAATAGCTGGGTAAATGCGTTTTTCAGCCATACGGCGGTCTAAGTGTATCTCCATATTGCCCGTGCCTTTGAATTCCTCATAAATCACATCATCCATGCGGGAGCCTGTGTCTACTAGGGCTGTAGCGATAATAGTGAGTGATCCACCTTCTTCAATATTTCTTGCGGCACCAAAGAAACGTTTTGGTTTGTGCAGTGCATTTGCATCAACTCCACCAGTCAATACTTTGCCAGAGGATGGTATTACCGTATTATAAGCGCGCGCTAAGCGTGTAATTGAGTCAAGCAGAATAACAACATCCTTTTTATGTTCCACTAATCGCTTCGCTTTTTCTAAGACCATTTCTGCTACTTGTAAGTGACGCGCAGCAGGTTCGTCGAAGGTTGAGGCCACAACTTCACCTTTAACAGAGCGTGTCATTTCGGTCACTTCTTCAGGGCGTTCATCAATCAGTAAAACAATCAAAATAACATCAGGATGATTAGCCGTGATTGCGTGAGCAATATTTTGCATCATTACCGTTTTACCGCTCTTTGGGCTTGCAACCAGTAGGGCACGTTGTCCTTTACCAATAGGCGCAATCATGTCGATTACTCTGCTGGTAATGTTTTCTTCAGCTTTAATGTCACGTTCTAATGTTAAAGGCTCTGTCGGAAATAATGGGGTTAAGTTTTCAAATAGAATCTTGTGTTTAGCATTTTCGGGCTTTTCACCATTAACGACATCCACTTTTACTAATGCAAAATAACGCTCACCGTCTTTTGGGGTGCGAATTTCACCCTGAATGCTATCACCTGTATGTAGGTTAAACCGACGTATCTGTGAAGGTGATACATAAATATCACCTGGGCCAGCAAGATAGGAAGTATCTGGAGAGCGTAAAAATCCAAAACCATCTTGCAGAACTTCTAGGGTGCCATCGCCAAATATGTTGTCGCCTTTTTTAGCTTTGTTTTTTAAAATGGCGAAGATAACATCTTGCTTACGCATTCGGCTGGCGTTATCGACACCATCGGCAATTGCCATGTCTACGAGTTCGGTTACAGGTAAGTGTTTGAGGTCGGATAGATGCATGAGGGGACTCACTAGAAGGGGTTTAATACAGAATGTTTAAAGGAGCCTAATTTGAATCATTCAATACTAGGCTTATGAAATATTAAATATTGCTATCGATAAAAGCCATTAATTGTGATTTTGAAAGCGCACCCACTTTTGTTGCTTCAACATTTCCATTTTTAAATAGCATTAAAGTAGGAATACCTCTAATACCATATTTTGGTGGTGTTTGTTGATTGTCATCAATATTGAGCTTTGCAACTACTAGGCGATCTGCATACTCACTAGCTATATCTTCTAAAATTGGTGCAATCATTTTGCATGGGCCGCACCATTCGGCCCAGTAATCAACCAATACTGGCAATTGTGATTGTAATACTTGTTCTTCAAAACTAGCATCGCTAAGATGAATTATTTGTTCGCTCATGAGGACCTCAACGGTTTAAATATTTGGTTTAATCAGAATCTAGAAAAACTAATAATATTAATAGTTTTAGTTTGCTAATTGATATCAATATAAGTGTACTGCATAACAGTTTCGATAATATAACTATAGTATAACAATATCATCCTAGTTATATCAAGCTGTATTGGTAACGTTCAAACGATGTTGTTCGTTCGACAAGTTTTGTAAGAAGCGCAATTGTTTTTGTTTCCCCATCAATTAGCTCAACAGTTTCACCAGATGTGTGCTCACCTCTTGAAAGAATAAGGCTTCTCTGTTGTTTTAAAGCACTAATTTCAGGTAGTAGTAATGCTTTGATGCCTGTGGTGCTTTTTTTTGATTTTAAAGTAATTGATTTCACATTAGGTGATATAAGCTCAAAGCCAATGTCGAGTTGTTCTAGCTCGTTGATTCTTGCCCAACGAATAACGCCTAGTTCCCAAATGAGTGTTTCATTATTTTTAATTGCAGATATGTCGCCTACTTGAAGTGAAACTTGAGAGGAGTTGAACTTACGAAGCGCATATCCTCCTGCGCCAGCATTTAGAATTTGCCAACGTGATGGCTTGATTGAAGCTGATTTAACAACAAGCTGTTTGTAGTCATTACCAATTTTAGGGATAAAATAATGTGCTTCCTGTAACCCAATGCCGAGTTCAAGACCGTCATTTTGTCTTGCTCTAGAAAACACTCTGAGGGGTGATTTTCCAAAGTGATTGATTAAATGCGTTAATAAATCTTCATAATGACTTGTTAAAGCGTTTTGAGGCAAGCTACCGTCATTTGGAAGAATGCCATCATTCAATAGCTTTAAATGCGTATGTATCCGCTTAGCGACTTTGACTGTAATTAACAATAAGTCAGTTTCACTATTTAGATCATTTTGTTTTCTCGCAAAGGCGCTTGGTGGGGCGCTTCCATCGAGTTCAATTAAAAACACGCCAACACTACTTTCAACAAACCCAACAGCACTTAACTCTGCCTCATTAGCAATTTTTTGCAAATAGGCATCTGTTTTAATAATATCTTGACTGCATAAGCGATGAGGATGTGCGAGTGCTAATAATAAAATTTGAGTATAAACCGCATTGACAGAGCTTTCTTCATTATCTGAGAGTGTTTCAGCAACAGTTAAGCTTTGAGCGTTTTGTTGAACTGCGCAGAAATAAAGCTGGTGTAATTCTGACCAGATAGATTTTTCAGGTGTATGGTAAGTAAGGTAACTAACGAATGCCGTTTCTTTAATCGCATGGATAGCACGCTGAATCACTAATGCAGCTGATTTGTCGCTATTAATATTGATGATTTTGTTTTGTAAATCAATAAGCGCCCATTTGTATCCATAAGCCATCTCTTGCCAAAGTTTTACCACTGTATCAGCATAGTTTTTCTGGTTTTTTGAAATCGGTAAGCTGGCATAACTAAATTGTGGTATGAGTGCTTTTGATACTTGGTAGGCGGCTGTACGGTAAGCTTCAAGGGCATTTAAGCGGTTAGCATAAGCAATTTTCTGACGATTTAAAATTTGCAACTCTTCGATTAAGTCAGAAGCGGCTCTAAATGGGTCGCTAAAAGGCAAGTTGCGAATAAATTCGTTAATTTTATTCGTTCTAGTTTCAGCTAATAATACTGGGTTTTCTTCTAACTCTGGAAGCTTAAAGCTGATTGGCATACATGCTCCATACTATTGGGTTACTATTACAACTGATCGATGATTTTATCACCTAATCTGGATGGGGGGAATGGATAATGAATATTGCATTAAAGCTGATTTTGAGTAGATTCTTTTTCTTTTCTTTTCTTTTGGTCAGTTTAACATCTGTTGCATTAGAAGGCATTACGCTTAAAGACATTGATGGCAAATCATATGACTTAGCACAATATAAAGGAAAATGGGTTGTTGTAAATTATTGGGCAACTTGGTGTCCTCCTTGTTTAGAAGAGATCCCAGATTTAGTCAACATATATGATCAACGTAAAGATAGTGATTTGATGATGTTTGGCGTTGTCTTTGATTATAAGAACGAGCAAGAGGTCCGAGTTTATATGGATGATATGTTGATGTCATACCCTGTGGTGTTAGGTAACAAAGATGTTGTTACAAAAATTGGGTCATCAGAAGTGTTGCCAACTACTTACATTTATGATCCGCATGGGCGCTTAATAAAAGTAAAAAAAGGGTTGGTATCTAGACATTATCTAGATACCTTACTTAAATAATGTAAAACTTTACAGCTCTAGAGCTGTTATGGCACCACCTTCTTCATTCAGTATGCTGAGTTGGTTTTCTTCAGCAAATTGTATGAGTTCTTCAAACCCATCTGGGTTGGCTTTTTTAAGTTGCATATCAACAGCTAAACAGCGAATGCCATTAATCATTTCTGGTTTCAGGTAAGGTGAGTAACGCAGCTTGCGATCCTCACCAAATGTCGCGTAGCTACTACAAATGCGGTCTACCCAATCACTTGGTCTAAAAGGCTTACCTTCACGTGTTAAGCTTTGAATGAAAATTTCTACGGGTTTGTCTGCCATATTACTTTTTCGCCTTTACTATCAATATTACTAATTATATTCAAATACTTTTACAACTTTTGCAACGCCATCTGTTGTTCTTGCTATTTCAGTTGCTAAATTAGCTTCTTGTGTACTTACAATACCCATCAGATATACAGTACTTGCTTCAGTTACAATTTTAACGTTATGTGCTGCAAAATTCTTCTCGGCAACAAATTTCCCTTTAATCACTGATGTTAAATAGGTGTCGTTTGCGCGGTCGCTTAAAGAGCTTTTTGGACCCACAACAAGTTCATTAGTGATATTTTTGACGTTTTCAATGGCTTTAACAATATTTTCTGCTTCAACTTTTGCTTCTTGAGATGGCACTTCGCCAGTCATTAAAACGTTAAGGTTATAACTGGTTACATTAACATGCGCTTCTTCGTTTAAAGATTTACGTATTTGTTGTAGCGCTTTTATTTCAACGTTTTCATCTTCAACGTAAATGCCAGCTGTACGTCTATCAACTGCAAGTGCACCACCTGCTGCTGCACCCCCGACTGCTGCTGTAAAGCAAGCTGTTAATTGAGTGGAAAGCGTGATGATTAGTGCTGTGTAGATTAATGCTTTTGAAGTTGTTGGCATTGAGGTCTCCTAAATTGATAAGGTTCGATTTTTTTTCGAATGATACGCTGATTATGCGTCAAATGCATTACGTAACCATTCAATATGATCAAAATCTGCTTTGTTCATTAAAATTGCATCAAAACGGCAAGGAACATCACTTTTAGATTGCAAATAATGATGGGCTGTCGCAATCAGCTTTTTTTGTTTTTGCAACGTAATGCTTGCTCCAGCACTACCAAACTGATGGTTAGATCGAAGTCTTACCTCAACAAAAACCAAGGTTTCGACTTCTTTCATAATCAAATCAATTTCCCCGAACCGGCAATGATAGTTTTGCACCACAAGAGTAAGTCCTTTATTTTGTAAAAAAGTTGCAGCGATTGTTTCGGCTGCTAGTCCCGCATTATTTTTATTGATTTTCATTTTTTGCTCATATTCTTACATTTTTTATAGCTGTTATAAACGCTTCGCGTTAAAATTTGAATGATGATTCAATCAATATTATATGTGGTTGCAACGCCAATTGGTAACTTAGGCGATATTACGTTAAGAGCGTTAGAAGTTTTAAAAAGTGTTGATGTGATTGCAGCAGAGGATACACGTCACACTGCTGGTTTGCTTAATCACTTCGGCATTTCAAAAAAGCTGATTGCAGTTCATGAGCATAACGAACATCAGTCTGCGCAACTACTCTTAGAGCGTTTAAAAAAAGGCGATAATATTGCGTTAGTGACGGATGCTGGCACACCAGGGGTTAGTGATCCGGGCGCGGTGGTGGTTGATGTATTGCTTAATGCAGGAGTGAAAGTGGTCCCTATTCCTGGGGTAAGTGCGGCCATTGCAGCCTTATCAGCATCAGGTATTACTCAGGGTGGATTCAGCTTCATCGGCTTTTTGCCAGCAAGTGGGGCGCAGCGACGCAAGTCGTTGGAGTCGTTTAAGTTATTGCTTCATACGTTAGTGTTTTATGAGGCACCTCATCGAATCATTGACTGTATTGCTGATATGGCGAAAGTGTTAGGCGGTGAGCGTCGAATAACGATTGCACGCGAACTCACTAAAACATTTGAAACGATCCACCGTTGTCTATTAAGTAACGCCCAAGCATGGCTTGAAAGCGATCCCAATCAACAACGCGGCGAGTTTGTATTGTTAATAGAGGCTGCCCCGGTAATAAAAGAGGCCGCAGTCAGTGAAGACGCAGAACATAAGCTAAAACTACTGTTAGCTGAGTTGCCTTTGAAACAGGCAGTTAAACTAGCAACGGAAATAACAGGTGCAAAAAAGAATGATTTATATCAGCTTGCGCTTACATTAAAAGATTAGCCTTAAGGAAGCTTTAGTTTTAAATATATATGACAAAACAAATCACAATTTCAAGACCAGATGATTGGCATTTACATTTAAGAGATGGCGCAGCATTAAAAGCGGTTGTTACTGATTCCGCTAAACAGTTTGGTCGAGCGATTGTAATGCCCAATCTGCGACCGCCTATAACAACGACTGAATTGGCAATAGCTTATCGCGAACGTATTATGCAAGCTTTGCCAGCAGGTGTAAACTTTGAGCCTTTAATGACATTGTATTTAACAGATAACACCACCGCTGATGAAATTGAAAAGGCTAAAGCCAGTGGGTTTATACATGGTGTTAAGCTTTACCCCGCTGGGGCAACGACCAATTCAGATTCTGGTGTCACGAGTCTGGATAATTGTGAGAATGCGCTTGCAGCCATGCAATCAGTAGGACTACCCTTGCTCACGCATGGCGAAGTGACTGATGCAGATGTGGATGTATTTGATCGTGAAAAAGTGTTTATTCACCGACATATGAAGCCATTGTTAAATAACTATCCAGATTTAAAAGTTGTATTTGAACATATTACAACTAAAGATGCTGCTGAGTTTGTTGCCTCTGCTGGGGATCGCGTAGCAGCAACGATTACCGTGCATCATTTACTGATGAACCGAAATGACATGTTTAAGGGTGGTATTCGTCCACATCATTATTGTTTGCCAATATTAAAGCGTGAGGAACATCGTCAGGCTTTACTCAAAGCAGCCACATCAGGTAGTGCTAAAATTTTCTTAGGGACAGATAGTGCGCCACATGCAAAAAATGCCAAAGAAACGACTTGCGGCTGTGCTGGCATGTATACCGCACATGCGGCAATTGAGCTGTATGCGGAAGTGTTTGAAGCCGCTGATGCTTTGGATAAGTTAGAAGGCTTTGCTAGTTTTTATGGGGCTGACTTTTACGGTTTGCCCAGAAATGCCGAAAAAGTTACATTGGTAAAAGAAAGCTGGCAAGTACCGGAAAGTTATCCTTATGAAGGGGATGTGCTGGTGCCATTAAGGGCGGGTCAGGCTGTTGCTTGGCGGCTTGCTTAACAAAGTCGCTGATAAATGAAGCTTATATCGTCGGCACCCTTTAAGGATGTTTCTGGAAGCTGTGCATTAAACTATGCAATGGCTATCTACGTTTTTTATCTTTAAAGCATAGTGAGGGGTTGAGCGCCTGCAAGGGGGTGTTCTCAATTCTATGCGGTTTAGTTGTGCAAAACCCTTACACACGTAAAGGGTGTCCTCAAGTCGACGAAGTTTCTAGTATGCAAAGTTCTTACACCCACAAGGAGCATCCTCAACGTTGCTAAGCGTCGGAGCCACTAAGTCGGTTGTGAAGTCAGCCGATAAGCCGGGTTTTGTCTTGTATTGCTACAAGGACAGTCATTCATCTAGGCGTGCAATTACTCACACGCTCGAGCAACCTACCCACTGACAGCGCGAGCCACGCCTATTGCCAGCCTATTTGGTCTTGCTGCAGATGGAGGTTACCGCGTTTCACCGTAACTAAATACGCTCGTCTCTGTGGCCCTGTTCCTCGCCTTGCGGCGGACGGCTGTTAGCCGCCATCCTGCTCTGTGCAGCCCGGACTTTCCTCCCTCACTGATGTGACGGCGACTGTCTGGCTAACTTCAACTGTATTTTAGCATTTTTAGTAGGATTGGTGATTTATTAGGTATAGAGCCGTGAAAATCCATTTAAATGAGATAAAAATATTCACTAATCTTTGCGTTAAGCAATTCAACAACATATTAAGGACTACTGATAATCAACATTCACTAACATATATAAGTGTATGATTATTAACAATTTTGTTTTTATGCAAAAAGAGACGTAAGTCCTTGTCTTTAAAGATAAAAAGCTTGCTTTAAGCTATTTTTTACTCTAAAGTTAACAATAGTGGGAAAAAGTGGTGTTTTGTGGGGAATAATTAACAAATTACTAAGGGTGTTAGTTATTCCTCATCTTTTACACAGAGTCCCCTGAAGAATTTTAACAAACAAAATGGGTGGAAAGTAAAAAGTGTTTAAGGGAGCGTCAAGCTTAAATATGGATGCGAAAGGTCGTTTAGCGATTCCAGCTAAACACCGTGATGCATTGCTTGCTCAATCAGGCGGTGAGATGGTGATCACTGCACATTCACACCCATGTCTATTGTTATACCCAGCGCCTGCTTGGGAGCCTATCCAGTCAAAAATCATGAGTTTATCTAGCTTTGATAAAAAAGCTGCTGCATTGCAACGTCGCTTGGTTGGTTATGCAGAGGATGTAGGTTTGGATAGTGCTGGGCGTATGCTTGTTTCTCCAGTTTTGCGTGAATTGGTCGGTTTGGATAAAGAGGTAATGTTAGTTGGGCAAGGAAGCCATTTTGAGTTGTGGAATAAAGAAGCGTGGATTATAGAGTGCGAAAGTGCAGTGAATGCAGATGGCGAGTTTGAGATGCCGTCAGAGTTAGAGGGATTCTCGCTATGACACGGGGCGCCATTCAAGCGCCCACATTAGCATCGGTGTCACAAAATTCTGACCAAGCTGTACACACAACAGTTTTATTGGATGAAGCAGTGGAAGCGTTAAATATTAAACCTCATGGTACTTATATTGATTGTACGTTTGGTAGAGGTGGGCACAGTAAAAAAATATTGCAGCATTTAGGCAAGAATGGTCGCTTGTTTGCCATCGATCGGGACTTGGCTGCTATTGAAACAGGAAGGCAAATTTCAGATTCGCGATTTCATCTCGAACATTTACATTTCTCGGATTTAAATCAGTTGGCAATAAAGAATCAATTATCCAGTGTGGACGGTATTCTGCTGGACTTGGGTATTTCATCGCCGCAAGTTGATGAAGGGGTGCGCGGCTTTAGTTTTAGGTTGGATGGCCCTTTAGATATGCGTATGGATCAAACGAGTGGCAAAACAGCTAAAGAGTTATTAGCTACGATTTCAGAAAAAAAACTTGGAGAGGTAATAAAACATTATGGTGAAGAACGGTTTGCTAAGCAGGTTGCAAGGGCGATTATTAAGGAGCGCATTGACGGGCGCGCCATCACCACTACAGGGCAACTTGCCAAGGTCGTGGCAAGCGCAATCCCCAAGGTCGAACCGGGGAAGAACCCTGCAACGCGCACCTTTCAGGCTCTACGGATTTACGTCAATCAGGAGCTTGAGGAGTTATCGCTAATATTGCCGCATTGTTTAAGCTTGTTGGCTGAGGGTGGAAGATTGGTTGTGATTAGCTTTCATTCCTTAGAGGATCGTGTAGTGAAGCAGTTTATTAAAAGTGAATCTGATCGGGATGATCTTCCATCAAACTTTCCAGTCATGGCAAAAGATTTACCGGAGGCAAGGCTGCTGATGGTTGGTAGAGCAGTTAAGCCTTCAGCGCGTGAGGTTGAAATGAACCCTCGTGCAAGAAGTGCCGTTATGCGAGTAGCTGAGAGAACGTCAATACAATGACACGGTTAAATATTACCTTATTTATTGTGCTGATTTTGACCTGTTTAGGCGTTGTTACTTCGCAGCACAAAGCAAGAAAGTTGTATTCAGAGCGTGAGCGACTTCAAACGCTCGCTGCACAATATAAAACTGATTATGAGCAACTGCAATTAGAACAAAGCACTTGGGCTATGCACTCACGTGTGGAAGAAATGGCAATAAAGAAACTCAAGATGGAAGTGCCTAATGCAAAACGCATTCAGGTTGTTGTATTGGATGAAATAGATAAATAGTATGGCTTATCAGACTGCTCAACGAAATGTGATTAGATTGCCTGCTTGGCGCAGGCGAGTGCTGCTAATTGTGTTGTTAAGTGGTTTTTTGCTATTGATGCTACAAAGTTTGTATTTGCAAAATACAAATAAAGAGTTTTTGCAAAAAAAAGGGAGCGACCGATATAGTCGCGTATTAAATTTACAGGCATATCGTGGAAAAATTAGCGATAGAAATGGAGAAATTTTAGCCGTTAATAGTCCTGTTGAATCAGTATGGATTAACCCTTCTGAAATGGCTGTTAATGAGAAACAGAAAAGTATTATAGGGAAGCTGCTTAACATTAACCAAAAAGCACTTAATCAAAAAGTGGCAGATAAAAAAAGATCATTTGTCTATTTGAAAAGAAGAATCTCTCCAGACCTAGCAAGGCAAGTAGAAGATTTAAATATTGAAGGCCTTTATTTACAACGTGAATATAGACGTTTTTATCCAGCAGGTGATGTTGTTTCGCATGTTGTGGGGTTCACAGGTGTTGACGGTGATGGGCAAGAGGGGATTGAGCTCAAACAAAATGAAGTGTTGTCTGGTGTGGCGGGTAAGCGTCGAGTAATAAAAGATCGTAAAGGGTATGTTGTTGAAGAACTGGAATTGTTAAGTGAGCCTAAAGATGGCCAAGAGCTAGTGCTTAGTATTGACCGTCGTATTCAGTATTTAGCATTTAGAGAATTGGCAAAAGCAGTCGTAAAATTTAAGGCAAAAGCTGCGTCAGCTGTGGTGCTGGATGCAAAAACAGGCGAAGTCCTAGCTATGGTCAATTTTCCAACTTACAACCCAAACAATCCAAAAAATATCAAAGGCAAAACACGCAATAGAGCTGTCACAGATATGTTTGAGCCAGGCTCTACGATAAAGCCTATCGCGGCAGCAGCTGGAATGGAGTATGGCGGCTATCAGTCGACCACAAAAATCGATACTGCACCAGGGTATATGAAAATTGGACCTGCCACCATTCATGATTCACATCCAAGTGAGGTGCTGACTGTCGCTGAGGTGGTTCAAAAGTCATCTAATGTTGGTGCGGCAAAGATCGCACTTAGTTTAGATAAAGAAAAATTATGGACCACGTTTAAAGATTTGGGGTTTGGATCCAGAACGCATATTGAATTTCCTGGTGAGGCGCGAGGACAGGTGAGAGATTATAAGACATGGCGACCAATCGAGCAGGCGACCATGTCTTATGGGCATGGTATTAGTGTAACGCTTTTGCAATTGGCAAAAGCTTATACCGTTTTTGCCAATGACGGCAAGATAATGCCAGTATCATTAATGAAATTAAATCAAGTACCAACTGGGGAGCGTGTCTTTTCATCGCAAGTTGCGAGCGATGTAAAGGATATGTTGGAGCTGGTTGTGCAGCCAGGGGGAACAGGAATGAAGGCGCAAGTGGCTGGTTATCGTATTGGGGGTAAAACAGGTACAGCGCATAAGCTTGGAGAAAATGGTTACGAAAAAGATAAATATGTTGGTTCATTTGTAGGGTTGGCCCCTGCGTCTAATCCAAAAATCATTATGGCGGTGATGATCGATGAGCCAACATCAGGTGAGTATTACGGCGGTACGGTAGCAGCGCCAGTTTTTAGCACGGTGATGGCGGATGTGTTGCGATTGTTGGCTGTACCACAAGATGCACCTAATAATAATGTGGTGATTCCTAAAGTTGAACACTTAGATGATGTTAAGGAGATGGTATGACCAAGTATGTCATTAATGCCAAACCAACATCGATAGTTTCGGATAGTCGGCAGGTGGCTCATGGCGCTTTGTTTTTAGCCTATCCTGGTGAAAAAGTAGATGGAAGATTGTTTATAGAGGACGCGATAAAAAGAGGTGCATGTGCAGTTCTATGGGAGCCTAAGGGCTTTGAATGGAATTCAGACTGGATAATTGAAAATATGCCCGTTTTGCACTTAAGAAAACAAGCGGGCGTGATTGCAAGCCAGTTTTATAAAAACCCATCATCAAAACTATGGGTTATTGGAGTAACTGGAACTAATGGGAAAACATCAGTTACACAATGGTTGGGTCAGTGCTTTCATTATCTAAATCGGAAATCAGCTGTCATTGGTACTTTAGGTAATGGTTTGCTTAATCAGTTATCAAAAACGGACAATACGACTCCAAATCCTTTGGTATTACATCAGCTTTTATCTGAGTTTGTTGAAAATGAAGCAGATGTTGTGGCAATGGAGGTTTCTTCTCATGGTATCCATCAAGGTCGTGTAAAAGGCGTTAAATTTGATATTGCCGTTTTAACCAATCTTTCTCGAGATCATTTAGATTATCACGGCACTTATGAGAAGTATGCAGAGGTTAAAAAAAGTTTGTTTTTAACTAAAGGCTTAAAACATGCTGTATTGAATAGCGATGATGTTTTTAGTGAAAGCATTACAGATGCGCTTAAAGCGACAGATGTGAAGGTGTTGACTTACGGTATTAGCAGTGGGGATGTCAGGGCATCAAAAGTCTTTTTAGACAGTGGTCGGATTAACTTCTTTGTAACGACACCGTTTGGGCAGTCTGATGTGAGCGCAAATTTAATTGGACGATTTAACATATATAACGTGCTAGCTGTTTTGGCAACAATGCTGTTATCTGATGTGCCCCTAATTGATGCAGTAGAGGCCGTTTCACATATCGAGCCAATTGAAGGACGTATGCAGAAATTTGGTGGGGAGAATATGCCGCTTGTTGTTGTGGATTATGCACATACACCTGACTCTTTAAAAAATGTTTTATTGTCGTTGAGGGAACAAACTAAAAATAGAATTGTTTGCGTATTTGGTTGTGGTGGAAATCGAGATCAAGGAAAAAGAGCAATGATGGGAAAGGTAGCTTCTGAACTTGCTGATGCTGTTGTGGTTACCTCAGATAATCCACGAAATGAAGACCCAGAAAAGATAATCCAAGCAATACTAGAAGGTGTTAAGGGTGAGTACGCTGTTGAGGAAGATAGAGCCAGAGCAATAACGATTGCGATTGAGAGTGCTGAAGTAGGCGATATTGTCTTGGTTGCAGGAAAAGGCCATGAAGACTACCAAGAAATAGCAGGCGTAAAACATCCTTTTAGTGATGCTGAACAAGTTCAAAAGGTACTTAAGCGATATGAGGTGATGGCTTGATGATGCTGTCTGAAATTGCCAATGCATTAAATGCACAATTCAATGGAGTAGATGTTGAAGTGCTAAGTGTAGGAACGGATAGTCGAAACATTGTAAATGATCAGTTGTTTGTTGCAATTAAAGGCGGGCATTTTGATGGGAATGAATATGCTGCTGAAGCTATTGCAAAAGGTGCAGCAGCAGTATTAATTTCAAATGAAGCACTCAATATCACTCCTTCAGTGTTGGTGCAAGATACGCGCGTTGCTTTAGGAGCACTAGCGCATTACTGGCGCAAAAAGTTTGATATCCCATTGGTCGCAATTACTGGCAGTAATGGCAAAACAACTGTTAAAGAGATGGTCGCTGCAATTTTGAATGCAGCAAAAGGAAGTGTGTTATCAACAAAAGGTAATTTGAATAATGATATTGGCATGCCACTGACCTTGTTGAGTCTGCGAGAAGCACATAGCTGTGCCGTGATTGAGATGGGAATGAATCACTTAAATGAAATTAGCTACTTAAGTAAACTTGCCTGTCCGCAAGTTGCGCTAGTCAATAATGCGGGTACAGCCCATATCGGTGAACTGGGGTCTCGTGAAGCAATTGCTCAAGCAAAAGGTGAAATTTTTGAGGGATTAGCTAAAGATGGTATCGCTGTGATTAATGCGGATGATCGTTTTGCTGCCTATTGGAAATCGCTTAATCAAGAAAGAAATATCATAACTTTTGGGTTGAAAAACGATGCTGATGTGAGTGCTGAGTATAGGGTAATAGGTCATCAGATAGAGATTGATCTTAAAACACCAAATGGTCATTCATTAGCCAGGCTTGAATTAATGGGTGAGCATAATGTAATGAATGTATTAGCAGCATCAGCAGTTGCTGTGAGTTTAGAGATTGCAAATGAAGACATTGTGCAGGGATTGGCTCAGTTTAATGGCGTACAAGGAAGGTTAAAAGTGAAAAGTGGATTACAGCATGCAACTGTAATTGATGATACTTACAACGCTAATCTTGATTCCATGAAAGCAGCAATTGATGTGCTGGCAGCTTATCAAGCGCATGAAAGCCATCAGCTTATTTTTGTCATGGGAGATATGGCCGAACTCGGCAACCAATCAAAAGCCATGCATATTGAAGTAGGTAAATATGCGCAAACAAAAGGGATTAACACTTTTCTGAGCTTTGGACAGATGAGTCAATTAGCTAGCCGAGTATTTGGCGCTAATGGGCATCATTTCGATGTTTTAGAAGAATTAATTGCGGCGCTGATTAAGAAAATGTCGCATGAAACTTACGTGCTCGTCAAAGGTTCTCGGATGATGAAGATGGAGCGTGTCGTTGAAGCAATCACACAAGAGCATAAGCCAGGGAGTAAACATTAATGTTATTAGAGCTTGCACGTTATTTGGCACAGGATGTTCATGGTTTTAATGTATTCAACTACATCACACTTCGTGCTGTGATGGCGACGTTGACGGCGCTAATAATTTCTTTTGTCGTTGGTCCGAAAATGATTAAAAAACTTACTCAATATAAAGTTGGACAATCCGTGAGAGATGACGGACCTCAAACCCATTTAATAAAAGCAGGCACACCAACTATGGGGGGCGCTTTGATTTTAGTTGCAATTACCCTATCGACTATACTGTGGGCTGACTTACAAAATCGATTTATTTGGGTTGTGCTAGTAACTACCTTAGGATTCGGCGTTATTGGTTGGGTGGATGACTATCGTAAAGTAGTTTATCGAAATCCAAAAGGATTGTCTGCAAAAGCAAAAATATTTTGGCAAAGTTTAATTGGTATTGGTGTGGCCATATTTTTATATCAAACGGCTACTTCGCCAAATGAAACTACCCTTATTTTACCATTCTTTAAAAATTTAGCCTTCCCTTTAAGTTTTATAGGATTTTTAGTGGTGACTTATATGGTGATAGTGGGCAGCAGTAATGCGGTGAATTTAACAGATGGATTAGACGGGTTAGCTATTTTGCCTACCGTGATGGTAGGAAGTGCTTTAGGTATTTTTGCCTATGTTGCTGGGCATTTATATTTCTCAAAATATCTAGGGATACCCTACGTTGCTGGTTCTGGTGAGTTGCTAGTGTTTTGTGCAGCTATGGCAGGTGCTGGGCTAGGGTTTTTATGGTTCAACGCATATCCAGCAGAAGTGTTTATGGGCGATGTTGGTGCTTTGGCATTAGGTGGCGCTCTAGGCGTTGTTGCAGTTATTGTCAGACAAGAGGTTGTGCTATTCATCATGGGTGGTGTGTTTGTGGTTGAAACATTCTCGGTCGCAATGCAGGTAATGTTCTTTAAATATACAAAATATAAAACAGGCACTGGGAGACGTATATTTTTAATGGCGCCATTGCATCACCATTATGAACAAAAAGGATGGAAAGAAACACAGGTAGTCGTTCGATTTTGGATTATTACGATGATGTTGGTTTTGGTTGGGCTTTCAACATTGAAAATTAGATGATGCAATCACTTGAAAACAAAAAAGTATTGGTACTTGGCTTAGGCGAAACAGGTCTATCTGCTGTTCGTTGGTTGTCATTGCAAAAAGCATTGGTTGATGTTGCAGATACACGTGAAGTGCCACCTAATTTAGCGTTAATCAAGACGGAATTGCCAAGTGTTGGTATTCATCTTGGTGCTTTTGATGCAGGTTTGTTAGCTTCTGTTGAGTTGATTGTAGTGAGTCCTGGTATTGATTTAGCTCAGTCAGCTATTCAATCTGCAATTCAAAATGGGGTGCCCGTAATTGGCGATGTAGAGTTGTTTGCGCAATATAGACCCGCACATGCGAAGGTTATTGCGATTACAGGGGCTAATGGTAAAACAACAGTGACAGCATTGGTTGGTGAAATGTGCAAAGCATCAGGATTATCCACTATTGTTGCTGGCAATATTGGCTTGCCTGTATTGGATGCTTTGCGCATGGATACGCCAGATGTTTATGTGTTGGAACTGTCTAGCTTCCAATTAGAAACAACGAATAGTTTAGAGATTGATGTCGCGACAATGTTGAACCTCACTGAAGATCATATGGATCGTTATGTAGATATGGCCGCTTATGCAGCTGCTAAGGCACATATATTTTATAAGGCTAAAAAGCAAGTGCTTAATCGCGATGATGCTTGGAGCATGATTATGGAACGGCCTGGCTTAGAGGTAAGAACCTTTGGATTAAGTTTTGATGAAAAAGAGTTTGGACTTGACGATACAGCCAAAGACATGTGGCTTTGCGAAGGGGGGCAGCATTTAATTAATGTAGCCGATTTGCATATTAAAGGCGCACATAACGCATCCAATTCATTAGCAGCGCTTGCTTTGTGCCGCTCAATTGGTTTGGAATATGCTCCTTTATTGAATGCGCTTTATAACTTTAAAGGACTGCCTCATCGAGTAGAGTGGGTTGCGGAAATAAATCAGGTTGACTATTTCAATGACTCTAAAGGAACAAATGTTGGCGCAACCTGTGCGGCAATATCAGGTTTGCCACAAAAAGTCGTGTTAATCGCAGGTGGAGACGGTAAAGGACAAGACTTTTCGCCTTTACAGATACCTGTAAAAAACAATGCACGAGCTGTGGTACTAATTGGGCGTGATGCAGAAATAATTGAAGCAGTCCTGTTAGAGACAGCCGTTCCAATATACAAAGCATTTGATATGCAAGAAGCAGTAGCAATTGCTAAGCGTGTTGCTAAAACTGGTGATGCGGTATTACTTTCTCCTGCATGCGCTAGTTTTGATATGTATAAAAACTATATTAAACGTGCTGAAGCATTTATTCATGCTGTTGAACAGCTAGAGGAGGTTGAATGTTAAGTGCGGCAATTCAACCTCGTGAACGAGTGATTTCTGATGTGTACGATCAATCGTTAGTATGGATTACGCTAATCTTACTAGGAATTGGTTTGATAATGGTTTATTCAGCTTCAATTGCCATTGCTGAGGCCAATTCAGCAATAGGTCATCGAAGTACTTACTATTTAATCAGACAAACAATATTTATTGTCATTGGTTTAATTGCTGGGTATGCAGCATTTCAAGTGCCGATGGATGTTTGGCAAAAAATGGCTCCTTATTTATTCATCATGTCTATTGGCTTGCTAGTGCTTGTGTTAATTCCAGGAGTGGGAAGAAATATTAATGGTAGTCAGCGCTGGCTATCATTGTTTGTCGTCAATTTGCAGCCCTCAGAATTTATGAAACTATTTACTGCCATGTATGTTGCTGATTATGCAGTTCGTAAATCAGCTCAAATGGACAGTATTACCAAAGGGTTTCTGCCAATGGTTGCTGTCATGATATTGGTTGGATTCTTACTGTTAAGAGAGCCTGACTTCGGCGCTTTTGCAGTCGTTTCAGCTATCTCAATCTCAATATTGTGGTTAGGTGGAATTACCGTAAAAATTATTATTGGATTACTAGCCATTTTACCAATCGCGATTTATTTCTTGATTGTAAGCTCACCTTATCGCTTGCAACGTGTGATTGGGTTTATGGACCCATGGGCAGATCCATTTGGAAAAGGTTATCAACTGTCTCATGCATTAATTGCGTTTGGGCGTGGAGAGTGGTTAGGCGTAGGGCTCGGAGCAAGTGTTGAAAAATTATTGTATTTGCCAGAGGCACATACAGACTTTCTGTTGGCTGTAATAGCAGAAGAATTAGGCTTTTTGGGCGTATCCGTTGTATTAGTTTTATTTTCATGGCTTGTGATACGTGCATTTGGAATCGGTAAAGAGGCTATTGGAAATGAAAGATATTTTTCTGCATTGTTAGCACAAGGGATTGGTGTTTGGATTGGGGTACAAGCCATTATCAACATCGGTGTAAACATGGGGGTACTGCCGACAAAAGGACTGACATTGCCATTTCTCTCATTTGGTGGAAGTGGCATTTTAGCCAATTGTATAGCCATTGCTGTGCTGCTAAGAATCGATTATGAGAATCGACGAATTCAGAAAGGTTTGCCAGCATGAATAAAAGCAACATACTTAAAAAGCAAAGTACATTGATGGTCATGGCTGGCGGTACTGGCGGGCATGTATATCCTGCTATTGCAGTTGCAGATTATTTGCATTCACTTGGTTGGAAAATAGTCTGGTTAGCAACGCAGGGCGGTATGGAAAATAGATTGATTGAACATAAGCCTTATAGCAAGGCAATGATAACAATGCGTGGTGTTAGGGGCAAAGGCTTAATAGGTTGGTTGCTATTGCCTTTCAAATTGATTAAAGCCTTTCAACAGAGCCTAAGTGCAATCGCACAATATAAACCCAGTGTTGTATTAGGAATGGGTGGTTTTGCAGCTTTTCCTGGCGGCATGATGGCTAAGCTTCTCGGAAAGCCATTAGTAATACACGAGCAAAACTCAGTAGCAGGCTTGACTAATAAAACATTGAGTTACATCGCAAATAAAGTATTAGTCGCATTTCCTTCTGTGTTTCAGCAGGCTGAGTTAGTGGGTAACCCAGTGCGTAAAGAAATGCAATTGTTTGGTAATCCTGAAGATCGCTATTTAAAAAGAACAGGCCAACTTAAATTACTGGTTGTTGGAGGCAGTTTAGGCGCTGCTGCATTGAATGAAGTACTACCGAAAGCGCTTGCAGCCATTCCTGAAGAAGAGCGGCCTGAGGTTGTCCATCAAGCAGGTGAAAAGCATTTTGCTACGTTAGCGGCGAACTATGAAAAAGCTGGCGTGAAAGCGGAAATGAAGCCCTATATTCAAGATATGGCTGAGCAGTACGCGTGGGCAGATATTGTGATTTGTCGGGCTGGTGCCCTTACGATTGCTGAGTTGGCTTGTGTTGGTGTAGCGAGTGTTTTAATCCCATTTCCACATGCAGTGGACGATCATCAAACTAGTAATGCAAAGTACTTAAGTGAAAATGGGGCTGCAATATTGGTTCAACAGCCAAATTTCACAGCAGAAGTAGCAAAAGAAATATTGCAAAATTTGACTAGGGAAAGTTGTTTAGCTATGGCAAAAAATGCTAAGGGACTTGCAAAACCAGCGGCAACACAATCAGTGGCAGAAGTTTGCCTGATGTTAGCTGGGGTGACGATATGAAGCATAAAGTAAAAAATATACATTTCGTCGGCATTGGTGGAATTGGGATGAGTGGCATTGCTGAAGTGCTTATTAATTTGGGGTTTAAAGTTAGTGGCTCTGATTTGGCTAGCAATGCGATAACACAAAGACTAGAAGGCTTTGGTGCTAAGTTATATGTTAAACACGCAAAAGAAAATTTAGTCGATGCAGATGTGGTTGTCGTGTCTACTGCAGTTAAAGAAGACAATCCTGAGGTTGTTGCAGCTAGAGAGCGTCATATTCCAGTAGTGCCTCGCGCATTGATGCTTGCAGAATTGATGCGGTTTAAGCAGGGTGTTGCCGTAGCAGGTACACATGGTAAAACAACGACCACTAGTTTAATTGCAAGTATTTTGGCTGAAGCAGGTATGGATCCAACGTTTGTTATCGGCGGTAAGTTAGAGTCAGCAAGTACTAATGCAAGATTAGGTGCTGGAGAGCATATCGTAGTTGAAGCAGATGAATCTGATGCTTCATTCTTACATTTAAGCCCTATATTAGCCGTGGTCACCAATATTGATCAAGATCATATGGAAACCTATGAGCATAATTTTGAAAAATTAAAAAATGCCTTTGTTGAGTTTTTACAGCAGTTGCCTTTTTGGGGTATGGCTGTTGTGTGTATAGACGATGAAAATGTGCGTGACATTATGCCGCGTGTGACAAAACCAGTAACGACTTATGGCCTCAGTGAAGATGCAAACATACGCGCCACTGATGTGCGAGCAGATAATGGAAAAATGCACTTTAAGGTAACGAGAATTAATGGAGTTACTACGCAATTCGATGTGACCTTAAATTTACCAGGCAAACATTATGTATTAAATGCGCTTGCAGCTATTGCGATTGCAAGTGAATTAAATGTACCCGATGCAGCGATTATCAAAGCATTAAAAGAATTCAAAGGGGTTGGTAGACGCTTTGAACGTTATGGAGAAGTTTCCACTGGTAAAGAGGGAACTTTTACACTTGTTGATGATTATGGACATCATCCAGTTGAGATGCGGGCGGTGATCGCTGCGGCGCGAGATGCTTTCCCCAATCGAAGGCTTGTTTTAGCTTTTCAACCACATCGTTATACAAGAACACGGGATTGTTTTGAGGATTTCGTACAAGTTATTTCAAGTGTTGATGCTGCATTGTTGACTGAAGTTTATTCTGCTGGTGAGACAGCCATTATTGCAGCAGACACGCGATCATTAATTCGAGCAATTCGGGTATTAGGAAAAGTAGAGCCCATTTTTGTAGAAACAACAGATGAATTACCACAGGCGATTATTAATACAGTTCAAGATAACGATGTAGTGATTGTGATGGGAGCTGGCAATATTGGTCAAGTGGCTCAAAAAACGAAAGTAATGATGGCATGATGCAAGCAGAATCAATTACACGATTTTTTGAGAATGAATCACTTGCTCGTTATACAAGTTGGCGTGTAGGAGGTTTAGCAGATAAATTATTTATTCCATCAAGTTTGGAAGAGCTAATTGGTTTTTTGACGGGAATCAAAGCCAATGAATCTGTCTACTTTATTGGATTAGGAAGCAATCTTTTAGTCAGAGATGGTGGTGTTAGAGGTACAGTTATTGTGATGCATCAAGCATTAAAAGACATCAGAATGGATGGCGGTTTTGTCTATGCAGAGGCTGGTGTAACGAGTGCAAAACTTGCGAAATTTTGTGCAGCAAATAGCCAAACAGGGGCTGAATTTATGGCGGGCATTCCTGGTACGGTAGGGGGTGCTTTGGCAATGAATGCAGGTTGTTACGGCGGCGTTACATGGGACATTGTTTATCAAGTTCTCACAATAGATAGACGAGGGCAAACGCATGTTAGAAATGCGAGTGAATTTATCGCAACTTATCGAAGTGTGACAATGCCAATGCCAGAAGAGTGGTTTATTGGCGCTTGGTTTAAGTTGAAACAAGGCAGTCCGCATGAGTCAGCTAGAAAAATTAAGGAATTGCTGGCGACACGCTTAGCTAGTCAGCCACTAAATTATCCAAGCGGTGGTTCCACCTTCCGCAATCCCAATGGTGATTTTGCGGCAAGACTAATTGAGGCTAGTGGGTTAAAGGGTTATCAAATTGGTGGTGCTCAAATCTCACCCAAACATGCAAATTTTATTATTAATACGGGTCATTGTACTGCTTTGGATATTGAATTGCTCATCAGGCATATAAAAGAGGTTGTGTTAGAGAAGCAAGGTGTAGCACTGCAGCAAGAAGTAAAGGTTATTGGTGAGTATGCTTAGTGAAATTGTAAACAATATAAAGAACAAAGACTTTGGCAAAGTGGCTGTTTTGTTAGGTGGGCAATCAGGGGAGCGTGAAGTCTCTATTCGCAGTGGAACTGCTGTGCTCGATGCATTGATTCGACAAGGAGTTGAAGCAAAAGCGTTTGATCCCGCACATCAGGATATGAGTGATTTAAAAAGCTTTGATCGAGTCTTTATCGCCTTGCATGGCAGGTTTGGTGAAGATGGCACAGTGCAGCGAACATTAGATTCAATGCAAATACCTTATACCGGCAGCGGAGTAACTGCCTCAGCAGTTGGGATGGATAAATGGCAAACAAAATTAAAATGGGCAGATGCCAATGTAGTAACACCAGCTTTTGAATTGGTGAATGCAGAAAGTGACTATATTGCAATAGAAAAAAAATTGGGATTGCCTTTGTTTGTAAAGCCAGCAAACGAAGGTTCTAGTATAGGAATAAGTAAGGTTAAAAAAACAGGAGAGTTAAAGTCAGCCTACGAGCTTGCAGCAAAAGCAGATCCATTAGTGATAGCTGAACAGTACATTGGTGCAGGTGAATATACCGTTGGTATTTTGGGTCAACACGCACTTCCCATTGTAAAAATTGTGCCAAAAACAGAGTTTTACGATTATGACGCTAAATATATGCGAAATGACACTGAATACTTATGCCCATGTGGCCTTAGTGAAGCAAAAGAAAAACAAATTCAGCTTGAAGCGTTGACAGCATTTCGTGTTATTGGCTGCAGTGGATGGGGCAGAGTTGACTTCTTAATGGATGAAGCTGGTCAACATTATTTTTTAGAACTAAATACTAGTCCAGGCATGACTGATCATAGTTTAGTTCCGATGGCTGCAAAAGCAGCTGGCATTAGTTTTGATGAACTGGTTTTGACAATATTAGCGATGACATTAGAAGCGCAATCAATGGAGCCTGCTCATGTGGGATAAGCCAACTTTATTAATTTGGTTAGCCAATTTATTTTTTGCAATATCAGTTGTTTTGATGATGTATGGGTTGTTATTTGCATTTGTGCATTTGCCAATATTTCCAATTAAACAAGTAAAGATGATGGGAGAAATTAATCATGTTAATCGAGAACAGGTGCAATTAATTGTAGATGAACATTTAAAAGGGAATTTCTTCACATTAGATTTGGTAAAAACACGTGAGGCTTTTGAAAAGCTACCTTGGGCGAGAACAGTTAGTGTAAGACGCCAGTGGCCAGATGCGTTAAATGTTGAGATTGAAGAACATAAGGTGCTTGCGAGATGGGGGGATATTGCTTTGGTCAATACGCGAGGAGAGCTTTTTCATGCAGCAATCGATGCAGATTTACCCTTGTTCTATGGCCCTGGAGACGGTATCAAAGAGGTGAGTCAGCATTATATTGATTTCAGCAAAATATTAAATCGCGCTGAAATAAAGATAGCTCAAGTCACATTGTCGCCAAGACGAGCGTGGGAGATAAAGACAGATAAAAACTTAGTGATTTCATTAGGCAGATTAGATATGAGTGAACGTTTGAACAAGTTCACCACAGTGTATCAATCAGTATTGAGTCATTTGGGGGCAGAAATAATGTATGCGGATTTACGTTATCCAAATGGTTTTGCAGTGAGAAAACCAGAAAAGTTATCAATGAGATCAAAGCCAAGAGTGCATGAGAATGCATTTAGATTGGTATAAAAGGGAGTGAAAATGAGTAAAGTGCGTGAAGAGAAAAATCTAATTATAGGTTTAGATATCGGCACATCAAAAATAGTGACTTTAGTAGCTGAATTATTACCTGAAGGAACTATTAAAGTGATTGGTTTAGGACAGCATGCGTCAAGAGGACTCAAAAAAGGAGTCGTTGTCAATATTGATTCTACTATGCAAGCAATTCAGCGATCTTTAGAAGAAGCTGAATTAATGGCAGATTGCAAAATTGATAGCGTATTTACTGGAATTGCTGGTAGCCATATAAAAAGTCTTAATTCACACGGTATGGTAAAAATAAAAGATGCTGAAGTAATGCAAATGGATGTGGATAGGGTGGTAGAGACAGCAAGAGCGATAGCGCTACCAGCGGACCAGCAAATATTACATATTCTGACACAAGAATTCATTATAGATGGACAAGATGATGTCCGTGAACCGCTTGGCATGAGTGGGATGAAGTTGGAAGTAAAAGTGCATATTGTTACAGGTGCTGTTGCAGCAGCACAAAATATTGTGAAATGTATTAAACGATGCGGTTTAGAGGTTAGTGATCTAATTCTACAACCGCTCGCATCGAGTGTGGCTGTATTAACAGAAGATGAAAAAGAACTGGGCGTATGTCTGGTTGATATTGGTGGTGGAACAACAGATATAGCTGTCTTTAAAAGTGGATCAATAAGGCACACAGCAGTAATTGGCATTGCTGGTGATCAGGTAACCAATGATATTGCTGTGGCTTTTCGTACACCAACGCAATCGGCTGAAGATATCAAAATCAAATATGGATGTGCATTGAGGCAGCTAGCAGATCCAAGAGAGATGGTAGAGGTGCCAGGTGTTGATGGACGTGAAGCAAGAGAGCTTTCTTTACAAACATTAGCAGAGGTTGTGGAGCCAAGGGTCGTAGAGCTTTATGAGTTAGTACTGCAGGAGTTAAGGCGTAGTGGAATGGAAGAGTTGATTGCTTCTGGCATCGTAATTACTGGAGGGTCTTCAATGATGCGCGGCATGATTGAGCTGGGTGAAGAGATCTTTCACATGCCCGTTCGATTAGGTATGCCGCGTTATGTAGCCGGTTTATCAGAAGTCGTGAGTAATCCAAGATATGCCACAGCTGTTGGTTTGATCTTAATGGGTAAGCAGCAGTTAGAACAAAAGTTAACAGGTCAAATGGAGTTAAATTCATTCACAGGTGTTTTTAAAAGAATGAAACATTGGATTCAAGGTAATTTTTAAAGTGAGATTCAAGTAGTGAGTAAATAGTAGCAATAGGGCAGAGCTTATTTTTAATAGGCTCAAACATAAAAGGCAAAAAGGAGATAAAAATGTTTGAAATTATGGAAAAAGATTCACGAGAAGCAGTTATTAAGGTTATTGGCGTTGGCGGTTGCGGTGGTAATGCTGTTGATCATATGATTAGCAAAAATGTGAGTGGCGTTGAATTTATTTGTGCAAATACAGATGCACAGGCATTACTTAAAAGTGAAGCAGCTACCATTCTACAAATTGGTGCTGATATTACAAAAGGCTTAGGTGCTGGAGCTAAACCTGAAATTGGACGTGAAGCCGCATTAGAGGATCGAGATCATATCGCAGAAATGATTGAAGGTGCTGATATGTTGTTTATTGCTGCTGGCATGGGTGGTGGTACAGGAACTGGTGCTGCACCTATCATTGCTGAGGTGGCAAAAGAAATGGGCATTTTGACTGTAGCTGTTGTAACAAAACCATTTGCATTTGAAGGTAAGCGGACACTTGTAGCTAAAGAAGGATTAGAAGAGCTATCTCAATATGTAGACTCATTAATTGTGATCCCTAATGAAAAGCTAATGGAAGTACTTGGTGAAGATGTTCCATTTATGGAGGCTTTCCGTGCAGCGAACGATGTTTTACATAATGCTGTCTCAGGAATAGCAGAAATTATTAATTGCCCAGGGTTAGTGAATGTCGATTTTGCAGATGTAAGAACCGTGATGAGTGAAATGGGTATGGCCATGATGGGCTCAGCCGAAGCAAGTGGTGTCAATCGTGCCAATATTGCTGCTGAGCAAGCGGTAGCAAGTCCATTATTAGAAGACATCAACCTAGCAAATGCAAGAGGTGTATTAGTAAATATTACAGCAAGTTCAAGCTTTAAAATGAAAGAGTACTATGATGTGATGAACACCATTAAAGACTTTACTGCAGAGGATGCGACAGTTATCGTTGGTACCGTAATGGATGAGTCAATTGGGGACAAGTTGCGTGTCACAATGGTTGCAACCGGTTTAAATGGTTCAATTGCTAAACGTGAACAAAAACCGGAGTTGCGTGTCATGACTAATGTGCGTAATGGAACGACAGATATGCCTATGTTTTCTGAAGAAGCGCTAAATGAAGAGCCTGCAGTATTTAGTTCAAATAGCCGCCGTGCACAAGTGGATGCGATGAAAATGAATGGCGTAGAAGAGTATGATATCCCAGCATTCTTACGTAAACAGGCTGATTAATCAGTTGATGCTGCCGTAGAGTGCAAAGTATTTATGCTAATATATCAACTACATATGTTCTTAATGGTCTATCGAGGAGCATGAAATTAGTTAAGCAGAATAGTAAAAATATATAGGAATATTGGTGTTAAAACAAAGGACATTAAAGAAAAAAGTCAGTGCTACTGGTGTTGGATTGCATAATGGTCAAAAAGTGACATTAACACTTTTACCATCTGCAATTGACACAGGTATTGTTTTTAGACGTACCGATTTGCCCGGTATGCCCGAAATTAAAGCAACGCCTGATGCAGTAAGCGATACGCGCATGTGCTCTGCCCTAGAGAAAAACGGTGCGCGTATAGCAACTGTTGAACACGTAATGTCTGCATTAGCTGGACTTGGTGTTGATAATGTTGTAATCGAAGTTGACGCATCAGAAATACCCATCATGGATGGTAGTTCTGGTCCATTTATATTTTTACTACAATCTGCAGGTATTAAAGAGCAGCCGGCAGCTAAAAAATTTATTCGTATCAAAAAAGAAGTAAAAGTATCAGAGGATGATAAATGGGTTTTGTTTGAACCCTATCATGGTTTTAAGATGGATTTCACCATTGATTTTGCACATCCTGTTTTTGAGAACTCCGGTAATAATGTCAAAATCGATTTTGCTGATAACTCTTATATTGATGAAATCAGTAGAGCGCGCACTTTTGGTTTTATGCATGAGGTGGAATATCTTCGTGCGAACGGATTAGCAAGAGGCGGGAGTTTAGACAATGCGATTGTACTTGACGAGTTTAAGGTGCTAAATACCGAGGGACTTCGATATGAAGATGAGTTTGCCAAGCATAAAGTATTAGATGCGATTGGTGATCTTTATATGTTAGGCCACCCATTATTAGGCGCTTATACCGCTTATAAATCAGGTCATGGGTTAAATAATAAATTAATTCGCGCCTTGTTAGATGATGCGAACGCCTGGGAGTATGTGACATTTGATGACTTAAGCAAAGCGCCTTTGGGTTTTCAAGAGCAATCAGCATACTTTACGCCAAATCTAATGCCGCATTTTAATTAAAGGTAAGGCCAAAGGAATCATTGTTTACCCTTCGTATTGTCATGACATTATTAATCATTACATTGTTTGTACTGATGGGCGCTTATGTTGTGTATAAAGATAGAAAATATTTAATTGCCATCAAAAAAATATTAACCTATTCTGCATGGTCGGTTCTTGTGGTTGTTTTATTTAATTTAATTGCCCGTGTTATTAGATGATGAATAAAGGCTGATCATGTCCAGTATTAAGCAATTTATTGTAGCCTTGTGTTGTATGATAGTTTTCAATGCTTTTGCTGCAACCGATGATCAACTTCTCTTAAAAGCCAAAGAAGCCTATCAAAAAGAAAATGCGAAGGAATTATCGACGCTGGTGAATCAACTGGAATCGAACCAATACATATTGGCCCCTTATGCTAGATATTGGTTAATCAAATTAACAATAGATGAAACAAATAATCAAACAATTAATACATTTATTGATGCGCATCAGGATTACGCTTTTGCAGAGCTATTAAGAGTAGAACTGTTAAAAAAATTGGGTAAGCAACAAGATTGGGAAGCATTTACACAAGCCTACATAAACTATCAATCTGATAATGCATCAATCGCTTGTTATGCAGCTGAAGCCTATAGTGCGCAACCAACATCAGGATCACTATTATTTGCAAAGCCGCTATGGTTAACAGAAAAAGAAAGGCCAAATGACTGCAATCGTTTATTTGATCATTTGCAAAAGGTAGATGTCATAGATGAAGATGCAATTTGGCAACGCTTTAGGATGGTGTTAGCAGTTAATCGGGTTAACCTTGCAAATGCAATTGTAAAGCGGAGTAAACAATATCAATCAAAATACATCAATCAACTTGAAACCACTTCAAAATTTCCTGAAAAAATGCTGCAAAAGAAACAAGTTTCATTTGAAAGCCGTTTTGGAAAAGAGTTATATTTATATGCATTAACGCGTATTGCCGCTAAAGATAGTTGGAAAGCAGTCGCTGAGTTTAAGAAATTGCAAAATCACTTTAATGCGGATGAGCAAAGTCATTTTTATGGAATGTTAGGCTTGTTTGCAGCCAAGCGGCATGAGGTTGAGGCACAGTTATGGTTTCAAAAAGCAGATTTTGAAGCATTAAATGAAGAGCAGATGGCATGGTTTGCCCGTGCGGCGCTCAGGCAACAAGATTGGGTGGGATTATTAAACGTTATTAAACAAATGCCTCCATCCATTTCAAATGAAGCAAGGTGGCGTTACTGGATGGCTCGAGCATTAATAGAACACAAACATCAAGAAGAAGGATTAGGAATATTATCAAGTCTAGCGCCTGAAAGACATTATTATGGTTGGTTGGCACAAGATGAAATTAAAGGGTATAAAGCACCCGAATCGCAATATTACAAACCATCTCATGAAGCAATTTCTCAAATTGGTACAGTTGCAGGCATTAAACGTGCTGAGGCTTTATTAGACTTAGATTTACGATGGGAAGGAAAACATGAATGGGCAATAGCAGTAAAAGGGTTTAGTGACAAACAACTTTTAGCAGCTGCAGAGTATGCCAATAGAAAGCAGTGGTATGACCTTGCCATTAACACGGCTGATAATACAAGAGACTATCATGATTTTTCATTAAGATATCTTATGCCTTATGTCGGATTGATGCGGCTTGCAGCAAATGATCAAAATGTTGATTTAACATGGTCTCATGGGATTGTAAGACAAGAAAGTCGGTTTATGCATTATGCAAAATCAAGCGCAGGTGCCGCTGGATTGATGCAGCTGATGCCAACGACTGCAAGATGGGCAGCAAAGCGAGCTGGAGTCAAAAATTATAAAAGTAATATGATTAATGATTTAGAGACCAATGTTAAAATTGGAACCTATTATTTACGTTATACACTTGATTTGATGCAGGGCAATAAAGTCATGGCGACAGCTGGATATAATGCTGGTCCAAGCCGTGCAAAAAAATGGCAAGCAAGTGAATCGTTGGAAGGAGCAATATATGCAGAAACTATCCCATTCGATGAAACACGTAATTATGTACAACGTGTGATTGCAAATTCACATTTATATGGAAAACAATTAGGTGATTACCGGACCACACTTAAGCAAAGAATGGGTGTTGTCCCAGCCAAATAGATGATTTTGATAAATTGATAATGAGTAGGTTAAAACATGACAATTAAAAAGGTAGCAGTCATTGGTGGTGCAGGATTTGTTGGTAGTAGTGTAGTGACAAAGTTAGATGATGCTGGTTATCAAGTGAAAGTATTAACAAGACACAGAGAGCGAGCGAAACATCTGATCTTATTGCCTAACGTTCAAGTGCTGACATGCGATATGAGCGATGATAATGCATTGATTGATGCATTAAAAGATTGTGATGCTGTAATCAATTTAATTGGTATATTACATGAAAGCAAAAGTAATCGTTTTGATACTGTTCATTATGAGTTGCCCAAACGGATTGCGATAATATGTCAACAATTGGGCATTACTCGATTGCTTCATATGAGTGCATTAAAAGCAAGCGAACAAGGGCCTAGCAACTATCTTAAGAGTAAGGCAAAAGGTGAAGTTGCTTTAAATGCTTTTCAAAAATCAATCAATATTACAATTTTTAAACCTTCCGTCATCTTTGGGCGTGGAGATAGTTTTATAAATTTATTCGCCAACCTCATCAAATATTTGCCCGTATTATTTTTGGCTAAACCAGAAGCGAAATTTCAGCCGATTTGGGTGGAAGACGTTGCTTCAATTTTTGTGAGTAGTCTCACAAATGATGATACCTATGCCAAAAGTTATGAGCTTGGTGGTCCTAAGCAATACTCCTTGAGAGCCTTATTAGAAAAAGTGATGCAATTGCTCAATAAGAAAAAACCTATTATTGGTTTAAGCGATAAGTTTTCTTATTTACAAGCATGGGTAATGGAACTTTTGCCAATTAAATTAATGACTCGAGATAATGTAAGATCGATGGAAGTCGATAATGTACTTGATAAGCCAATTGCTGATGAAATTGCATTGCCGCTGACACCGCTTGAAGCAGTTATACCTGAATATCTTCTCAATAAAACACCACGTGCTGCGTACGATCAATTCAGAACAGCTGCTGGACGTGTAATCAATGCGCGAAGATAACCAACTTGATATTTATTGTGTTGGGGGTGCTGTTCGAGACGAGTTATTAGGAATCTCAGTTAAGGATCATGATTATGTAGTTGTAGGTAGCACAATACAAACGATGCTTGATTTAGGCTTTAAGCCTGTCGGTAAAGACTTCCCTGTGTTTTTACATCCTGAAACGCACGACGAATATGCATTAGCCAGAACTGAGCGTAAAACCGGTAAAGGATATAAAGGTTTTGTTGTTCATGCAGAACCCGATGTTACCTTGGAAGCTGACCTTGCAAGGCGTGACTTTACCATGAATGCCATCGCTAAAACATTAGACGGACGTTTAATCGACCCGCATCATGGACAAGCAGATATACAGCAAAAGATAATCCGACATGTAGGTAATGCATTTACAGAGGATCCTGTTCGAATTCTTCGCGCAGCAAGATTTTCAGCACGATTCACTGACTTTACAATTGCACCAGAAACGATGCAGTTAATGCAACTGATGGTCGACAATGGCGAAGTGGATGCATTGGTATCAGAACGTGTTTGGCAGGAGCTCTCAAAGGGGTTGATGGAGACTAAGCCTAGCAGAATGTTTGAGGTGTTACTTGAATGTGGCGCGTTACAAAAAATATTGCCAGAGTTGGCAATTCTGTGGGGAGTACCGCAGCCTGAAAAGCATCACCCTGAAGTAGACACAGGCATTCATGTCATGATGGCAATTGATTATGCAGCAAGGCAAGCTTTTAGTTTGCCAGTCCGTTACGCTGTATTGATGCATGATTTAGGGAAAGGTACCACGCCAAAAGAAATGCTACCAAGACACATTGGTCATGACGAACGCAGTGCTAAATTAGTCAAAAAGGTCAGTGATCGCTTACGTGTTCCCAATGATTGTAAAGAGCTTGCCAATATCGTAGCAAAATTTCATATTAAGGCTCATCAAGTACCTGTGATGAAAGCAAACACATTATTAAGGTTTTTATTAGACTTAGATGCTGTTCGTCAATATGACCGATTTGAAGCCTTTTTAAAGGCATGTGAAGCAGATGCCAGAGGTCGATTAGGTTTAAGTGATACTGCATTACCAGGTGCGGATCTGATGAGACAGGCTTTACAAGCTGTGATGACGATTGATTCAGGTGAAATTGCGCAGCAATATGCAACACCAGAAGAAATTAAAACGGCCATATTTGAGGCGCGCTTAGAAAAAGTAAAATCTGTTATTTGAATTCTCGCGTAAAATATCGTTATGAATTTATATCAATTAGCAAAACCCCTATTATTTCAATTAGATGCAGAACGCGTGCATGATGCTACACTCAAAACACTCAATTTGTCAGAAAAACTTGGTCTATTAAGTTTATATAAGCAACCTATTTGTAAACCAAGAAAAGTAATGGGATTGTTATTTCCCAATCCAATCGGTTTAGCCGCTGGATTAGATAAAAATGGCGCTGTGATTGATGGCATGGCCGCATTAGGTTTCGGTTTTTTAGAAGTGGGCACGGTGACGCCAAGACCACAAGCCGGTAATCCAAAGCCACGACTATTTCGAATAAAGGAAGCGCAAGGCATTATTAATCGTTTTGGATTTAATAACTTGGGGGTAGACCAACTTGTTGAGAATGTAAAAGCTTCTAAATACTGTGGAATTCTAGGGATTAATATCGGGAAAAATTTTGATACGCCAAATAATCAGGCGGTCAATGACTATCTCATTTGTATGGAGAAAGTATATGCTCATGCAAGCTATATTACGGTCAATATTTCTTCACCAAATACAAAAAATTTACGTGATTTACAAGAGAAAGATGCCTTATCCAGTTTACTTTCCGCATTAAAAAAAACGCAAGAAAAGTTAGCAGATCAGCATGGTTTTTATGTGCCTATCGCATTGAAAATTGCGCCTGATTTAACTCAGGCGCAAGTCAGCGAGATTGCCGCACTACTGATGACGCATCGTATGGATGGTGTTATTGCAACCAACACTACATTGGCTCGAGATATGGTTAAAGGCTCACCATATGCAAATGAACAAGGTGGTCTTTCTGGAAAGCCTTTAAGAAACCAATCTACGTTGGTGATTAGCCAATTGTCTCAGCACTTAAAAGGATCATTACCCATCATTGGTGTTGGTGGTATCTCTAGTGGTAAAGATGCTTTGGAAAAAATTGAAAATGGAGCAAGTTTGGTTCAAGTCTATAGTGGGTTAATTTACAAAGGACCAGCATTAATTCAGGATGTTTGTAAGGCGCTAGGTTAGTGATGCTGGATTTGCCAATTTTGTACTCCTATCGCCGTTGTCCCTATGCGATGAGGGCACGCATGGCGCTTAAATATGCAGGCATTAATTTAGAAATACGTGAGATCTCTTTGCGAGAAAAGCCGAAACACATGGTTGTAATTTCTCCAAAAGCAACTGTTCCTGTTTTAGTTTTGTCAGAGAAACAAGTGATAGATGAGAGCCTAGACATTATGAACTGGGCATTACACCAAAGTGATCAAAATGGTTGGCTAAATATTGATATGAAGCTTGCCAAGCAATTAATCATTGAAAACGATACGACATTTAAGCAATCATTAGATACTTATAAATATGCTGATAGATACCCTGAGAAAACACGAGCAGAATACAGAGCTCAGGGTGAAGTATTTTTACAGAAGTTAGAAACAATGCTAAGCAATGATGTTGGATTAATGGGTAAATTACCTACCCTAGTCGATATTGCAATATTCCCTTTTATTCGTCAGTTTAAAGGGGTGGATAGTCAATGGTTTTCTAATGCAGGATATCCAAAGTTAAATGCTTGGCTGACTACATTGGTTGAGTCTGAACTATTTTTAAGTATTATGCAAAAACACCCAACTTATATTGATTAAGTTGGGTGTTTTATAAAGCTTAAAATAACAATGCTTTATTTAGCTTCAGTTGCTAAGTCTTTCTTCTTGCTTGGCTTGCTTGATGGAAAGGTAAGTTCAATTTCTTCTTTATCATCAATATCAACATGCACACTACCACCATTGACTAACTTACCAAACAATAACTCATCAGCTAATGCTTTGCGAATGGTGTCTTGAATTAAGCGTGCCATTGGTCTTGCACCCATCAATGGGTCAAAGCCTTTTTTACCTAAATGTGTTTTGAGAGCATCACTGAATGTAGCATCCACTTTTTTCTCATGTAATTGGTCTTCTAGTTGCATTAAGAACTTATCTACAACACGGATAATGATTTCTTGTGAAAGCGGTGAAAAAGAAACTGTGGCATCTAATCTGTTTCTAAACTCAGGTGAGAATAAGCGTTTTAGGTCAGCTTCTTCATCGCCTACTTCTTTACTGTTAGTAAAGCCGATGCTTGCTTTTGATAAGCTTTCCGCTCCAGCATTAGTTGTCATGATAATAGTGACATTTCTGAAGTCAGCTTTACGTCCATTATTATCGGTTAACTTACCATGGTCCATCACTTGTAATAATATATTAAATATATCTGGATGTGCTTTTTCAATCTCATCCAAAATTAGGACGCAATATGGCTGTTTTGTAATTGCCTCTGTTAGTAATCCACCTTGTTCAAAACCAACATAGCCTGGTGGAGCGCCAATTAAACGTGAAACCGCATGGCGTTCCATATATTCACTCATATCAAAGCGAATTAAATCTATCCCCATGATATAGGCAAGTTGTTTAGCAACTTCTGTTTTGCCCACTCCAGTAGGACCGCTGAATAAGAAACTACCAATCGGTTTGTCACCTTGACCTATGCCGCTTCTGGCCATTTTAACTGCAGAAGATAGCATTTCAATAGCTTTGTCTTGACCAAACACAACCGCTTTTAAATCACGCTCTAATGTTTTAAGTGTGCTTCTATCGTCATTAGAGATATTTTTAGGTGGAATACGTGCTACTTTTGCCACAATATCTTCTATTTCTTTATTGCCAATCGTTTTTTTACGTTTTGGTTTTGGCAAAATACGTTGAGCAGCGCCTGCCTCATCAATCACATCAATTGCTTTGTCAGGTAAGAAGCGGTCGTTAATATATTTAGCTGAAAGCTCTACTGCGCTAATTAAGGCTTCAGCACTATACTTAACGCTATGGTGTTCTTCGAACTTAGATTTCAATCCTTTTAAAATTGCAATCGCTTCTTCAATGCTTGGTTCAACAACATCAACTTTTTGGAATCGACGAGATAGTGCATGATCTTTTTCGAAAATGCCACGATACTCTTGATAGGTTGTTGCCCCTATACACTTTAATTTACCACTTGATAAAGCTGGTTTAAGTAAATTACTTGCATCTAATGTACCGCCACTTGCTGCGCCAGCGCCAATTAGCGTATGAATTTCATCAATAAATAAAATCGCACCTTTGTCTTGCTCTAACTGCTTCATTACTGCTTTTAAACGTTGCTCAAAATCGCCTCTATATTTAGTGCCAGCTAATAACGCACCCATATCAAGAGAATACACCGTTGCATTTTGTAATACTTCTGGCACATCATTCTCTACAATACGGCATGCCAATCCCTCAGCAATTGCTGTTTTTCCAACGCCAGCTTCACCCACTAATAAGGGGTTATTTTTTCGACGTCGGCAAAGCGTTTGTACAACACGCTCTATTTCACTATGACGGCCAATTAATGGGTCAATTCGACCAGTTGCCACTTCTTGATTTAGATTTTGAGTATAGGTTTCTAAAGCGCCGCTAGGGGCTGCTTCTGACTCTGTTGTACCATCAGCACCCTCAGTGCTTGGATTTTCATCTGGCATTTTAGCCACACCATGTGAGATAAAGTTAACAACGTCAAGACGAGTAACACCTTGTTGGTGCAAAAAGAATACGGCATGTGAGTCTTTTTCTCCATATATTGCAACAAGTACATTAGCGCCAGTCACTTCTTTTTTACCAGATGATTGAACATGCAACATTGCTCTTTGAATAACCCGTTGGAATCCTAATGTTGGTTGTGTATCAACTTCATCTTCACCGCCAACAATGGGAGTATGTTCTGCAATATGCTGATTTAACTCAGCACGTAATACTTCAAATTTAGCGCCACAAGCGCGAAGTACATTGGCAGCTGTAGGATTGTCAATCATAGCTAGCAATAAATGTTCTACGGTAATGAGTTCATGTCGATTCTGTCTGGCATCCATAAATGCCATGTGCAAACTCACTTCTAATTCTTGAGCAATCATGTATATCCTCTTTTTCTATGCGGTTACGCTGGCTCTATCACACATTGTAATGGGTGTTGTGACTCTTGAGCACTCTTTAATACTTGGTTCATTTTCGTTTCTGCAATATCTTTTGGATATACGCCGCAGACTCCTATGCCCTTTGTATGTACTTGGAGCATAATTTGCGTTGCTTGTTCCCGCGTTTTATTAAAAAAACGTTGTACTGTCTCCACTACAAACTCCATAGGTGTGTAATCGTCATTTTTTAGTAAAACTTTATACATGTCAGGCAATTTTGGTTTAATTCTGTTTGGTGCTACCGAAAGATCGCCTGTTGGTTCCTTTGTCGCCATGTGTTTCTTTAATAATTCTCTGTTATCTATTTTGAGCTAATTTTAAGAAAATTCAAGACCTAAGTGGGTAGGTGTGCAAAAAAGATAAGATTATGGAAAGATTTTAACGCTTTTGACCACTCTATCCTGCGTCTGAACGATTTCTAGAATATGTGTGCCAATTTTAAAGCTAGTATTCGATTCTGGAATATCTTGGAAATGTTCAAGTACTAGGCCGTTGAGTGTTCGTGGACCATTTAAAGGTAACGATAAATTGAGTTTTTTATTTAGATCTCGTAAGGAAGCGCTGCCATCGACAACCCATCCACCATCATCTTCTTGATGAAAACTACCAATTCGGCTTGGAGACTGCGTGGTGAAGTCACCAATCACTTCTTCTAAAATATCTTCAAGCGTGATAAGGCCTTTTAAATCACCGTATTCATCTACCACTAAGGCTATACGTTCTTTATTTTCTTGAAATTGCTGTATTTGTGTATATAGCGGTGTGCCTGAGGGAATGAAGTACGGTGGTGAAATTGCTTCTCTTAGCGAATCTTTATCAAAATCTTCTTTTATATGATGTAAGCGAAGTTGGTTCATGACTTTACGGATGTGTAAAATCCCAAAAATCTCTTCCATTTCTCCTTCACGAACAGGAAGGCGGGTATGGTGGCTATTTGCCAATCGCTCAAGAATATCTTCTAATGGTGCGTCAAAGTTAATTGCTTCAACTTGCGTATGTGCAGTCATCACATCATCTACTTCAATTTTCTCCAACTCAAAAAGATTAAGTAAAATGGTACGATGTTTATTAGGTAAAAACTTACCTGCATCTGTCACGATACTTCTGAGTTCATCCATGCTCAGTGACTTAATGCCATCGGAAAAGTTGATTTTAATTCCTAATAATTTGAGCCATGCTTCTACAAAAAGGTTAACAAACCAAACAACTGGATAAAGTACTTTAAGTAGTGGGTATAAAATATAGCTAACTAATATACCTACTTTTTCTGCATAGGCTGCGGCAATAATCTTGGGTGAAATTTCACTAAAAATTAATATAGCAAAAGTAACAGCAATCGTACTCAGCACTAATTCCCACTCGCCTTCGCCAAAGAAGTTAACTGTCATGACGGTGACCAATGTTGCAAGGGAAGTGTTGACAAAGTTATTGCATAGCAGAATGACACCTAATAATTTATCGGTTTTAAGCAATAAGCTATGGGTTAGCTTTGCGCCGCGGTGCCCTTGTTTAACCAAATGACGTAAACGATAACGGTTAATGGACATTAACGCGGTTTCAGACATTGAAAAGAATGCTGACAGTAGAAGCAAAACGAACAATGCGCCGAATTGCAAGGAAATAGGTATGTTTTCCAAACGAGTATTTAAGTCTTTATTAAAATAAGACTAGTTTAACCTTAAAAAAGCAAGCTGTTAATCAATTGATGTGATCTCACGATTAGGCAATGACTTCATCCTCACTGTCGGGTTTATTTTTTTTATCGATATCACCAATCAGATTTGCACGACTAACGCCTAACAATAAGGCGACAGGACAAGCAACTAATACTGATGAGTAAATGCCAAATAAGATACCAACAGTTAATGCTAATGAGAAATAATGCAGTACTTCGCCACCAAAAAACAGCATAGAGCCTACCATGGTCAGCGTTAGCGTATGTGTAATCACGGTTCTTGAAAGTGTCCGCGTAATCGCATTATCAATAACCTCAATTGTTCCAGCTTTACGCATTTTTCTAAAGTTCTCTCGTACACGGTCAAAAACCACAACTGATTCATTAACTGAGTAACCGAGAACAGCTAAAATTGCAGCGAGTACAGTCAGGCTAAATTCCCATTGGAAAAATGCAAAAAAACCAAGAATAATCACCACATCATGCATGTTAGCAATGATGGCAGAAACAGCAAAACGCCATTCAAAACGCATTGCTAAATAAGCGGCAATACCAAATAGAACAATCAGTAAGGCTAGCGCACCATTTTCAAATAATTCATCCCCCACTTGTGAGCCAACAGATTCTACACGGCGAATAACAACTGTGTCATCAGCGGTCTTTAGTGCTTGACCGACTTCTTCAGAAAGCTGCGCAATTGACAGTTCTTTTTTAATTGGCAAGCGAATAAGTACATCTTGGCTGGTACCAAAGTTTTGAACAGTTGCATCTTTAAGGTCTATTTCATCAATCGCTTTGCGGATACTTTCTAAATCAGCAGCATGAGGGTAAGTGACTTCCATGACGGTGCCACCAGTAAAGTCAACCCCAAAATTTAGCCCCCGTGACGCTAAAAAAAATATTGCTAAGAGAAATGTAATCAGAGAAATCGCCGTGGTAAGTCGGCCATAGCTCATGAACGGGATATCATTTTTTATTCTAAAAAATTCCATAGTGTTAGCTCGTTATCTTTTTAAACAATCAATTAATTAATCAGCTTTATATATTTGGCCGATAGAAAGCTTATCGATTTTACGTCGATAGCCATAAATTAGGTTTACGATGCCACGAGAAACCATGACAGCACTGAACATAGAGGTAAGGATGCCTAGAACGTGCACAACAGCAAAGCCTTTAATTGGACCTGTACCAAACATGAACAATGCGGCACCTGCAATCAATGTTGTGATGTTTGAATCAAGAATAGTACCGAAGGCCTTATCATAACCAATCCGAATGCTTGCTTGTGGCGTATTGCCATCTCTTAACTCTTCACGAATACGCTCGTTAATCAATACGTTTGCGTCAATCGCCATGCCAAGTGTTAAGGCAATCGCAGCTAAACCTGGTAAGGTGAGTGTGGCTTGTAGCATTGAAAGTAAAGCAACTAATAATAGTAAGTTAATGGCCAGCGCAGTGACTGATACTGTTCCAAACAACATATAGTAAAACATCATCATGATAGCAATGGCAGCAAACCCCCATAATGTTGAATTTACACCTCTTTCAATATTTTCTTTTCCCATGCTTGGCCCAACGGTACGTTCCTCAATGATTTCCATTGGCGCCGCAAGTGCGCCTGCTCTCATGAGTAAGGATAAGTCATTAGCTTCCTGTAGGTTTTCCATACCAGTAATCACAAACTGTGATGATAGTTCGGCTTGAATCGTTGGTGCTGTTAGGACTTCTTTTTTGCCTTTTTCAACTAATATAACGGCCATTCTTCTGTTGATGCCATCACGTGTTGTCAGCTTCATTGAGCCTGCACCCTTCGAGTCAAGACTGACTGCAATTTCTGCACCTGCACCCTGTTGACTTGGTTTTGGGCTAGCAGAAACTAAGTTTTCACCCGAAAACACAACTCTTTTAGATACCAAAAGCGGTTCTTTGATTCGTGAGTAAAGCAATTCACTTCCTGCAGGAATAATGCCTTTAAGAGCATCTTCAATTTTCTTTGGATCAAAATCTCTTGCATCGCTTCGTGTGCCATGTGCTGTGACCATGCGTACTTCTAAAGCTGCTGTACGACCCAAAATTTCTTTT
>CAYGSH010000002.1:39208-71955 GCA_964352515.1 uncultured Methylophilaceae bacterium | reverse complement strand
AAACTATTATTGATGATGTTGCTTTTGGGTGTAACCAATTCAGCATTAGCAGTGCCGACCAAAGAGATGCTGAATAAAGTCACCAAACAAGTGGTTAAGCTGAAGGTGGCGCTCAAGAATGGTAATGATGGCACTGGTTCAGGTGTCGTGATAGCTAAAGATCGTATTGCGACCAACTGTCATGTGGTAGCAAATGCAAGTAGTATCAATGTTTTTGTTGGAGATAAGTCTTTCACTGCTCAATCAATCACACCAGATTGGTACCATGATATTTGTCTGGTTAAAGTTGAAGGCTTAGACGCCCCCATTGCAACGATAGGAAAAAGCAAAAATCTTGAATACCAACAACCAGTCTTTGCGATTGGATATCCTAATATTTCACCTAATCCTGTTAGTAGTTTTGGTTATGTTGAAGGTTTATTGACAATGGATGATAGCGTTATCGTGCGCACCAGCAGTACTTTTGAACGTGGTGAAAGCGGTGGTGGGTTATTTGATGATGCAGGTAATTTAGTTGGTCTCATTACCTTGAAAAGTCCAGGCAAACAAGCATATTATTACAATATGCCAGTAGAGTGGCTACTTGCGTTGATTGACCAACCTGAGCAAGTTATTCATTCAAAGCCAGCGCCAGCATTTTGGGCGACAAATGCCGATCAATGGCCACTGTTTATGCAAGTGGTACATCCATACTTAACGCGAGACTGGCATAAAGTGATGGCTGTTGCTACAGAATGGACAAAGCGAGAGCCTAATAATATAGAGGCATGGTTCTATTTAGCTACAGCAGAGTTTGCTTTGCATGATACGGAAAATGCCCAAAACCATATGCGTAAAGTCAACAGAATGAATGCGCGTTATCCACAAGCTACCTATTATTTGGATTTAATGGTAAATAACGGTATTGGGTATGTCGATCCAATCACAAATGTAGCCTTGTTAACAGATTAACAGCTAAATAGTAAAACAATGAGAGCTAGAAGTCGCTAAGTACTCTTGTTTTGTTAACTTTCACAAGCTATTAGCATTACTTAATAAGTAAAGATTATAATTAGGTATGCCCTTATCAAAAAAAATCAGCCTGTTATTTGTGATATTGTTAATTACGGCTTCCGTTTGGCTCTATTACAACACTCAAACAGAACCAGTAACATTGCAAACTAATCAGGCATTAAATCAAGCGCTGCTTGATTGTGATGGGATTACTGAACGAGCTGCTTCTCACTTAGTTGCAGTCGTTGAGTTTCAAAAGTTAGAAATAGCGGGTCGCAAAGCACGTGTATTTAAGTTGTGTATGAATGACCATGGTTATATCGAAAATATAAATTGGCTAGCATACAGTACGCCACTGGCAGAAAAGACAGCAAAAGAATCCAATATTTCAGTTAATGAAGCTTTGGAAAATGAACGAAGAGCCCATATGACCCAATCAACTGGGGAAGGTAAGCGTCCTACATATTGGGTTACAAAAGAAATTAAAAAGCCTTAATTATGTATAAGACCAAATCAGTTTTTGTGTGTTAATTTCATTGAAATTTTGGCAGAAGTGGTTTTTAGATTCTTTTTTAATTTCAGTGCCAAGATTATCGAAATCTGATTGTTGATTAAAATGCAAAGCCTTTTGTAAATATCAAACAGTCTATCTAATGACATCTATAATTTCATTTGAATTCTTTAGTTATACTGATTAATATGTTGCTTCAGTTAAATAAGCTAATTTATTGTGAGTAAAATGAAAAAAACGTCAATTTCGAGTGTGGTTTGTTTCGATATTATTGAGTTTTCAAAAAAATCAAAAGTCGAACAGCAAGCGCTTAAAAAACGATTTGATGAAATACTTGCGCTTGCTGTAATTGATATTCCAGAAAATGATCGCATGATTATCGATACTGATCATGGTGCTATCATTAGCTGTACTGGACCTCTCGAAAATGCCTTAGAAGATGCGTTATTAATAGCGCTGACTGCACGTGATGAAGTAATCAATTTCAACATCGATAATCTAGTACCGCTATATCTATTAATTGGCATCAATTTAGGATCTGTCAAAGTTGAAGAAAGTATCAATGTCAACGATTCGCCAAAAATTATTGGAGAAGGATTAGTTGAAGCACAACGAATTATGAGTTTTGCAAATCCAAACCAAATATTAGTATCTAGGGCTTATTATGATATGGCCTCAAAGCTAACCCTAGAAATAGCACAAATGTTTGAGAAATATGATATGCATGCTTATGAGCACGATATTTATGCGGTTAGATTGTTAAGTGATAAAGTCGCTTCTATTGAGAGTAATGGCTCAAGTACGCTAAATGACAGTTTGGACCAACAGTCAAAATCAAAAATGAATATCAACTGGCGTATTTTTCTTGTACCAATTTTACTAGCCTTTGCTATGTTGTATGTCCTTAATCATTGGATGAGTGGGGATGATGTAGAGTCAACGTTAAATCAATCAGAAACCTTAGATTTGAATAATCAGAAAACACCGGCTACGATAGATGGTAATACAACCAATAATAGCCTTGTCGAAGGTGAGCAAATAGTAGAGTTGCCTATCGAAAAAGAGGATAAAAAAATGACGCAACAGCAGTCAGAACAGCGCGAAGTGATTAAGAAAAAAGCAATTAAAAAGGAAGCAAGTACTAAAAAGCAAAACACTCAAAACTCTGAGGAAAGTGTTAATAAAACCACGACTCAACAGTCAACTGTGACACCAATTATAAATGACGAGCCAGCAGTTCAGGCTGAAGATAAATCAGGGTGGGATAAATTTACAGAAAGTATAAAACAAGGTTCAGAAATAGAATGCACACAAGCGCAAAGAGCATTAAATCAGTGCAATTAGTATAGGTCTAGTTAATGATCAAACACTTAAAGCTGCTTGTTAAGATATTTTTACTGAATGAGTGAGATCAGGATACAGATTAAATAATTAAAAGCTTGGCGGTATCAATAAGTTGAATTGATAAATCCACTAACTTTATTTTTCTTTTTTTTGCCATTGTGCTTAGCATTTCAAGCGCTTGGTATTCATCAAGATTGCGTTGCCTCATTAAAATACCTTTGGCTTGATTAATAATTTCTGTTTCATCAAACTTTGTTTTTATTTTTTGATGCTCGTCATGTAATGTTGTTATATCATGAGACTTTGCAATAGCAGCTTGTATCACTCGGGTAGACCTTTCACCAATTAACTTTTTCATCTAGAATTAATTTAATTGGAAATTATGAAAATCTTCAAAATATAATTATCCAACGTTAATTCATAGTATTTGTTAGCGTATTTAGCAATTGCTGTGCCAATCGGTATATTATTTATCTAACTATATGATTATAAATATAAATAAAATATAGTAGAGAGTGAATTGAGTTGTATCTTTAAATCTGTTAGGCACTTTTTTGGTGCACTTGCACCAGACGGCATTTATCTATCTAGTCGGGAATGCAATGAGTGCTCATGTTTTTTTGAATAAGATGCTTCTTTGACATAATCCTCTAAAGTGTTAATTTCTTGAACATGATAATAGTGATCGGCATACCAAAAAGTTAAACTCTCAGCATTCTGTAAGGCATAATCTAAATCATTGAACTCAGCGATTGGATTGTTTTCTTCATCTAATACTTGATAAATCATCATTGTTAAGCTCCAGTCATTCTTTGTTAGATGTTGACAGTATTTCATAGCTTATTTGGTTACAATATGTTGAATAAAAGATGTTTTCTGTATTAATTTATATTGGTGTAATTGGTTAATGAATGATGAAATCTAAAAGATAAGCATGTCAGATTTAATGCCTAACAAAACGGGTGATCTGTGGACATTGCCTAATCATAAAGACAAAGTATTTACTTTGCAGATTAACCGTAATTTTTTATTAACCTTAATTATATCTATATTGATCCACTTATCTTTATTGTGGATTTTTGCACCAAAGCTTTTTTCAATAGGGGCCCCAGTGAAAGATGCTCCACCATTAGAAATTACGCTAGGACCACCGCAAAAAGAGGCGATCGCGCCAAGTGAGGCCGAACTGCCTACACCAGAAATCGTTCAAGAAAAGATACCTAAGCCCATTATCCCTAAACCAAAAAGAGAGAGGCCGCCTAAAAAAGTTGAAACCGTTGAGGTGCCTGTCGAAGTGGCCAAAGACTCTCAAACAAAAGTCCAGAAAAAAGAGGTATTGAACAAAACAATACCTAAACCTGATATTCCAGAGACATCTTCTCAACCATTACCTGGTGAAGATATGCAAGCCTTTATTAAAAGACAAAAGCAAGCAAAATTAGCGAAACAAGGTTTGTCTGATCAGGATATTGAAGCAGTGATGGCAAGTAATAATCCACAAAGTGAGGGTGAGCGACGGGATGCAAAGATTAAAGAGAACTTAGATTTAGATGGCACAAATGGGGTGTTTGAAATTCGTTATCTTGGGTTACGTCAGGCAACTTTTAGTTTTAAAGGCTGGAAGAATAATATTAATACCGCACGTTTAGAATTGTTTGAAGTAGAAGCGACTGATGGTGGAGATATTAAGCTTGCTGTGATTCGTAAAATGATAGAAATTATACGGCGTGATTATGATGGGGATTTTAACTGGGACTCACATCGCCTTCGCCGTGTCATTGTGTTGTCAGCAAGGCCACAAGATAATGCAGCTTTAGAGGCTTTTATGGTGAATGAGTTTTTTGGACCTGGAACCACGGTTCGATAGTTTTTAAGGATTAACAAACTGTTGCAACCAACGCTCAATCACCACAATAACATAAGCTTGTTCATCTAACGTAAGCAATATACCTTGAGGTATTTGATGCCACTTTTCTAAGCATCCCCTACAACAGCACGCGGTGGCGTGTTGCGCTGTAAAAACGGGATGCCCACGCATCGGTGTTTGTTTGCCATCGTTTGGAATGTCAGCTGGTGCGAGTCGTTTTGCAATAAAGTCCTCGGCATGGCCAATCATTGTTACAAGGCCTTTTTCATTCAAATAGGTGCTATCTTTTGCATTTAGTTGAAATGAAGTACGGAAGGTTGAACGTTGCAAAGCATTGAAGAGCTGATCTAAATCTCTCATTTGCAAATAAGGTTTTGATTTTTATTTTGGACCTAAAAAATCACGTTTGCCTAATTCAACGCCAAAGTGCCGCAAAATGCTATAAGTGGTTGTTACATGAAAATAAACATTTGGCTGGACCCATCGTAATAAATAGTCTAATCCTATAAACTCTCTTTTAGAATCACGAACCATCAGTTCTATATGACGTGTTTCTGCACCTTCTAGCTGTTCTGGTTTAATGCTTTCAAGAAAATCTATCGTTTTGTTGATGCGCGCTAATAAATCTTCAAAAGTGGATTCGTTATCTTCATAACTCGGTACTGCTACCCCAGCTAAGCGAGCACCGGCGCCTTTGCTCATATCTGTCGCAATTTGCACTTGTCTTGTCAGTGAATACATATCAGGTGCTAAACGCCCATTAAGATAAACGCTATGGTCAATTTGTCTAGAGTCTGCATTACGCTTACCTTTTTTAAGGATATGCGATAAGTTGTTTAATGCCAGTATTAAAGGTGGGATGCTGATGTCATACATATTAGCCATTTGAATATCTCCTAATGGTGAATGTGGTACTTAACTAAATAGTTTTGCTTTAATGCGACGAAAAGATTGCGTGAATATGTTTCCATCTAATTTATAGTGCTTGTGCAAAGGTTTTTTCACCTCCCATTTAGCAGATAAACCTTCTGGAAATGTCACTAAGTCACCTTCGCCAAAATGCACAGGTGTGCCTAATATGCCTGCTTTATCGACTGGTGTAAGGACGCACTCGCCTGCAATAATATAAGCAATTTCTTGCTCTGGAAAATTCCAATCAAAAATAGAAACTTCTTTTTCCCAAGTGGGCCACTTTTTGACTTGCAGTTCATTTAACTCTGTTTCTGAAGGTTTGATAACGGTGATATTGCTCATGTGATTCCTTGTGGTTATTACGGTTTCTTGGCAAGCTATTTTAGCTTAATTAATGTAATTGCTGTAATTCAAGTTCGCGTAACTTTGGTGCTTTTTTGGCTGTAATACCGACAACGCCCAAAGTCATTAGTCCGCCAAAAATGACCGACGGTACTAAGCCCATGAGTTTAGCGGTAACACCTGATTCAAACGCGCCAAGTTCATTGGAAGACCCAATAAAAATGCCGTTAATTGCTGAAACGCGACCCCTCATTAAGTCTGGCGTTGCTAGTTGCATAATCGTGCTGCGCAATACAACCGAAACACCATCTAAAGCACCTGCTGTCATTAAAATAGCTGCTGATAGCCAAAAGGATTGGCTTAGCGCGAATGCAATCATACAGATACCAAATCCAGCAACTGAAGTGAGTAACCACTTACCTGCATGTAAATTAATGGGGTGTTTAGTCAGCCAAAGACCAGTAAAAATAGCGCCTGTGGCAGGTGCTGCACGCAAAATACCTAAACCTTCGGGTCCAAGTTGGTAAATATCATGCACAAATGCAGGTAACAATGCCACTGCACCACCAAAGAGTACAGCAAACATATCTAGCATTTGTGCGCCTAATAGGATTTGATTGCCCCAAACAAATCTTAAGCCATCAGCAATACTTTTAAATACAGGTGGACTTGTTTGTGCTGTCGGTTCATTTACTTTTAATCTAAACAGCGCAATGATTGCGCCAGCACATAAAAAACTAGCTAAAGAATAGGCAAGCGTTTTATTAAAAAACCCAACTAATAAGCCACCTATTGCAGGGCCAACAATCAGACCAATTTGGAAAAATGAACTTCCTACACTGGCCCCTCTAGCAAAACTAGCTCTTGGGACGATAATGGCAAATAAGGTGTTGTAACTTGGCGTAATAAACGCACGTGCAAATCCAGTTAATGCAATTGACGCGTAAATCCAAATGGTAATATTGCCCTCAATATATCCATTGGCAACGGCGGCTAAAGTTAAAGCACTAAACCCCAAGAGTGTAGCCGATAAAATGCCAAATAGTCGTCTTGAATAATAGTGATCTACCGCATGCCCAGCAAACAAAGCACTAGAAAAGTAAGGAATCACTTCGGCTAAACCAATTAAACCTAAAGCAAGTGGATCATGAGTGACTTCATAGATATGCCAACCTGCAACGACGGCCATTATTTGGTAAGCTAATACCATTTGTACCCGAAAAGCGAGTAACTTAGTAAAAGCAAAATGATGGTTGCTAAATAGTTGATTAATAGAAATTTGCATGGCGTGATTATAAATATAAATAGTTTATGGGAGTGTAACGAATTGTGATTGTGTAAAATACATTGGTTAGCACAGTGAATAAAGCAGTAAGTATGCATCGCGCATATGGATGAGCCGTCGTTGACCTAGTGTGACTCTGCCGATATAGATTAGGCGTGCTAACCCAATTTAATGGCATTGGATTTTGATGAATATTCGATACATTTTAGCTGGTTTAATAATTTGCTTATCACTAGTCATAAGCAGTTGTCAGCTATTCCCAGAAACTAAAACACCAAAATCAATGCAGCTTTATGTTACGGTAGATTGGGAAGGTAAGTCTTTAGATGATGAGGATATTGAAGCGATGCAGCACTTTAGGCAACGGTTTCCTTATATTCCCATGTTGCAATTACTTAATCCAGCCTACTTTTTACGAGGGCATGGCAATCAAAGTCGATTGGCAGACATTATTCAATCGACCTTTTTACCAGGTGATACTCAAGGTTTGCATATCCATGCGTGGAAGTCGTTAATGCATCATTGTGATATTCGTTATCAATATCATCCTTCATTTGCCGACGTAGATGAAAATTGTCATAAGGGTGATTGCGGTTATACCGTTAGTTTAGAATATGCTTACTCGCAAGCTGCTTTGACGGAATTAGTTGCTTGTAGTAATGGCGTACTCGTCGATCATGGTTTTAATCATGCAGTTCACTTTCGTGCTGGTGGTTGGCAGCTTGGGCCAAAATTATTGGCTGCGCTTGAGGCGAATGGGTTTGTATGGGACAGCTCTCAAATCGATGCAACGTTATTAACAACGCGTTGGCATGAGCAAAGTGGGATGATTAAAATGTTACGGAATTTGCATCCAAAAGCAACGCCCTTGGATCAACCTTTTGCCATCAGTAAAACTTTGATGGAGTATCCTAATAATGCTGCGCTTGCAGACTATACAAATGCAAAAAAAATTGTTGCGCTATTTAATAGCTTAATCAATGCAAATAAAAAAGTGATGGTGTTAGGCTTTCATCAGGAAACTGCTGCAGACTTTTTAAAACATCTTGAAGACGCAGTTCCGCAAATGGAAGTAATTGCGAAGCAAAAAAATATTCAGTTGCAATGGGTGAGTCATTAATTATTTTGGTACGCGCCATAAATACCAACTTGCAATGGTGCGATAAGGTTGCCATGCCGCACCAATAATATTCAATTCTTTAGCACTTGGTGCTTTTGTTAGATGTTTAAACCGCTTATAACCTTCACGAATACCCAAGTCATCAACAGGTAAGATATCTTGGCGACCCAAAGTGAAAATAAGCATCATTTCCACAGTCCAACGTCCAATACCTTTTAAAGTAGTTAGACGATCTATCAATGCATCATTTGTAAGCATTTCTGCATCATGACGTGTTGGCACTAATCCATTGATAGCACCTTCAGCAATGCCGTATATCGTTTCAATTTTTCTACCAGAAAAACCACAGGCACGTAAAGTGTCAAATTCAGCATTGACTAGGTTACCAGCTGGTGGAAATTCACCATTAAAATGCAATAAAAATTTATTGATAATGGCATCCCCTGCTTTAACATGTAGTTGTTGATAAGCAACGGCGCGGACAAGTGCTTCAAAAGGAGCTATGGTTAATTTGGGCTGCAAAGTACATGGGCCAACGGTATGAATTAGTTCTGCCCAGTCTTGATCTAACTGACGCAAAAAAAGCAATGCTTGTTCTAATAGTGTATCCTTCATAGATAATCATTGTACGATTTATTCATGATACTAGACTTATTTTCTGATCAAAGTGATGACAAGGTGCAACTGGCAAATGGAGCCTATTGTTTAAACAAATTCGCCTTAGCTGAAGCAGATCAAATATGTAATATTTTATTAGATCATTTTTTAGATCATCCACCTCAGCAAATGATGACACCTATGGGATATCCTATGTCGGTGAGGACAACTAGTTTTGGACAGTTTGGTTGGGTAGGCTCAAACAATGGATATAGGTATTCAACATATAATCCAAATACTCAGCAGCCTTGGGCAGACATACCAATACTTTTCTTGGACTTAGCTAAGCGTGCTGCTAAAAAGGCAGGTTATGAAGATTTTGTGGCGGATACTTGTTTGGTCAATGTTTACAACGTTGGTAACAAAATGGGATTACACCAAGACAAAGATGAATATGACTTTCGTCAGCCAATTGTGTCAGTTTCTTTGGGTTTGCCAATTATTTTTCAATTGGGTGGTTTATCACGCTCAGCAAAAACGAAAAAAGTAAAACTGCATCATGGTGATGTTGTGGTTTGGGGTGGAGAAAGTAGAATGTGCTTTCATGGTGTCTTGTCATTAAAGGCTGGGTCGCATCCAGTGCTGGGTCAAAGACGAATTAACTTAACCTTTCGTAAAGCAGGTAAAATATAATTTTATTTTATCGCTCGTTACCTCATGCAAGTTGATTTGACACAAGCTGCCGCTATTATTAAGCGTGGTGATGTGGTTGCAATTCCTACAGAGACTGTTTATGGTCTAGCCGCAGACGCAAACAATGAAGATGCGCTCAAGCAAGTCTATGCGATTAAACAGCGTCCTACGAGTAATCCTTTGATTGTCCATATTGCGAACAGTGAACAAGTGCTTGACTGGGCCTCAGAGTTTTCGCCTTTAGCGCAACAATTAGCAAAAGCATTTTGGCCTGGCCCATTAACAATGGTGTTGCCTGCAAAATCAGAAGTGTTAGATATCGTTCGCGCTGGAGAACCAACAGTAGCGTTACGTGTACCTTCACATCCTATAGCGCAACAGTTATTGCAAATATTGGGCATGGGGCTAGCAGCGCCGTCTGCAAATAAATATACGCAATTAAGTCCAACAACCGCTGCACACGTTTTATCTGGTCTGGGGGACCATGTGCCTATTTTAGATGGCGGCGCTTGTTGTGTTGGCATTGAGTCTACCATCATCTATGTGGCAGGTAATCAATGGCGAGTGTTACGATTAGGCATGATTACAGCGGCTGAAATTGAAATGGTTGTCGGTTTTGGCCCTGAACTGAGTAATCAATCATTACCAAAAGCACCAGGACAGCATGTATTACATTACTCACCAAAAACGCCTATTCAATTATTTACCTCTAAAAATGCATTATGGGATTATGCAAAAACACACCCCGATTGTTCGATGTTGTTAATAGATGACAAAGTCATTTCACTCCCTAACAAAACATTCTATCTACCTAATAACCCAGCTACTGTGGCAGAAAGACTCTATGATACTTTGCATCAAATGGATGCACTTGGCACTGAAGCAATATTAATTGAATTGCCACCTAAAACGATAGAGTGGTTTGCTATTCATGACAGATTAAGCAGAGCAGCCTATAAACTAAATTAAATTTACTTGAAATCAAAGCAAAAAGAGAGTAGTTTTGTTAACATCAGTCGTGTACTTGGAGTTCGAGATGGATAATAAGTATGGTTTAGGTAGTACAAAAGTCGCACAAGTGCATCACGACAATCATCATAAAGATGCACCAGCGTTACACCCAGTAAAATGTCGGTTTTGCGATAATGAAGAATTAGCTTTAAGTCCAACCATGCAAGATCATATTTGTAATGCGTGTGGCGAGTGGCAAAATGATGTGCCCCAAGGCTATTCTACAGGCCGAAGTAGCGATTACTAAAATTTATCGGCACAAGCCAGTTTTATATCTTCAGTACAATTGAGTGCGGCAATAGAAGCCGGATGCTCTGGATATATTGTGAGCGCTTTTTCATAATAACTTATTGCTTGTTGCTTATTACCTAAATTCTCCTCTGCTACTGCGGCGTAGTAATAAGCTTCTACAGAACTTGGCTCCTTTGTTAACCATTGAGTAGCAACTTCACGTAACTCAGCCCATTGTTCATGTTTCAAAGGCAGAACAACCCTCATAAAATAAGGTTTCTGCGGTTCAGGTGCATCCCAAAAAGGGAGTTGGTTTGTATCCATCGAGGTGATATCTGGTTGCATTAATAAAGCTTTAATCCATTTCACAGGGATATTGTAAAAGTAGGCGCGTTTGCCAGGGCTTTTAAAGGTGCTAATCCCTAGTAATTTGCCGTTTACATCAAAAACAGGGCTACCACTAGCCCCCATCACAAATGATGCATCTGTCCGAATAATGGTGCTATCTTCAAAAGGATATAGGGCTTTAATTTTACCTTCTGTATATTGTGGTTTTGGTGGGCCACCTGGGAAACCAATAGAAAAAATATCTTGTTCATATTGCAGGTTTTCGGAGTCACCAAGTTCTACTGGTGTGAGATCAGCATATTGGAATTTAAGAATACATAAATCATGTGCCCAGTCTGCTTTTAAAGCAACCGGTACAAACCCGTCACCAAATTTTGTGATTTTAACGCCCGCACTATTGGCTAAAACATGACAATTCGTTGCGACTAAATCCTTACCGATGGCAACCCCGCTACCGACACCATGCCCACCTTTTTTGGTCGCCACATGCACTTTAACCACAGATGCTTTCAATCTAAAGCTGAGTTCGTTGCGTGTTTCAGCAAATAAGCTTTCATGTATAAAAATTAAAAGAAAAATAAATAAAAACTTGATCATATTCGTTGTCTCGATGGGATGATAAAAGTAATGCAACATTAATAAGTTATAGCAAGTCAACTTAGGAGTAAAGTAACTTAAGTTACAATAAAAGCAGTATTTATTTGTAGAAATTTGCAATTTTTAACGCAATATTGATGAAACAGACAATAAAGCCTTGTAGAATAGCTATCTCAGAACAAATTTAAGTCAGTAAATTATGTTAATTCAATCAGAAGTTGTCGATTTAAACACACCAACTGGTTTGATGCGCACCTATGTGCACCGGCCTATCCATAGCAAAAAAGTACCTGCTATATTATTTTATTCAGAAATTTTTCATCAAACAGGTCCTATTGAACGTGCTGCTAAAATGATGGCAGGTCAAGGTTATGCTGTCCTTGTCTCAGAAGTTTTTCATGAATTAAATCCAATTGGTACAGTGTTAGGTTATGACGATGCTGGTCGTGATAAAGGTAATGCAGATAAAGCTGCAAAAGATGCTCAAGGGTATGATTCAGATAATCGTGCCATGATTGATTATCTGAAAAATAAAGATTGGTACGATGGTAACCTTGGTGCCATGGGCTTTTGTATTGGAGGGCATTTAGCTTTTCGTGCAGCGCTCCAACCTGAAGTAAAGGCAACCGCTTGTTTTTACGCAACTGATTTACATACAAATACGATTCCTAATAAAGCAAATCAACATAGCATGGACCGTTTGAGTGAAATTAAAGGTGAGTTGATGATGATTTGGGGTAAACAAGATACCCATATCGATACAGCAGGCCGTGTATTGATTTACGAAAAGCTAACGAAAGCAAACTTACACTTCTCATGGCATGAATTTAATGGCCAGCATGCATTTATGCGTGATGAAGGTGAGCGTTATGACCCGCAACTAGCGATGACAGGTTATCAGCTAGCAACCCAAATGTTTTGTAACACCCTAAAGTAGTAAGAAGAGCAAGCTAGAGTCAAAAGCAATAGCTTAATGATTAATTTAAATTATCCATTTAAAGAAAGTGTATTAAAAGATGACTGCAAAAAATGCTGATATTGGCCTGATTGGCCTTGCCGTAATGGGGCAAAACCTCGTTCTAAATATGGCTGACCATGGTTACAACGTAGCTGTTTATAACCGTAGTACCGATAAAATGAAAGATTTTATTGATTATTGTAAAAATAACGAACCTTCACATGAGCACGTGATTGGTCACGCGGACTTGGCAACATTTGTGTTGAGTATCAAACGTCCACGCAAAATTGTTTTATTAGTTAAAGCAGGTACAGCCACCGATCTAACAATTAATGCATTACTGCCTTTTCTTGAAAAAGGCGACATCATTATTGATGGTGGTAATGCACTATGGACAGACACCATTCGTCGTGAAAAAGAATTAAGAGCAAAAGATATTGAATTTATCGGTTCAGGCGTTTCTGGTGGTGAAACAGGTGCACGTTTTGGTCCATCATTAATGCCTTCTGGTACACGTCAAGCTTGGGCTTCACTTGAGCCAATTTGGACGGCTATTGCGGCAAAAGTTGACCCTGTAACAGGTCAGCCATTAGAAGGTGGTGAGCCAGGAAAACCAATTAAAGGTGGTTTTTCATGTGCTGAATACATTGGTCCAGATGGCTCTGGGCATTATGTAAAAATGGTACACAATGGCATTGAGTATATCGACATGCAATTAATTTGTGAAGCTTATTGGTTAATGAAACACCTGTTAGGGATGAGATCAGATGAGATTGGTAAAGTCTTTGAGGAATGGAATAAAGGCGAGTTATCAAGTTTCTTAATTGAGATTACAGCTGATATCTTGCAACAAAAAGATCCAATGTCTAAAGAGTTTTTAGTTGATATGATTTTAGATACAGCGGGTCAAAAAGGGACGGGCCAATGGACAGCGGCAAATGCGCTTGAGCTTGGGGCGCCAGCAAATGCAATTGCTGCTGCTGTATATGCGCGTGCACTTTCAAGTGTTAAAGAAGAGCGTGTAGCGGCAAGTAAGATTCTTAAAGGTCCAACAATTACGCCAATAACAGATGCTAAAGAAAGAGCTAAGACCATTGAAGCCATTAAAAATGCGCTTTACTGTTCTAAGATTTGTGCTTATGCACAAGGTTTTCAACTTATTGATAAGGCTCAAGTGGCTTACAATTGGAAGCTTAACTTTGGTGAGATTTCTCAAATCTGGCGTGGAGGTTGTATTATTCGTGCGCGTTTCTTACAGAAGATTACAGATGCTTATCAACTTAACTCACGTTTGAAAAACTTAATGTTAGACCCATACTTTACCGAAGAGATGAATAAAGGCCAAGAAGGCTGGCGTAAAGTGATTGCAATGGCTGTAACAAATGGTATCCCAGCCCAAGGTTTTGCAGCTGCTTTGGCATACTATGATGGTTATAGAAGTGCTGATTTACCAGCTAACTTACTTCAGGGTCAGCGTGATTACTTTGGTGCACATACTTATGAACGTAAAGATAGGCCACGTGGTGAATTCTTCCACTTGGATTGGCCAGAGCCTGGAAGACCTCAAATTGCAATAGAATAGTGAGGATTCTTTTGAGAATATAAAAAATAAAAGGGTGGTGATAACCACCCTTTTTTAATGACTTTTAAATTGTTAATGTTTCTTATCGAATAATTAACATTAAACGCAATCGCAGCTTGCCTCTAAAAAGCGATTAAACTCTTTTACTTCTTTTAAGTGTAGTAAGCGAGCATCTTCCGATTTGAACTCTTTACTTGTTTTGGTTTCATTGTTTGTCACAATAGGTGATGATTTAGGTGACTGTATTTTTTTGATAGCTGGTTTCATCTTACTATTTTTTCCTTTTGGGAGTTAAAATGTCTAAAATTTTGTTTTAGTCATGTTGTTGATGGAAATCTAGCAAATTAGTTCAAGTATGTTAATAAAATAAGAACACAAATCATTAAAATCATTAATTTTTAACAAATTTATATTTTTCTGTTGCAGAATAGAGACAAGTGTTCTTTGATGGCCATGTATTTGAAGTCATCAGATATGGTTTAAGAATTTGTTTTAATTTGTAAAAGGTATGTTTAATTAGTGACCAATCAGTATCAATTCAGTGTTAGTGTCAATACAACTTATCTCCAAGATCAATCTAGTGAAGAAGATAATCGATTTGTATTTTCCTATACGGTTAAAATTACTAATGTGGGGAATATTGCCGCCCAGCTAATTAGTCGTCATTGGGTTATTATCAATGCAGATAATCAAACACATGAAGTAAAAGGATTGGGTGTAATAGGACAACAACCGTTATTGCAACCCAATGAACATTTTGAATACACCAGTGGTACAGTGCTTGAAACATCTGTTGGATCAATGCGGGGGGCTTATCAAATTGTCGCGGTAGATGGAACGGCATTTGAAGTCTCGATTCCGCCATTTACACTTGCGGTGCCAAGAACATTGCATTAAAAATAGAGACCATCTGTTAATCATATGAAAAAGATATTTTTATTACTCTTCGTCATGCTCTTTTTTTCAGCATGTTCAAAACGCGTAATAAAGTCAGAACCACTGCCTTGCGACTGTCCTCCTGCAGAAGAAAAAGTGATTAATCAAGAGCCAGTTCAATTACCGAAAGTTAAGCCTAGTTCTGAATTAAAACCAGATGATGTAGCTCAACAAACCACAAAAATAAATTATTATGATTTGTTGAAACCAGCAAGCTGGCAGGATTTAGATGGTTTGTTCCAAGATCGGCTTGAGAGTGCTTGGCCAGCATGGTTACAAAGTTGTACCACCTTAATCAAAAAAACAGAGTGGAAAACTGCTTGTGAAGTTGCTAATTCAATGGAAGGCATAACAAACGCAACAATCATTGATTATCTCACCACTTATTTTGATGTATATGAAGCGCATAATGAAGACGGCTCTGACAAGGGTTTGATTACAGGATATTATCAGCCATTGTTAAAAGGAAGCCGAACACAGTCTGCTGCATATCCTTATCCTCTCTATCGTGAACCAGATGACTTAATTACTGTTGAGCTTGCTGATCGCTATCCCGAGTTGAAGTTTAAACGTGTTAGAGGTAAGTTGGAAGGTAAGAAGTTAGTACCGTACCTATCTCGAGCTGATATAGATGCATATCCATCACCTTTGTCTGGAAATGAAATCTTTTGGATTAACGATATCATTGATGTGTTCTTTTTACAGATACAAGGCTCGGGAGTAGTGCAGTTAGAAGATGGGTCAAAAGTGCAAGTTGGATATGCTAATCAAAATGGACATGATTACCAATCAATTGGAAGATTGCTTGTAGAAAGAGGCGATATCACACTAGACAAAGCATCCATGCAAGGAATTAAAAACTGGGCACGTAATAATTTAGATAAATTACAGGCACTTCTCAATAGCAATCCTAGCTATGTATTTTTTAGAGAGTTAGAGCCAGGGCTGCCAGGCCCATTGGGTGCCTTAGGTGTTCCAATCACTGCAGAGCGGAGTGTCGCAATCGATCGAAGGTTTATTCCATTAGGCGCACCGATTTTTTTATCGACAACTCAACCAAATAGTCAAAAACCGTTAAAGCAATTAATGGTTGCACAAGATACTGGTGGCGCAATCAAAGGTGGTGTGAGAGCAGATTTTTTCTGGGGTGCTGGAGATAAGGCGGGTGCTAAAGCGGGTGCAATGAAACAACAAGGAAAAATTTGGGTGTTACTACCAAAAGACTTCAAGTTGGTTGAGTAGTATCTGATTTAAAATAAAAGAGTGTTTCTTCATTACTTATTCAGCTTTTTAACTCAATTTTTTCTGTGTATTAACTCTCCGAAATACGTTCAAAAAATAATCTGATTTTTGTAAGGATTTAGAAGCGTTAGCATCAGTCTTATCGCGTTTTCCCTAATAAAGCGCTAAGTTGAATAAGAAAAAAAGGCGCTAAAAGCGCCTTTTTTCATACATAAAAACAAAAATTACTTGTTCATTACGTACATTGTAACTTCAAAACCGAAACGCATTTCAGTAGCTGCTGGTGTTGTCCACATAGTAATTCTCCTTTTGTTTAAATTCGTAAAGCAATTGCATTACGTGATTAGTATAATACTTGTCACTGTACTGATTGCCGTATTAAATCTACTTAAAAGCAAGTCATGATTTTCATTAGATTAATGATTATTTTTAAACCGCTTGAGTAGACGCTTAATGCCTTTTCGGCCAACCGTACGTTTTAATTTGACCTTGAAGTCATATAACACAAATCTGAGCTGTGGGACTAAGTTGAACTTTTTGCCACTTAAGCCCAAGTAAATTTGCATAAAACGATGTCGTCCAGGTTTGTGTAGTTTGTGGCATGCGCGTGTTAGGTCAGCAATGCGATATTTAAATAATATGGGGTAATTAAAACTGTGAATACGGGCAGTATCAATAAGAGAAAATGAGAGTTGTTTATCATTTTCAATATTCACTAATATATTCCCACCAGAATAATCTCTAAAGTAAACCCCGCGGTGGTGCATACGATGGGTGAATTTTGCAAACTGGTGATATATCTCTTCGGATGAAATTCCTTTAAATTCAGTTTCACCCTTAGCAAAGTTAGAAAAAATTTGACCTATATTTGCATCTGCTTTGACATGCTCACAAAAATAATAATTTTGTTTTAACGAGCTATCACCTACTTTTTCAAAATATGCTATGGGCATAGCTGTGCCTATATCACGCCTTAATAGTTCCATTGCACCATTCCAACTCCGCTTAGCTTTGCTTGGTTTAAATCGATCCAACAATGCCTTATGTGGATACATTTTAACGGGTTGTTTGATAATTAGCTGTGCATTGCTATCTCTAGGGTCTTCCATGGCCCAAATCACATTCCGTGCATGGCGGAGAGATAGATTTTTTTCTGGTGCATTGAGTAGATTAGGATTTAGTGATTGCCGCAACATGTTGGCTTCTGTTTCGTCTTTTGCAAGGATAAGACCGGTCCAGCCGTTCATGTTGTAGGTAAAATATTGAAGCTTATCAACATATGCATGAATAGCTAAGTTTTTAGTTGGTTTTGGATGCAACTTAGCTTCAATATTAACATCTTTATCCCAGCAAAGATAAATCGGTCTTTCCCAAATAAAAATAACATTTCGATCAAGCAAATTGCCGTCCCGATCAAGTATCTTAGCAGAATTTAGCGTATTTTTAGCGTAAATGTCAGCAAGATATGCGGCTTTTCCGTTGGTTGTCCATGCAATGTGTACTTGCATGTTGTTTTGATTGAAATGGTGAACTTCCAATCCTTGGGCACTGGCAATAGTGGATTGGTAATATGCACCATTTAAAAACTGATGAACCGTTTTTAGGGCATAAAAACTAGGATAGCGTTCGTATTGATTTAAAAAACCATCAGCAGTTTGATAATGCGCTATACGCTCCAAATTTGGATAATCACCATGAGTTAATCCATCGTTAATAAGGCCTTCACGATTGCAGATTAGAGCACCCCAATTCGCCTGTTTTAACGCACCAGATGCAGCTAATAAGGTGAAGTAGCGTGTTAGGTAATCTGCCTGCTTTTGTTCAGGATTGTCTATGGTACGCTTGATACGGTAAATTGCCCAAAATGCTGCTGAAGAGCTGGTTTGATTAATGCCAAAGTCCTGACCAATTTTTTGGAGTATGCGAGCCTTTTTTACTAAATTGTATTTAAATAATCTAGACCACCTGTATTGTAAAACTCTGTGGTCAAATCGCTCTGGCTCAATCACTCTTTCAACAAATAAATTATCAGTATGCACATCTGGTAACTGATTTAATTTTTGCAAATTATTGAGTATGCCAATATTGTAAATTGGCTCGAAATCTTGAATATTGGGACCCAAAAGTTTGATGCCTTTCGATTTAATTTTTTCATAGGCAATTTGCCATGTGATAAAAAATGAGTCTAAGGTGTAGCCTGCCCATCGTTTACGATTAATCGTATTGCCAATTTCAATTTGTTTGATATTGGCACCATACCGATTAATGACATCATCTAAAAATTTACGCCATTGAGACTGCTCATTTGGGTCTTGCATATTTTTGGCAGCATCAAAAGGAGGTACTAGATGAAGTGTAATAAGTAAATCCTCACTAATTAGTTTCTTTAGGAATCGCTCGTTAAAACTGCCTAGATCACTATAACTAAAATCTAATCGAACATGCTTGATGCCCAATGTTTCCAGTTGAACAATAATATAGCTATCAACAGCAGGGTCTTCATTAGAAGCAACCGATACGCCTATAAAGTCATCCGGAACAGGGTGATGCTCTTGTGGTAAATGACTATTCTTAATGAAGAGGCCGCCTTTTAAAATATAAAAGAGACTGTCAAAAAGCATATGCCTGATGCGTTTAGTTTGCTGTTTATGCATTTGAGATGGGTTTAAGAAATAGTTTGATATACAAATTCGTAAACTTGAATATTGAGTATATCTGTATTATAAATGTTATTTATTCTTTATTGACTTTATCCAACGAAAGAAACTAGATAAATATTCAGGCTGGCGTAATGATAAGTAAGTAATCACTATTATGCTAATGATTGCTGTAGCTAGAAACAACTGAGGTATATTAAAGCCCATCTGAAAAATCCATAGTGAGAAAATAGCAGAAATAACCATAAAAAATGCATTCATAATATTATTACCAGCAATTACCCTTGATTGATGGCTTTTTTCTGCGTTACTTTGTATATAGGCATAAAGTGGCACAATATAAAATCCACCAAAAATACCAATGAATAAAATATCGGTTAATAAATGATAATGAGATAGAGACATAAAAAAATCAATGTAAGTGCGTGTTGGTATGTTGGATGTTATCGCAGCATTAATGCGGGTGCTGGTTGCATATAAGTCAGCACAAAAGATGCTTAAACCAATGCCACCAAATAATACCAGACCTAACTCTACTTTATGTTTAGACAACTTTTCACATAACAGAGAGCCAACGCCGATACCTAGAGAAAAGATAGATAACATTAAGATAAATACACTTTCATTTCCATGTAGCGTGTTTCTCGCGAAGTTTGGAAATTGAGCTAACAAAGTAGCCCCAACAAACCAAAACCATGAAATACCAATCATGGCTAACCATAATGACTGATGTTGCCAAATAAACTTTAGGTTATTAAAGGTTTCAGAGAGAGGATTCCAATTGATGATTAAATTTGGTGCGCCAGCAGGCGATACTGGGATGCTGCGACTTGTTGAGTAGCCACATACTGCAAGTAGAATAATGCAACTGCTTGTCAATATATGACTGCTTGCGTGTGTCGCCAGCCAGGCTCCTAATATTTGACCGATTAATATTGCAACAAAAGTACCCATTTCTAAAATCCCATTACCACCTACTAACTCTTGTTCACTTAAATGTTGTGGTAAGTAGGCATATTTAACAGGCCCAAAAATAGCAGATTGAACACCCATCATCAATAATGCAAATGCTAACAAGATGATACTATTTAATAGAAATCCTGCCGCTGCAAACAGCATAATAATAATTTCAAAAAATTTAATAGCGCGAATCAATCTAGATTTTTCAAGTTTATCTGCTATTTGACCTGCCGTAGCAGAGAAAAGAAAAAAAGGCAGTATAAATATACCTGGCAAAACGGTGGCCATGGTTGCACTATCAAAATTGGTCAGTTGGCTAGAGCTAAATGCAACAAGTGTAATGAGAGCTGTTTTAAATACATTGTCATTAAACGCACCAAGGAATTGCGTTAAAAATAATGGACGATAACGACGTTCTTTTAATAGTTGAAATTGACTACTCATGTTAGCGTTCTTTGCGCTGTTTTGTTGCTGTATTTTTAATGAGTGAGTAAGCCATGCTTGCTAGCGCTAAAACACCAATCATGAGACCAGCCCAAAGCCAGATTTTTTTTCCATCAGTTGGCGCATTCCAAATGTTGTCTGTTTTATTTTTAGAAGCCACACTTAAATTAGCGTGAGGAAGCAGTTCTAAACTCTTAACCCCAAAGGGGTTAAGTAGCGTATGAATAGGCACACTATTCGCTGTAAGCTGTGATTCGTTAACTTTCAATATAAAGGGTGCTGATCCTCTAGCATTCCATACTAGCGTATCAGGCAGCCACCCAAGCTTTAATGCAGGATTTATAGTCCCAATACCACCATTGTCATTAGAAAAACTAAGTCGCCAATAGCGCGCCGTTGTCGTTGGAATTGAAATAGGTTTGTTTGTGAGTTCTTGTCCCTCTTTATTTAATCGGTATAAAGATGTTTGCTTTATTGTAAGCCAAGGTTTGTTAATGTCATTTCGTATCAGTATTTTTACTTTTGTAATGGTATTTTGTTGCGGTAAGTTGATCATTAAACTGCTAGCGGGATAGCGGGCAGGTGATTCAAAATCAATATTGATTTCATTATTATTCAATGTTCTTTCTGTTAATGGAATTGACTGCCAAAACATTTTAATTGGAAGATCTTCTATTTCATTAAATTCAACATTAACAGATGTTAAATTAAATGATCCGCCCGATTCTTTTGGATTGATTCTTAAATAACGTGAGGTCACTGATTGGTTTAAGTTAATACTGTTTTGTAAAATAGTTTCATTACTAGCGCCAACCCTTAGCAATGTGGCTTTGCCGATAAAAACCCAGTCTTTAAGATCAGAGCTGGTCATGACTTCTACAGGTATTAATTTTCCTTCTTCACCATCCCAAGCCAGTGATAGCTTATTATAGATGGGGTGTTTTTTACCAAGGTCAAATAAATAGTATGTTTTTGATCTATGTTGATTGCTTTCAGACGATACACTAATGCTGGTATTAGCCTCAGCACGATTCAATTGTATGTTGGTAATGCCATTTGTATTGAGCAAATCTTCTTGCATTGGAAAAATGACCAATAGTTTACTTTTCTCTATCATCTTCACTTTTGCATGCACTTGCTCGTATGGAACGCGTGCATATGGAACAGAGTCTCCATCATTGTTAACAACTTCAATATCATTTAAAAAGTCACTGCCGCTATATTGATAAACCTCTTTTATAAGTGTTGTTTGATATAAAGGTGCAGTATTTTCAACATCCAATTTAAAAGTTGCAGCATGAATACTAGGTGCCAATATAAGGGAAGCAAATAAGATTAGAGATGATTTCATTGTACTTCCTTTATCGATTTTGCTTTGTCTGAAGCTGGTGGCAGAGGCGCAAAATAACCCATAATCAACAACATAATGCCTGCACCAATAAATGAAGCAATACGTTCAACTGTTCCAGTTTGTGCTAAATCTAATATGAAGATTTTTGCCACAACGAGAGCCATGAGTGCTGCACCTACAATCCACAGTATTCGTAATGAATTTTTATGAGCGAGTAACATTAAAATAAATGCAGTAATTGCCCACATAAAGGTAAATGACATTTGTACAATTGGGTAGTCAAATATAGACACCCAACTGAATGGAGTGCCTGTCCAATGATGCAGTGTGCGCAATAGTATGCCGTTTAAGAGAGCAAACGCCATGATGCCGCTTACAATCGGTTTGACTTTAGGGATATGGTATAAGTGTTTTGTAATGTGCTGATGCCAAATAAGAAACAATAATAAAACACCCATCAATGCCATATCAAGAGGATTTAACAATGGTAAATAGGGTAAAGGGGCTGCATTTCCATCTGAGTTTAAAGACATAAAAACAAACCAAGCAATTAAGAAGATGATGAGGGGCACACAGGCAACCCAGCCCCAAGTACGTGCTGTCGCTAATGGCTCGTCATTTAATATTTCAACACCTCTAAATTGCCAATAGCTAAGACCACCAACCAATGACATTGGCACGATTGCCCAACCAATATCGCGCCATACGTTGGAAATTCCAGCTATGTTTTGAAGTTGATAATGCCACTCTGCTCCTAGAATGATAGCGGCAATCCACACGATAGGTGCACGGTAGAAATCACCCATAAAAATCTGCTTTTGAATAAGTAAATTGACATAAACCGCAAATGCAATCAACCAGCTCAAGAAGCCATAATGTGCGAAGGGATGTGTTGAGATCAGTTCATAAAAGCTCACTAAGCCCATTACAGGCAATAACAATATACACAATGACTTCAATTGAGGCCACCTTATATATTTTGCTATCATAGGGAGCAATAAGCTACTGATTGCAATAAAAGCTAATGCAGCATGCATTTCTGAACGTCTTGGGACAAAATAGTCAATGGCTGTTAGTCCGGCACCAACCCACCATAGCCAACCCCAAATGGCAAGACTGTTCTTGAGTAATGACCATTTACTCTGTTTGAAATGATGTAAGAGCGCACCGCATGCCCAGCCCGCAAGTGCAATAAAAGCAACGCCTAAAAACATATTTTGGTTATCAGCCCCGTGATGACTCGTTAAGCCCCAGCCAAAAGTGAATGCACCAGCACCCAGTAATTGCAATGCCAACCCTGATAGCGTTGGTAGCATGCGATTCTGTTTTAAGCCAACCCAGAGCAATCCAACACCTTCTATTGCCCATGCAGCAGAAGTCCAACGGCCATCTAATGCTAACGGAAGCGTTAGTGTTCCAAAGCCAACCCCTAATGCTAAAAAGCACTCACCCAAAAATTGTAGAGTTTCACGTTTGCGAGTAAGTACCCACCATGCCAGCGCAACATAAAATATGGCCAATGCTAAAGCACTATAGGCTAGGCCAAAAGGAGTATCGCGTAAAAGCGCATACTGCAAAGTAAAGCCAACCAAGGGTGTGCCAAAGACTAAGGTTGCATCAACATAGTCACTGGCTGTTGTGGCTTGCCTATGTGCATAGAGAACGGCAACTAATGTAAATAATAAAAAGTGAATAATCAAGAATGGTTCTGTGGAGCCAAAAAATTCTGGTTGATAGCTTTTTGCTCCCCAAATTGTGCCAATAATAAATGTAAAAGCAAAACCTAGTACATTGAGTGGACGCCAGCTTTTGTAATAAGCAATAAAAACAATCGCTAGATTTAAAATGAGGTAGTAGCTAAATAAGCTAACATGATTGCCGCTACCAGTAGAGGTGAAAATTGGTGCTAAAAACCCGCCAGAAAATCCTAAAATTGCTAATGGCAAGGCAGATTGAAGCACAGCAATCGCTGCTGATAAAAATGCAATAATGATGAGGGTAATAAATGCAGCGCTCGCAGGTAAGAGCTGATATAGCTTCAATGAAGCAAAGACTGTCAGGTAAAGTACACCAACACCACCGCCTTGCAAGGCCCAAGCATACTCAGTACGTTTGAAGCGTAAACGCCACCCAACTACTAATAGACCCACACCAAAAAGGGCAATGCCCGCCATCCTAAATTCAATCGGAACATTGGTATTTTCTGCAACATATTTAATCAGAAAACTGACCCCGATAAAGAGTAGAACAATACCAGACCGAACTAAGGTATTACCACCAAACAACCAGTCTTTAGCATAGTTAAATGCTTTATCAATTATATTAGGTTCAATGGGCTCAATCTTTTTGTACTGTGTATTGACGCTTTCTTTTAAAGCTTCTTGTTCTGTAGCAGCCATGAATGGCTCGGGTGTAATATCAGCTTGTTTGATTTCATCAACTGTTCCCTGCACCAATGGTGTTGGATCATCTTCCATTGAAATGGTGATGTTCGTTTCTTCATCTTTTGTTTCACTTGCAATTGTCGTATGGGCTTCAATATCATCAGATTGTTTTTGTTCAAGGTGAGCCAAGCGTGTGCTGATATTGGCCAGTTCTTTTTCCAGATTTCTGATCCTTGCTTCTTTATCACCTTTGGTAAATAGAGCAAAAAAACCAGCAATACTACCAATTACCATTGCGCCACCAACTGCAATTGCTAATAAGATTTCCATTACAACTCCTTCGCTAACTGACGCGCGTCATCAAATAGACGCCTACTTGCAAAAATTTTCTTATCAAATCGTTTGCCATTGAATTGAATCAGACGTTTTACGGCAAAATCAAACATAAGCGGATGATATGTTTTCAGTTCTTGTAAAAAAGGTAAATACTCACTTTGAAGCAAACCTTTTTGATTTAACTGCCTTGTATTAATGAGCGGCATAATGGCGGGAAGTGGATAATCAGACCCATTAATTAACCGCGAATGCCAGTCTGTTCGCTCTAAAAGGGGTTTGATTGCCCAAGCATGATTCATTAGTGTAATTGCGGAAATTTCACCAAATACTGAGTGTTGATAGTCAGGTTTATCCATGAGTCTTGCAAACAGATCAAAACTTTTTACTGCTTTATTTCCATTGTCTAAATCTTCATCATAACCATCACTAGCACAATGTGCCATAATCACACTGACACCTTGATCCAAAGCGCGTCTTAATCTTAGTGGATTACCAAAACTTTGATTACCGCCTTGAACAGCACTTTCGCGACCAGTGTGCGCAATAATTGGTATATTGAGTTGCGCGGCTTTTTTGTAAAATGCATCGCATTTAGCTGAAGCTGGATCAATACCCATTCCTGGGGGTAACCATTTTATCGCACGTGCTCCTTGCGTTTTTGCTTCCACTAAGGCATCAATTGCATCTTCTCGATAAGGGTGAATTGAAGCAACCCATTCAAAGTATTGTGAGTACTTACTTGCTATATTTCTAGCATAGTCATTAGGAATATAAAAAATGGTTTTGTTTTTGTTCGGCGTGCCATCTTCATTATGATACCAATCAAATGCAAATAACATTGATTTGCATCCTGTCGGCATATTTTCTGATAAATAGATTAAACGTTGTAAAGTGCTCACGTCGATTTGTTTTATATCTGCACATGCTCCATTTTCATAGAAATTCTTTTGAACTTTTAAAATTGGATGCATCCAACTTTCCATATTTGGATTAAACCAAATGCCACTTTTTCCATCACCAATACCAACAACATGTACGTGGCTATCCCAAAATTGATTTGGGTCTACTCCAGACCATATTTGTTGCATGATTGGATGGTTGATTATGTGCTCAGGTACTTGCTGCAAACATGGGTTTTTAAAGCCAACATCAGGCCATAAGTTATACGCGCCGTAAGTTATAGCACTTAATCCAGCGGCGCCCAACCCCAACATAAACCGTCTACGATTCATTAGGCATGTTCTGCCATTTTTTTAAGGCTGACATAGTCGGTTTTACCCGTTCCTAATATAGGAATTTCATCAATCACTATAATTTTGCGTGCGATGGCAATTTCAGGGCTTCCTAGGTTTTTTGCAACGGTTTTTAAGTCTTCGCGTTTTAATAATTTATCAGTAGTAAATAAAATAATATTTTCACCACGTTGCGCGTCTTCTTGCGTACTAGCGGCGTGTTGGTGTTCTGGTGCTGCGGTTTGTGCAATCACCTCTACCGTTTCTAAGGAAACCATTTCACCAGCTATCTTCGCAAATCGCTTAACGCGGCCTTTAATGTAAATAAAGCCTTCATCATCAATTTCGACAATATCGCCAGTGTTATACCAACCATTCTGAGGAGGCACTAAAATACCTGGGTTGTCATACATGTTATATCCAAGCATGACGTTATCACCTTTAACATGTAATAAGCCGCCAGTTTCAATGCCTGGAACAGACTCCAGTTTATATTCAACTCCTGGTAGCGGTTGACCAACGCTACCGTTTACATTGGCCATAAAAGAATTTGCTGAAATGCCGGGTGCGCATTCTGTTGCACCATAAGCCTCAAGAATGCGAATGCCAAATTTTTCTGAGTAAGTTTTACGTACTTCTTCATTCAGTTTCTCAGCACCTGCAAGCACAATACGCAATTTATAAAAGTCATATGGATGCGCAAACTTAGCGTAATTGCTTAAAAAAGTACTAGTCGAGAATAATACGGTGCAACCACGATCATAAATAACTTCAGGAATTGCTTTATATTGTAATGGGGATGGAAAGATAAGGATTTGAATCCCATTTAAAACAGCAATTAGAGAGCCTGTAAATCCAAATGCATGGAACAAAGGCAATACCATCATAAATTTATCTTCGGGCATCAAATCATAAACAGCCATAATTTGATTTGTGTTTGCCAAAATACTTTTATGCGAGTGCACAACGCCTTTAGGCTTTCCTTCCGAGCCAGAGGTAAATAAAATAACAGCCGGACTATCAGGGTTATCTGAAGTCATTACAGCTCTTGGAAAGTGTATTGCAAATCCCATTAACCAAATTTTATCAACAGCGTTAAAATTTTTACGTAAATCCTCTAAATAATAAATATGTAAACCTTTTAACCCAGCGACTACTTCTCCCAGTTTAGCTGCTTCAATAAATTGATGAGAGGTAATAATGGTTTTGACATTGGCTGCAATGCATGCGTTTTGCATGCCACTGGTCCCAGCTGTGTAGTTCAATAGTGCTGGGATTCTATTGAATGCCATCATGCCTAATAAGAGCCCTATAGTGTTGGTGATGTTGGGCATCAATACACCAACAGCTTCATTTGGCTGACTTACTTTCTTAACAATTTTGCCAAGTGCTAAACTCTTTTTTAATAATTGTTGATAGGTTTCTTCAACCTGATTCATATCCTCTATAAATTTTGTATTAGGGCCATATTTATCAATAGTGTTTAAAAAAGCATCAAATATAGTGTGATCTTTTTTGGCGAAAAATAGCATTTCTTGCATGATATTCCGCATGCGCTCACCTGCAATTTTCCTTCGTTGTCTAGCCGATAATCGAGAACCATCAGGAGGATTTGGTATATTAATTTGAGTTATTGGTAGGACTGTTAGCGTCACTTTAGGCAACCATTTTCTTGGATGTTTATCTGACAAGCGACCAAAGTAAGATTGAGCTGCTCCTTCAACTCTGACAGGTAAAATACGAGTGCCGGTTTTAGCCGCCACAAACCCTGGCCCATCATATACTTTCATCAATGCTCCAGTGAGCGTGATTCTTCCTTCTGGAAAAATGACAACATTTTCACCAGCATCTAAGCGCTTGATAACTTTTTTCATCGCAAATGGACTGGCTGGATTAACAGCTAAATGAGGAGTTAAGTTTAAGAATAGTTTAAAAATGCGATTTTTTAGAACACTTGTGTGAACTACAAACGTCGCTTTTTTTGGTAAAAATAAACCTAATAATAAACCGTCTAAAAAAGATTCATGGTTTGCAATAATTAGCAGTTTATTTTCATGCGGTACATGCTCTAAGCCATGCACCTCTACTCTAAATAAAATTTTGCAAATGAAGCGTAATATGCTTGCCAACATGTGCGACCCCCTCATTGTTATATTTCTTTTTTTATATAATTTAATACATTTTCTATGGATTCAGTGAGATGTTCTTTATTAACCCAAAAGAAAACTTCTTTTCCTACCTTTTCACTGTTTAAAGCGTTACATTGACGCAACAGTTTTAAATGATGTGTAACTGCAGTCCTGCTCAATTTAGAAGCTGCAACTATTTGAAGAATGTTGAGTCTTTCGTTTTTTTCAAAGCTTAATAATATACGTTGACGTTGCGCATCACCAATGGCAACAAATAAGTCCGAAATGGTTTTCCACTCGTTTGGAAGATCATTAATTTCTTTCATAACTAAATAATTAGTTATTTGGTTATGAAAGTCAAGTAATTTTTTAGGTATAAAAAAACGGCTTGCAAGTAAAGCCGTCTTAATCTAACCAAGTTAATGTTATTCCGTAAAGTCTAGTTTACTGTATCCAAGTAATGTGCCAGTTGCATAAGCGGTATCGACTAATGAAACTTGATAATCACCAATTGATTTAATTTCTTTAATTTGTGCCTCACCCAGCCTTGTTAGTGTCTCTAGCACTTCCGTCATTGTTCTGAGCCCTTCATTAAATTGTTTTAATTCGGCTTCATAATTAATTCCAGCAATTAATACTTGCTGTCTTGCAGCTAAAATACGTTGCCAGTTTTGCTCAACTTGATCAACGGCATCGTAAATCTCTCTTTTGATAGCCAGTGTTTGTAAGGTTTTTGTCGTCAAGCGTTGGCTACGCTGTTGAATTGCTTTCGCTAATTGAGCTTTATTCGCTTCGTTACTAATCGGCATTTCAAATTTGAAGCCAATAGACCAATCATTGAATTCACCGTCTAATACATTTCGATAGCTATTCCCAAAGCTATCAAATGTATTTGAAAGCGCACCGTATTGATAGTCAATGGTAAACAAAGGCAATGTTTGATTTTCTAAATAATCAATTTTGGCCAAGTCTGCAGCTAATTTTAGCTCTTGTGTTAACAGTTCAATACGACCTTCTAACGCATCTTGCATTAGTTTCTGCCGATTAATATCGTATTTAACTAAGTTAGGTAATGTGCTTGGTAAAAAAATGGAGTCTAAAGTAGGGTCGTCAGTAATATCATTGAGTAAAAATTGTAGTTGTCGATTAGCAAGCTTTAAATTCGTTTCAGCAATGATTAATGCTTCTAAACGATCCGCAACACCAATTTCGGCACGATTAATTTCAACTTGTGCTGTTAAACCTTCAGCAACGCGTGTTTTAACCATTTCCAAATTTTGCTGCGCATACTGGTATTGTTGTCGTCTTACATCCAGTTGCCCCCAACTTTCATATAATTTCCAATAGGCTTTATCCACCATCGCGATAATACGAATAGTTTGTAAGCGAGTATTTAAAGTAGCAGCCTGCTGCTCAAAGCCAGCAATTCGGATGCTTGCTTCATTAACGTCTCTACCCGCATTTCTAAGCAGTGGCTGACTGATAGAAAAGCGCAAGGCACTTTGATATTGTTCACTATCAAACTGACTTCCCCTACGAGTTGTGTCTTTGTTATTAAGTGGCGTGCTTAATGTAACCGTGCCGCCAGTTCTTAAGGGTACTTTAATGCCAGTTTCAACATCAAAGCCACTTATTTCTTGTTCCAATACATCTAGTTTGACTTGTTGTTGGTTAAGCGTTGGATTGGTCGATTTAAATTCAACATTATCTGATGATTGTATTGGGCTATCACTGTCTTTATATTGAGCATAAACATAGAAAATTTGGTCAAATTTTGCTTCTTCTCGTCGCAGGTCACTAGAGGCAATAGCAGGATCTATTTTCGCAACTTGAATATTCAAGTTATTTTTTAATGCCTTTATTCTCAAGTCAGCAAGGGTAAACTGATAAGCTTTATCAACATCAGTTAAGTTTAGCTCTAAAACATTTGAGTCCTCAGGGTGGTCATAAGGTTTTAAAACATTCTTAAGATTTAAGTCTAGCTTTGGGTTGTCATTATATTTAGCTTTATATTCATCAATGGATTGTTTTAGTGTTTTTACTGGGCTTGTTGAGTAGTCTTCTAAAGTTAATGATTCTTCTTTTTGCAGACGAACCTCTGTTTGTGAACGTTCTTCAGCTGCTTCTAATGAAGAAAACGTACTAAAACAAAGAATAAAAAGTAAAAACCGCGGACGAGCCTTTAAAAGTAAATTCATTTATTGACCATATTGTGTCTTTTGCATATTGCTAGTAGCTTCTTGGGGTAGCCTGGCTGGGAAGCCATTCACTAAACGCCATATTTCATAACCAATCGAGACTTCTTGCAGTAATATCCATGCTCTAGCACTGACACCTTGACGTAAAAAACGGGCAGATGGCCATTTATCTTCCTCATCTGGTACGACCATGATCCTAAAATTTCCGCGACCATTATCAGTTGGGTCTACAAATGATACTTTACCTTTAAAAGTACCGATATTGACTTGTGGCCAGCCAGCCACTTGAATGCTGGCCAACCTTCAAACTCTAACCTGACTTCACTACCATTGACTACTAAAGGAGCATCACGACCATCAACCCAAAGTTCTACTGCTCTTGAATCAGTATCCGGCACAATAACCAGTAATTGTTCACCTTGTGAGATAACTTGTGACTCGGAGTTCGTGGGTAACCGATGAATAACACCACTTCTTGGTGCAATCACTTTTTGCATGTTTTGTCTGGATAAATTAATTTCAGAACTGGTTAAACTGTTTTCACTATCAGCTAACTCTCCTTTAATTTTGTTGATTAAAGCATTACTAGAATCAAGAGAAGCTTGCGTAGCCGCTGTAATCTCTGCAATGTCTGCGGAGGCAGACTGTGCCTCTGCTTTTGCTGAATTCAGATTTGCTTGTGCGCTATTTAAGCTGCGTTTTGCGAGTATGAAATCACGTTCAGCGACCTCCACATCTCGTTTGGATACAAGGCCATCTACATATAAGCGTTGTAAGCGAGTGGTTTGAAACTCTGCAGTATCTAATGTTGCTTGTGTTGCGCTAAATGATTCGGAAGCTGATACTATTTTTTGTTTAGCAACATCTAACTTAAATTGCGCCGCAGAAATTTTTGCATCCCGTGATGAGATTAAATTTTGTAGTTGAATTTCGTATGCTTTTAATTCATCACGCTTTGCGTCTAGTTTGGTCAGTTGATTATCTCGTTGTGCGGTTAGGCGATCTTTAAAAAGTGGATCAATATCGCTAATTTCAAGTAAGACATCCCCTTTTTTAACCTTTGAACCTTCTTGAACATACCACTTACTGATAACGCCTCTAACTGGGGCATCAATGTTTTGGATACGCTCAGATGCAGAAAATGCTGTCACACTTCCTAAAGCGTTTACATTTTGACGCCATGGCAAAAACATAAATAAGAATGGTAGTACAAAAAAAGCAATGCCTAAGAAATTTGCATAACGTTTAACAAATAAAGGTGTTTGTGCTGCTGCACTAACATGATTGTTGAGAGAAACATCTAAATTCATATAGGTTTGCCCATCAAGTCGCGAAGGAGTATCTGTTGGTCAAACTGATTTGCAATGTGCTCGGACCTCGTTGTAAGTAAAAGCATCCAGTCTTGTTGTCTTTTTAATAGGTAGTTAATGACAAGTTGAATTTGTTCAAGATTTAAGTTATCAATAATGCCATCAATAATCAGCATATCTGGATTGATGACAATGGCTCTGACCAACATCAGTCGTTGGAGTTGTGTAGTAGATAAAGGTGCGCCAAAACCTGTCAATTGTGTGTCGAGTCCATGTTCTAGCTGAGCAATATCGTCAATTAAACCCAACTCTTCAAGCACATCATTAATTTCATGCAAAGAAATAGTTGTGTTATCAAGACGTATATTATCGATAATTGTTCCTTCAAAAACCTCAATTTCAGTTGCAATGCCAATTTTATTTCTTAACGCTAAGCGATTGATTTGTCGTAAGTCAACACCATTAAATTCAATTTGTCCATTGTCAGGTATTCTAAGGCCTGTAATCAAATCAACAATCGTTGATTTACCAGTACCCGACAAACCCATAATAGCAATACTATGACCTTTAGAAATTGAAAAGTTAATGTCCTGAATGGGATGCACTCTATTTGTGTATGCAAAGCTCAAGTTATTTACTGTGATAGAGTTTAGTGAGTCTAAAACAGTCTGGGTATTTTTAATTTCCTCTTGTGGCAAATCATCTAAGACACCTAATTTATCGACGGCTGCTAAAATATCGTAGTAATCACTAAGTTTGTTAACTAAACGTACATAGGCTGCTAACAGGCCGAAAAAAATTAATTCAGCTGCAACAAACTGCCCTAAATTAATTTGACTGTTGACCACTAACATGCCGCCTATTGCAAGCATTGCTGTGCCAATAAACGCGTAAAACATAACCGCTGTAAAGTTTTGCCTTAGCAAATAAGTAAAGTGAGAAGCACGTTTATTTAAATATTTATGTGCTAAAGCATTAGTATGAGATTCGGCACGTTGCAAACCGTTATAGAACTTAAATAGGTAAAAATTTCCAGCAATCGTTTCAAGCCATGCCGCTGTGGCATATTTAGCTTTTGATTCATCAATCGCAGTTTTGGTCGCATTGTTACCTAATACACTAATCGTAAACCAAAAAAACAAAAGAACCATCAAAACAATAATGGAAAAGTAAAAGC
>CAYGSH010000002.1:0-39198 GCA_964352515.1 uncultured Methylophilaceae bacterium | reverse complement strand
ATAAAAAATTAAAAAAATGCTACCAATCACTACTTGAATCATTGCAATTAAACCAGTTGTTAAGAGGCTTGCAGTCGTTTTTTGTACCGTAATGATGTCAAAAAAACGGTTCACTAGTTCCACTGGGTTAGTTTTATCGTAAATGCTAATCAATGCGCCTTGCGTCTTATGTGCAACATGCATAGCAGTATCGACAAATAACCGACGTTGAATGAACTCTACTAAATAGAGTTCTAGTACGTATAGCAACCCTGATAGTACCAATAGGCAAAATAAAATAATGGAAATAACAACTAATGGCTGCATGACACCGCCCATAGTGATATTGTTAACAAGCGCCTGAACGGCAAGTGGGGTTGCTACACCAAGGATACTGTAACCGAGCGTTAAATAGAATAAGACAAAAAGATCATTTTTTTCGCTTCTAATGAGCGTTAACAATCGTTCAACGGGCGGTCTATTATTAAGTTCATTCATAATTTTTCTATTTTACCAAAATTTAATCACAACACTATTAACAAACGATTACATTAACAACATTCAGTATTTTTTCCTAAAAAAAACGGCTCGCATTGCGAGCCGTTTTATGATTACTTTTGTTAAAGTTTACGATTTAAGCTGTATAAGCACGCTCACCATGTGAACTTGTATCTAAACCTTCACGTTCAGCTTCTTCTGAAACACGTAAGCCAATAATCATATCAACAATTTTATAGCAGATATAAGCAACAACACCTGACCATACGATTGTGATAATCACACCTTCAGCCTGAATCATTACTTGTGAAGCGATAGAGAAGTCATCGCCACCAGTACCACCCAAGCTCGGAGCTGTAAATACGCCAGTTAATAACGCACCTACAATACCGCCAACACCATGCACACCAAATACATCTAGTGAATCATCAGCACCTAGCATTTTCTTAAGGCCAGTAACACCCCATAAGCATAAGAAACCGCCAGCTAAACCAACGATAATTGCACCCATAGGACCGACTGAACCGCAAGCAGGTGTAATAGCAACTAAACCGGCAACTGCACCAGATGCAGCACCAAGCATTGATGCTTTACCTCTTGTTAATGCTTCACCTAGAGACCATGCCAATATTGCAGCAGCTGTTGCAAGTAAAGTATTAATGAATGCTAAACCAGCACCACCAGTTGCTTCTAAGTTAGAACCAGCGTTAAAGCCGAACCAACCTACCCATAGTAATGAAGCGCCAATCATCGTCATTGTTAAAGAATGAGGAGCAAAGTTTTCTTTACCATAACCAATACGTTTACCGATAACATAAGCACCTACAAGACCAGCCATTGCAGCATTAATATGCACAACAGTACCACCAGCAAAGTCAAGTGCACCAGCGTCTAACAAGTAACCGCCTGTACCCCAAACCATGTGTGCGATAGGGATGTAGCTGAATGTGAACCATAGCAATGTAAATAGTAATACTGCGCTAAATTTAGTACGTTCTGCAAAAGAACCCACAATAAGGGCACAAGTAATACCAGCAAAAGTACATTGGAAAGCAATGAAAATCATTTCTGGAATCATTACACCATCAGTAAATGTTGCAGAAAGAGTATCCATTGTTACACCTGAAAGGAAAATTTTTCCTAAGTCGCCAATGATTAAACCTTCACCACTACCAAATGCCAAGCTGTAACCATAAACTGCCCATGCCACTGAAATCAGTGAGAAAACAACCAACACTTGCATTAAGATTGATAACATATTTTTACTACGCACAAGACCACCGTAGAACAAAGCCAAGCCTGGAACAGTCATTAAAATGACTAGTAAAGTAGCAACCATCATCCAAGTTGTATCGCCTTTATCTACTGTTGGAGCGACTTCCTCTGCAGGTGCTGCTTCTTCTGCTACAGCCATTTCTTCTGTAGCCATTTCTTCAACTGGCGCAGCTTCTTCAACTACTTCAGCTTCAACTGTTTCAACAACTTCAGTCATTTCTTCTGCAGCGTCAACCATATCTTCTGCGTAGCTTAAACTGCTAGTTGCCATTACACCTGCACCCATAAAGGCAACAAGTGATAACATCGATAATAATTTTTTCATTTGATTACCCCTTATAGTGCTTCAGCGCCAGTTTCACCAGTACGGATACGGTAAACTTGCTCTAAGTTATAGACAAAAATCTTGCCATCACCAATTTTGCCAGTAGACGCCGCTTTTTCAATTGCATCAACAACTTGGTCTAAAATTTCATCAGTAATTGCAATTTCTATTTTTACTTTTGGTAAGAAATCAACAACATACTCTGCGCCGCGGTAAAGCTCTGTATGGCCTTTTTGACGTCCAAAACCCTTCACTTCAGTGACTGTGATCCCTTGAACGCCAATCGCGGACAATGATTCACGCACTTCATCAAGCTTAAATGGCTTGATAATTGCTGAAACAAATTTCATTATATTCTCCTGTTTTAAGTCGGTTTGAAGTAAGCCTGTGTTCAAGCAGGCTTACTTAATTGATTGAACTTAAATGCTTATTAGAATGAACGGCTAACTGTTAATATTAAACGGTCATCAGTTAAGTCAGCTGTTTCTACGCGTCCGTTGAAACTAGAACCGCCCCAACCATCAGCCTGCCAGTAACCTGAATCATTAGCGCCAACGTATGCTACTTCTGCCGCCCAACCTTCAGAGCCAGCTAAAGAAAATGATTTAGCAACTGCAAGTTTGTAATCTGTATAGTCAAGATCTCTTTCACCATTGTAGCCACCACCTTGAAGGTAAGCGGTATTTCTAGGATCAATTTCAGCACCAACATTTAAGTGACCAACGTGACCAATTAGACTCCAACCATCACCAAATGGAAATTCTGCATTCAACTCAACGTATGTAGAGAATTTAGTATCATCGGTGTAACCAGTGTCTTTATCCACACCGAACCAGTTACCTAAGGTCGTTGATACTTGTGCGCTGAAGTAACTATATGATAGACCAAAGTTAGCTTCGTATGTATTCCATGAGTTGTCATCAGCTGGTGCTGTACCAGCGCCATTAGAACAACCACCACCTGTAACAGCACCATTACCACAATCACCCCAGTTACCGCCTGGATAAGTATAAGCAATCACACCAACTGAGTAGCCAATTCCAGTTTCACCAATTTCACTACCGAACCCAGCATAGTAGTCAATTTCTAATGAAGCATCTGGAAATGTATTCGGTGAAACGTTTGAAGCCCAAGTACCAGCATAAAAACCACTGCTGTGCTCAACATCGAAACCACCTTGTAATGCTGGTTTATGGAAGTTTTGTGATAGACCACGAACATAGTAGTCTGAAGTGTATGCCACGTTAGAGCTGAATGACCAATTTGATGCTGGTGCTTCAGCTGCTGCTTCGACTTCTTCAGCAAATGATATAGAAGGTAAAGCTAGTGCGCCTAATACGGCAACCGAAAATAGCGATTTACGCATTGTAATCCCCTTGTTTAGTTTATAAAAATTTATTACAGCGGTATTTTAAAAATACTCTAGCCATGAAAGCAATTGCTATGCCAATATAAAATGATATTAAAAACAATAGCTTATAAAATATAATGGAACTGAATAGATGTTTAGTACACTACAAAAACTGGTAAAATGGTGCTAATTAAACGGAGATAGAATATGCTGAATACAAAAGTATTAAATGATTTGTCATTGAAAATCAAAGAGATAATGGCATCATCACCTTTGGGGGATGCGGATAAAAACATCCATGCACTAATTCAGGGCGCGTTCACCAAAATGGAGCTTGTTTCAAGAGAAGAGTTTGATGTGCAAGCTGAGGTGCTGAGAAACACGCGTGAACAATTAACATTATGCGAAGAAAGGCTAGCTGAGTTAGAATTGCTGTTAAAAGATAAATAAACAATAACAACAATGAATCTAGCTGTTTTATATAGCCGTGCTTTAAGTGGCATGGATGCACCGCAAGTTGTGGTAGAAGTCCATTTAGCCAATGGACTACCTTCTTTTACTATAGTAGGCTTGCCAGAAACTGAGGTTAAAGAAAGCAAAGACCGTGTCCGTGCGGCCATACAAACCTCTCAGTTTGAGTTTCCAGCCAGAAGAATTACAGTTAATTTAGCACCTGCCGATTTACCAAAAGAAAGTGGGCGATATGATTTACCCATCGCATTGGGCATTTTGGCAGCCAGTGGGCAAATACCAAAAGATACGTTAGATCAGTATGAAATTGCTGGTGAGCTAGCATTAACTGGTGAGCTAAGACCCGTCAGAGGCGCTTTAGCAATGGCTTGTCATATGGTTAATCAAGCCAATGAAAAGCACCAACCTAATCAGCGAGCATTTATATTGCCCAAACTAAGTGCGGAAGAAGCGGCTTTAGTGAGTGATTTGACCATTTATCCAGCCAACACCTTATTAGAAGTCTGTAGCCATTTGAGCGGTCACGCAACCTTTGAATCGTATCAAAAAATATCCAGAGTTGCATCGATTGAATATCCAGATTTTAATGATGTAAAAGGACAAAGTCGGGCCAAACGAGCGTTAGAAATTGCAGCAGCAGGTGGACATAGCCTACTGATGAGTGGGCCGCCTGGTACTGGAAAAAGTATGTTGGCTTCGCGTTTCCCAAGTATATTACCTAGTATGACTGAAGCGGAAGCTTTGGAGAGCGCAGCGATTCAATCGTTGAATGGTCGCTTTCAAACAGCGCATTGGAAAAGAAGGAGCTTTCGTGCGCCTCACCATACTGCTTCTGGGGTTGCACTTGTGGGTGGAGGTAGTGTGCCAAGGCCGGGTGAAATTTCGCTTGCGCATCACGGTGTGCTATTTTTAGATGAATTGCCTGAGTTTGATCGCAAGGTGTTGGAAGTGTTACGCGAACCACTAGAAAGCGGATTTATTACTATTTCTAGAGCAGCACGACAAGCCGATTTTCCAGCAAAGTTTCAGCTCATTGCGGCCATGAATCCATGCCCGTGTGGTTATCTTGGGCACTTTAATAATAAGTGTCGCTGCACACCCGATAATATAGCGCGGTATAAAGCCAAAATATCGGGCCCATTATTGGATCGTATTGATATGCATATTGAGGTACCTGCATTGAAAGAAGATGAATTAACTGGTAAAAGTGAGTCTGAAAACAGTGCTGCGATTAGAGCTAGAGTGGAACGGGCACGCACTATGCAAATACATCGTCAAGGCAAGGCTAATTATGCAATTGGGACAAAAGAGATTGAGTCCTTTTGCCATCTCAACAATGAAGGCCTTGTTTTGCTGAAAACAGCCATCTCACGCTTAAATTTATCTGCTAGAGCCTATCATCGTATTTTAAAACTAGCACGGACCATTGCAGACTTGGCAGGAGAGTCAGATATTTTGTCTAAACATGTAGCTGAAGCTTTACAGTATCGGCGAGTTGATTAATGCTCTTGATCATATATTCTTAAGCTGTTTACCAATGCTTCAGATTTGTTTTTATTGGTTTGGGTAAAGTCTAACCAGTATTCAAGCGCTTTAGAAGAAGGTAGGTTGGGGTCTTTAGGGAGTTTAGATAGTTTTTCAAAACTTTCTTCATATGGTTTGGTTATGGTCGTTTCAATTTTACCGGCTAGCTCCTCAAAAGATTTATCGCCTTTTCTACTATCATGTAAGACTTCCAACCAGTTACGATTTATCGCTTGATTTTCAAAGGTAAGCTCGCCAATGGAGTTACGCAGTTGCAGCTCGTCACTCCATCTGTATTTTGGTGCTGGTAAGTTTTTTAATAATGCAATGGTTGTTGCCAATAGTAAAGTAGCGGCTAAAATTGAAAAACGAAATGGAATCTGTCTAGCATTCATAGGCCTTGATAAAGCAATGCTGCTGATCATGCCAGCAATAAAACCACCTATGTGGGCAGCGTTATCAATCCCTGGAATGATTGCACCTAAAATAATAGTTAATATTGCAAAAGCTGTACCGCCGCCAAACAACCATCTGAACTCATTTGTTTTTATAAAAAAGCGCTCACGCCAGACAAAAATAAGTAATGCACCATAAAGCCCAAATATTGCGCCTGAAGCGCCACCCGATATTGCTTGATTACCTTGAAAAGCGAGTGATAATAGGTTGCCAAATAATCCAGCCATGAGATAGATGCAAGTTAAGCGTAATGGACCATACATCCGTTCTGATAATTGACCAACATCCCAGAGTGCTAAGCTATTGAGCGATAGATGAAGTACGCCAAAGTGTAAAAACATAGCTGACCCTAAACGCCACCATTGACCATCTTGGGTTGCTGGCGCAAAGTTTGCGCCCCAGGCTAACTGAATATTATTTGGTGAGTGGAATAAACCAGCCCCTTGAGTCATCATGGAAATAAATACCATCACATTTATTGCGATAAGCACATAGGTGATTCGCACTTTTGATACACGCCCATGTAATTGATCAAAAATAGACTGCAAAAAAAGCTCTTCCGTTTTTCGATATGTTCATTGTGAGAGATTATAGGGGAGTAAATGCCATTAACGAACCTTCATCGCATATAAATAGTTGCCTTTATACATGTTAAAATAACAGATTATTTAGTTTAGTTTCATTTTATGCGCAAAATTCAAGCATCGCCCTTAGAAGCACAACTTAGACAGTTACTTAAAGCACGCATTTTAATTCTAGATGGTGCAATGGGCACCATGATTCAGCAATATAAACTGACAGAAGCTGACTATCGTGGAGATCGTTTTGTTGATTTTGTCGCACCAGCGGGTGAGCGGGAGTTGTTTGTTAAAGGTAATAATGAATTATTATCGTTAACGCAACCGCATATTATTCAAGAAATTCACGAAAAATACCTCGATGCAGGCGCGGACATTATTGAAACCAATACCTTTGGTGCAACCAGCGTCGCTCAAGATGATTATCACATGGCCGAATTGGTTTACGAGATGAATGTGGCATCTGCCAAACTTGCCAAAACAGCTTGCGATAAATTTAGCACACCAGATAAACCTAGGTTCGTTGCAGGTACCTTAGGGCCAACGCCTAAAACGGCGAGCATTTCTCCAGATGTGAATGATCCTGCTGCAAGGAATGTTACCTTTGATCAATTGGTCGATGCATATTTAGAGCAAACCCGTGCATTAGTCGAGGGAGGGGCAGATATCTTAATGGTAGAAACTATTTTTGATACGCTCAACTGTAAAGCGGCATTGTTTGCAATTGATACTTTCTTTGATGAGGTCGGTTACAAAATGCCGTTGATGATCTCTGGCACAGTGACAGATGCTTCTGGACGTATACTTTCAGGGCAAACTGTTACCGCTTTTTGGCATTCTATTCGTCATGCAAAACCACTGACGGTTGGTCTCAACTGTGCATTAGGGGCAACATTGATGCGTCCATACGCAGAAGAGCTTTCTAAAATTGCGGATACCTTTATTTGTATTTATCCGAATGCGGGTTTACCCAATCCTATGAGCGATACGGGTTTTGATGAAACGCCAGACGTTACATCTAGCTTAGTCAAAGAGTTTGCAGAAAGTGGTTTTATTAATATTGCAGGCGGCTGTTGTGGGACAACGCCGCCTCATATCAATGCGATTTATAACGCCATCAAAACTTGTAAGCCGCGTCAAGTGCCCGAGCAATTGCCTGTTACCAAGTTATCAGGTTTAGAACCATTTATCATTAATGAAGAGTCTCTATATGTAAACGTCGGTGAACGCACCAATGTGACTGGTTCGAAAGCGTTTGCCCGTTTGATTATTAATGAGCAATACGAAGAAGCATTGAGTGTGGCGCGTCAGCAAGTAGAAAATGGCGCACAAATTATCGATATTAATATGGATGAAGGGATGCTGGATGCGGTTAAAGCAATGACGCATTTTCTAAATCTTATAGCGTCTGAGCCTGATATTGCTCGTGTACCGATTATGCTTGATTCATCTAAATGGGATGTGATTGAAGCTGGTTTAAAGTGCGTACAAGGTAAAGCGATTGTTAACTCAATCTCGATGAAAGAAGGCGAAACTGAGTTTTTACGCCAAGCTAAATTATGTCGACGTTATGGAGCTGCTGTTATTGTGATGGCTTTTGATGAAAAAGGCCAAGCAGATACGTTTGAGCGCAAGATAGAAATCTGTAAACGTGCTTATGATTTATTGGTAGAAAATGACTTTCCACCCGAAGATATTATTTTTGACCCAAATATTTTTGCTATTGCGACGGGCATAGAAGAGCACAATAACTATGCGGTTGATTTTATCGAAGCCACACGCTGGATTAAGCAAAATTTACCATATGCTAAGATTTCAGGCGGGGTGTCTAATGTGAGTTTTAGCTTTCGTGGGAATAACCCAGCACGAGAAGCCATTCATACAGTATTTCTCTATCACGCCATAAAAGCAGGGATGACCATGGGCATTGTTAATGCGGGCATGATGGGTGTGTATGATGACTTGTCCGATGAGCTTCGCGAGCGAGTTGAAGATGTGGTGTTAAATCGAAGAGATGATGCCACTGAACGTATGATTGAAATTGCTGGCTCCTTGGTGGCCAGTGATAAAAAAGAAACTACAACATTAGAGTGGCGTGGCACATCAGAAAATCCTGTGCCTGTTGAAAAACGATTAACGCATGCGATGGTGCATGGCATTACTGAATTTATTGTTGAAGATACAGAAGAAGCACGTGCCGCAGTTGAAGTTAAAGGTGGACGACCAATTCATGTGATTGAAGGTCCTCTTATGGATGGCATGAACGTGGTGGGTGATTTATTTGGGCAAGGTAAAATGTTTTTACCACAAGTGGTAAAGTCAGCGCGTGTAATGAAAGCAGCTGTTGCGCATTTAATTCCTTTTATTGAAGCAGAAAAAGCCGCAGAAGAAGCACGAACAGGCAAAGTGGCAAAACCCAAAGGTAAAGTAGTGATTGCGACTGTAAAAGGTGACGTTCATGATATTGGTAAAAATATTGTGAGCGTTGTGCTGCAATGTAATAACTTTGAAGTGGTGAATATGGGTGTTATGGTGCCTGCTGCAGAAATTTTGGCAATGGCAAAGGCGGAAAATGCAGACATTATTGGGCTAAGCGGCTTAATCACGCCGTCATTGGAAGAAATGACTTATATTGCCAAAGAGATGCAACGAGATGAACATTTTAATCGCTTAAAAACGCCATTATTAATTGGTGGTGCGACAACCTCGCGTGCGCATACAGCTGTTAAAATTGCACCGCATTATGATGGTCCTGTGATATATGTGCCCGATGCATCTCGTTCTGTTAATGTGATGCAAAATTTACTTACCACAGAAACACGAGGCGCTTATTTAGCTGAAATCCAAGCGGACTATGAAAAAGCAAGAACACAGCACGCCAATAAAAAAGGTGTGCCAATGCTCACGATTGCTGATGCACGTGCCAATAAAGCCCAATTGAGCTTTACTGAAAAGAACGCGCCCGTTAAACCTAAGTTTATTGGACGTCGCGTATTTAAAAATATTGATTTAAGTTTAATCGCGCAATATATTGACTGGAGTCCTTTTTTCCAGACTTGGGATTTAGCCGGTTCGTATCCTGCTATTTTAGAAGATCAAGTGGTCGGTGAAGCGGCGACCAAAGTCTTCAGTGAAGCGCAGTCAATGTTAAAAAAACTCATTGATGGTCGCTGGCTCACAGCTAGTGGTGTCATTGCCCTAATGCCTGCAAATACAGTGAACGATGATGATATAGAAATCTATACCGATGAAAGTCGCAATAAAGTCGCGTTTACTTATTATGGCATGCGTCAACAAACACAAAAGCCAGTAATTGAAGGAGTGCCACGTCCAAACCAATGTCTATCAGACTTTATAGCCCCAAAAGGCCTAACCGAGGATTACATCGGATTGTTTGCCGTAACGGGTGGTTTGGGTACAGAAAAAATCGCTCAACGCTTTGCCGATGCCAATGATGATTACAGTGGCATTATGTTTCAATCATTAGCGGACCGCTTAGCAGAAGCATTTGCTGAATATATGCACCAGCGCATTAGAACTGATTTTTGGGGTTATGCGTCAAACGAACAGCTAGATATTGATGCCTTGATTAAGGAAAAGTATCAAGGCATTCGCCCTGCGCCCGGCTACCCTGCCTGCCCAGACCATACGGTTAAAGCTGATATGTTTGCATTATTGCAATGTGATGAGATTGGTATGTCGCTGACAGAAAGTTTCGCGATGATGCCTGCCGCAGCTGTCAGTGGTTTTTATTTTGCTCACCCAGAAAGTAAATATTTCAGTGTAGATAAAATAGGGACTGATCAACTGGAAGATATGGCAAAACGTAGAAACCTACCAAAAGCTTATTTGGAGCGTTGGTTGGCACCTAATTTAGGTTGATGTTAATGCATTTGATTGAGTTCTGTCGTCCAAGCGATGCACTCAATCTGAATGTTCATTAATTCTTCTGGTGTGATGTCCAACTCTTTAATTTCATATTGGGTTGCATCAAAGTTTCCAATTTCCATGTCTTTAGCCAGTTTTAACAACTGGCCATGCGTGCCTGTTTGTTCAAGAATGGCTTTTTTAAGGGTTTCAGACAGGCCAATTTCTTCTAATATTTGCTCCATAGGCGAATGAATCACCGTATCGGCAAGTGATAACATGCCAACCATAAAGGCTTGATCACTAAAATGATCTTGATAGCTTTCTACTTTTTGAGCCATTAATTCCATTAATCGGGCTCTATTGGCCACTTGTAACATAATGGCGTCGCTTGCCCCATTACTTGCTGAGGCATACATGAGTAATTGCACCCATCTAAGCATTTGCTTTTGGCCCAGCATCACAATGGCTTGGCGAATAGATTCAACCGGTTCTCTACCGCCATTCACGCCAACAGAATTAACGAGTTTTAATAGACCTAGTGTTAAACCAGGACTATTTTTAAATAACTCTTCTAGCTCAGATAGGTCAGCATCACCCAATAACATACCAATCATACGCATCAAACACATCTGATCTGGTTGCGCTTGTTCACCTTTGAGAATAGTTGGTTTTGCAAAGAAATAACCTTGGAATGCATCAAAGCCTAAATCCTTACATTCTGTAAATAGCGTTTCTTCTTCAACTTTATCAGCAACAATTTTTGCGGTTGAATTTTTACGAATAATCGCAATCAAACCCGCAAGTTTTTCTGTTGGTGTCACACTTAAGTCAATTTTCACATAATCTACATGTGGTAATAAGACGATATGTTCAGGTCTATTTGCATAATCAACAATAGATAATTTAAAACCGATGGCTTTAAGTGCTTTGCATCGTGTGATTATTTGCGCATTGATGGGGGTGTCTTCTAATATTTCTAAAACGATTCGATCTGCTGGTAACAGCTCAATCGTATCACTCATAAGAGAGCTTGCCGCAATATTTAAAAAGCCAAGTTTGTTATCTAGGATTTGATCTATACCAAACTGACTCAGTAAATTAACAATAACGCCTGATGTCGCAGACAAGTCATCTAAACTTGTATTAGTTTCGTTACCTTTTGAGCGGAATAATAATTCATAGCCAATTGTTTTTTGCTTACTATTTAAAATGGGATGTCGCCCCAAAAATACTTCTTTTGTTTCTTCTTCGGCTTTAATCTCAATTGTAGGAATAATGGGCTGATTCATTTTTCATCTCTTATAAACATTAAACTTATCTGCTAAGCTGTAATTTGGCTTATCATTACAAAATAAGCAGCCAGCAATTTATGATGGCATTTTATATAAATTCATAACGACAAATTAAATACGAACTTTAATATTTTTAAGTAAAATTTCAGTAAGTATATTATTCAAAAAATGTGTGGAAAACATGTAAACGAATTTCGCGAGATGACGTCACCATTGTTTTGTAATTTGCTATATAAAGACAGAAAAATAAAGCACTAAATGCATATTCATATTTTAGGTATTTGTGGTACTTTTATGGGTGGGATTGCTGCCCTTGCTAAGCAATCAGGATATAAAGTGACTGGTTGTGATGCCAATGTATATCCACCAATGAGCACACAGCTTGTTTCACAAGGGATTGAGTTAATCAACGGATATACGGCCGATCAAACTAAACTGAACCCAGATATCTATGTCATAGGTAATGCAGTTAGTCGCGGCAATCCATTAATGGAAGCAATATTAAACCAAGGCCTGCCTTACATTTCTGGTCCGCAGTGGTTAGCAGAGCATGTGCTTCAAGGCAAATGGGTGTTAGCTGTCGCTGGTACGCATGGTAAAACAACAACGGCCTCTATGCTGGCTTGGATATTAGATTATGCAGGGCTAGCACCAGGGTTTTTAATTGGCGGTGTTCCAGAAAACTTTTCAGTTTCAGCCCGATTACCCGGAAAGCCAGAGCAAGATAAACATAGCACATCACCTTTCTTTGTGATTGAGGCTGATGAATATGACACTGCTTTTTTTGATAAGCGTTCTAAATTTGTGCACTATCACCCACGGACAGCGGTACTAAATAACCTAGAGTTTGATCATGCTGATATTTTTGATGATTTAGCCGCCATTCAGAAACAATTCCATCATTTAGTTCGAACAGTTCCGCAGCAAGGGCTGGTTGTAATGAATGCACAAGAGCCAAATCTTCAGGTGGTGATTGATAAAGGTTGTTGGACGCCAATCGAAACGTTTGGTGATCAAAACACTTGGCATGCGACCAATACATCTGGTGATGGCAGTTTTGATGTAATGTATGGATCAGAAAAACACGGTCGATTATCTTGGGGAATCATCGGGCAACATAACGTAATGAATGCATTAGCAAGCATTGTCGCAGCTCGTCATGTTGGTGTTACTGTATTGCAAAGTATAGAGGCATTAACAGTATTTAAAAATGTCAAAAGACGAATGGAACTGCGTGGTTCAGTCAATAATATCCATGTGTACGATGACTTTGCACACCACCCAACAGCGATAGCAACAACAGTTACTGGTTTACGAGCTAAAGTTGGGCAAGCAAGAATTTTGGCGGTATTAGAACCTCGCTCAAATACAATGAAACTCGGTACAATGAAAGCGGCATTACCAGATAGTTTGCAGGATGCAGATCTCGTATTTTGTTATGGTGCAAATTTAGGATGGAGTATTGAAGAAGCAATGCAACCCATTCACCATAAATCTCATGTTTTCTCGGATTTGGATGATTTGATACAAGCGATTATAAAGGCAGCCAAACCTGGTGATCAAATACTCGTAATGAGTAATGGTAGTTTTGGTGGTATTCATCAGAAAATTCTCGATGGATTGGTGAGTCTTTCATGAAAAAAGTTCTCGACATAATAGAAGGCATGAGTCCTTTTGTTATTGCGATTTGGCTTTCGATATCCGTACATGTGGTGCTACTGGCAATTAAGTTTGAGCCAGAATTAAAAAAAATGGTTGAACGTTTACCATCATTAGAAGTGGTATTAGTCAATGCAAAAACCAAGAATGCACCCGAAAAAGCAGAGCTAATAGCACAAGCAAATTTAGACCGTGGAGGTAACACCGACTTAGATCGTCAAATGAAAACGATGCTACCTACTAAAAATAATCAAAAATCAGAAGTAAAATTACAACAAAACAAGCAGCAAAAAGCCGCATCAAAATCCATTAAATTACAAGCAAAAGAAGCGCGAGAAGAAAAGCGTGTTGCCGAATTAGAAAAAAAAGCCCAAGAATTATTTACTCAACTAAAATCAACCAAAAAGCTAGAAGCCGATCCATTTGAAAAGATGACAACAAAACAACCTGATGAAGGTCAAGAGAAGCAATTCTCAAAAACATTAAGTCGTGAAGCCTTGCTGGCCGCTAGCTTAGAAATTGATCGTTTAGAAGCACAAATTGCAAAACAACAGGATGAATATCAAAAGCGGCCAAAGAGACGTTTTCTCGGTTCACGTGCAAAAGCAGCGGATGATGCCTTATATCTTGAAGCATGGCGTCAAAAAGTTGAGCGTATTGGTAATATGAATTATCCAGCGGCAGCAAGAAACCAAAAATTATACGGAAAACTACAATTGACAGTATCTATTCGCGCAGATGGCTCTGTTGAAAAAGTAGTGGTTGATAAAAGTTCTGGATTTAAGGTCTTAGATGAGGCGGCAATTAATATAGTGAAATTAGCAGCACCATATGCAAAATTTTCTAATACTATGCGTCAAACAACTGATATTTTAGATATTACAAGGACGTGGACTTTTACCCAAGAAGACGCTCTCTCCACCCAGTAATATAGATGAGTCACTCTATTACAACGTCAAACGTTGTTATTTTGTTTGACCTATTAAAAACGCCTTGCCCGACATTGAATCTTAAATGGCTGGCAATTACTAGTTTAAAAGCAAATATTCTACTAAACTTTATTGAGATTCAACGATGAAAAACTATTTTAAACACCATGTCTTTTTTTGCTTAAATAAACGGCCTGATGGTGAATCTTGTTGCCAAGACAAAGGCGCTGAAGCAGCGTTTGATCATATGAAGGCGCAAGTAAAAAAATTAGATCTAAGAGGTAAAGGAAAAGTGCGAGTGAATCGTGCGGGCTGTTTTGATCGCTGTGGTGAGGGCCCATTATTGGTGGTTTATCCTGAAGCTGTTTGGTATACCTTTGTCGATCATGAAGATATCGATGAGATTATTGAAACCCACTTGCTAAACGATAATGTAGTTCAACGGTTACTCATTGAGTAGCTGTGCTAAGTAAGTAGCGCTAACATGGCGTGACGATGAATTTTCTCTTTTAAACTAGCTAACTCTGCTTGAGTAAGGTTATGCGCCACTCCTTCTCTAACAGGTTTACCCCAATGGCTATTAGGATAGTGTTTGTCATCCTCAAAACGCGGAATGATATGCCAATGCAAATGCGGTGTTTTATTGCCTAAACTCGCTAAATTTATCTTATCAGGTTGTATGACCTCACGTAAGGCTGCTTCTACAGCAAATACGATATCCATCGTACGGGTCCGTTCATTTCGACTTAAATCAGTCATTTCTTTAATGTGGTCAATTAATTCAACCCGACAGTAAACTGGATAATCTAAATCGTTCAGTAGTATGACGCGGCAGAAATTATCTTGCCACAATATTTTACGGAGAGGTTCTTTTTGGCATAACACACATTTGTCTATATTATACATTTATGAAGCAGCCAGCATTCGGTTTAAAGTAAGTTTTGCCAGCGCTGCTTCATCAGCAGGTACCGTAATTTGATTCACAATATTGCCTTCAACAAGATTTTCTAAACACCAGGCTAAATGTTGCGGATCAATGCGTGCCATCGTTGAGCATTCACAGACAACATGGCTCATAAATTGAACTAGCTTGCCTTGTGGTTTCATTTGTTCAGCTAGGCGTGTCACTAAGTTGAGCTCAGTACCAACTAACCATTTAGTATTGGGTTCTGCTTCAGTCACAGTTCTTAAAATATATTCTGTTGATCCAACATAGTCAGAATTCAAACACACTTCAAATGGAGCTTCTGGATGGGAGATCACTTTGCCATCTGGATGTAGTTTTTTAAAATGCTCAATGTTTTGTAGGCGGAACATTTGATGTACTGCACAATGACCTTTCCACAATAGAATCTTTGCATTTTTAATCTGTTCAATGGTAAGACCACCTTGAGGTTGATCTGGGTCCCATATTGGCATTTGTTCTAGTGGGATGCCCATTTTATATCCACTCCAACGACCTAAATTTTGATCGGGAAAGAACAAGACTTTTTCACGTTGATTAAAGCTCCACTCTAAAATTTTTGGCGCATTTGTGCTGGTGCAAACAATGCCACCATGTTCACCACAAAAGGCTTTTAAATCAGCTGCTGAGTTAATATAGGTGACTGGCGTAATATCTTCATCAAAGTTGAGTACTTTATTAAGTTCGCGATAGCTACGTTCAACTTTGGCCAAATTAGCCATATCCGCCATTGAGCATCCGGCTGCTAAATCAGGCAAAACCACCACTTGTTCGGGTCGGCTTAGAATGTCGGCTACTTCAGCCATGAAATGCACGCCTAAGAACACTATAAATTCAGCATCTAAATCTTCACAATATTTAGATAGTTTTAAAGAGTCGCCAGAAAAGTCAGCGTGACGGTAAACACTTTCATGTTGATAGTGGTGCCCTAAAATGACTAAGCGCTTACCTAACTTTTCCTTGGCAGCTAATATCCTTGCTTGGCAGTCATCGTCCTTTGCCGATTGAAATTTTTCAAATTTAATAGGGATAGCTTGTGTTTGCATAATTTCTTTAACGCTTTATGTTCAGAAAGGTTGATTTTATAACGATGGGCTTAAGAATGGAAATGACTAAAGTGTTAATCCATGTTTTTCACCTAATCTTTTCAGTGCATCTACATTGGTCCAAGAAAAAACGTTTTGAGCAGCCTCTCGCCAATCAACCCAATCGTATGCAACATGCTCATTTGGTGCTAATACAATTTCCATTGGCTTCGGCAACGTGAGGCCAAACAAATGTTCAACATTCGTTGTGACGCCTTTGGCATATCGATGCCGCCAATGTGGATAAATTTCATAGGTGTTTGAGGCTTGCCAGTCTTGAAAATCATAAGCTAATGCATCTAAACCAGTTTCTTCTTTTACTTCTCTAATCGCAGCCTGAAAAGGTGTTTCGTTCTGTTCGATACTACCAGTGACTGATTGCCAAAAGCCCACTTTATCGGCACGTTCCATAATTAACACTTTTAAATCTGCTGTATGAATCAGTACTAGTGCGGAAACGGGCGTTTTATATTGTTTCATAAAAAAACTGGTACCTAGAAAATGAACTAACATGCATCGCTAACTCTTAATGCACTGACTTAGGCATTGAACTAAACAAGTCAACATCAAGCTATTATGCTTTTAAAGCAGCTATTAAGTTTTTTGGTAGTTGAAAAACTACGTTCTCAACAACGCCTTGTAACTCTATGACATTGTTAGCACCAAATTGTTGCAGTTCTTGAATGACTTCTTTCACCAACACTTCAGGGGCAGATGCGCCGGCTGAGACACCAATTTTCTTTTTACCAACCAGCCATTCTTGTTTGAGAAAAGTGGCATTGTCGACCATATAGGCTTCAACCCCTTGATTTTCAGCAACTTCTCTTAAGCGATTTGAGTTGGAACTGTTGGGTGAACCGACAATAATGACCAAGTCACAGTCTTTAGCCATGATTTTAACGGCATCTTGTCGATTCTGTGTCGCATAGCAGATATCATCACTTTTAGGCGCATGAATATTGGGAAATCGTTTTTTTAAAGCATCAATGACTTGCGCCGCATCATCCATTGAAAGCGTTGTTTGAGTGACATAAGCTAATTTGTTTGGATCTTTAATAGATAAAGTGGCCACATCGTCTGGGGTTTCAACAAGAAAAATGCCTTCATCTGACTGCCCCATGGTACCCTCAACTTCAGGATGCCCTTTATGGCCAATCATGATTAACTCCATATCTTGTTCACGCATTTTAGCAACTTCAATATGTACTTTTGTGACTAAAGGACAAGTGGCATCATAGGCTGTCAGTCCTCTAGCATCGGCTTCAGTTCTCACTGCTTTTGAAACGCCGTGCGCACTAAAAATAACGATGCTGCCTCTTGGAACCTCATCTAACTCTTCTACAAAAACAGCGCCTTTACTGCGTAACTCATCAACGACAAATTTATTATGAACAACCTCGTGTTTGACATAAATGGGCGCACCAAACTTTTCTAGCGCTTGTTCTACAATAATGATTGCACGGTCCACGCCAGCACAAAAGCCTCTTGGATTAGCCAGTATGATGTTAGCATCTAAGTTATTCATTTCACTCAATTATTTCTATCCTTTTTTATATTATGTGGTCAACTTGGTATCAGTTATAATGCATGCAAACTCACTATGATTTATTGTTTTAACATGAAAAATACAGCCACACTATTGATTACTTGCCCAGATGCAAAAGGCATCGTAGCATCGATTGCCAATTTTTTGCATCAACATAATGCTAATATTTTACACGCAGACCAACATCAAGATGCAGAAAATAATCTCTTTTTGATGCGAGTTGAATGGGACTTAGATCAGTTTAGTTTAAATGAAGCTTCTTTTGGGGCACATTTTGAAGCAGTTGCAACTCAGTTTAGCATGCAATGGCAACTTAAATTTTCAGAGCATAAACCAAGATTAGCACTTATGGTTTCGCAATATGATCACTGCTTAATTGATTTATTACATCGTCATCAACAAGGGGAGTTGGCGTGTGAGATTCCAGTGATTATCAGCAATCACCTACACACAAAAGCTTTAGCCCAATTTTATGGCATAAACTTTCACCATATCCCCGTTAACAAAGATAATAAGATTGAGGCTGAAGCTGCTCAATTTAAATTGTTTGATGAATACAAAATTGACCTTATCGTGTTGGCAAGATATATGCAAATCTTATCGGCTAACTTTGTGACTAAATATCCTCAGCGGATTATTAATATTCACCATTCATTTTTACCAGCATTTATTGGCGCTAAGCCATACCATCGTGCATTTGAAAGAGGTGTAAAATTGATTGGCGCAACGGCCCACTATGTGACTGAAGTATTAGATGAGGGGCCAATTATTGAGCAAGATATTGCAAGGATATCGCATCGTGATCAAGTTGAAGATTTACTACAGAAAGGCAGAGATCTAGAGCGTGTTGTATTGTCAAGAGCTGTCAGATGGCATATTGATAATCGAGTGCTGACTTACGCCAATAAAACGGTTGTATTTGATTAGAGGTTACTTAATATTAATTAAAAAGAGCGAATGTTACATTCGCTCTTTTTACATGCAGCGCTAAAATTAAGCTGATGGAACCATGCTTGGTAGTGGTTCATAGGTTGGTTCATCATATGGTGCAATCTCAGGTAGCGCACCACTGCTACTACCTCCAGTTGATGCACAACCCACTAAAAATAATGCTGTCATTAAAGCAAGTAAAAACTTATTCATGTAAATCTCCCTGAGCGTTTAATTGTACAAACAGTGTTAAGAGCAAAACTCTCAAATATAAATTTAACTGCATGTGAGCAATTCTGCAACTATTATTAAAGCGCAAACATTAATAAATGTTAAGGTAATATATTTTCTGACTTAAATAAATCCTCTATTTTTTCACGCTGCCTAACAATATGACACTTGTCATGATCCACCATAATTTCTGCTGCTCTTGCTCGAGTATTGTAGTTGCTGGCCATACTCATTGCATAAGCCCCGGCAGATTCCACGACTAATAAGTCATTTTCTTGAATGTTTAATGACCTATCATGGCCCAAAAAATCCCCTGTTTCACACACAGGACCTACAATTTCATAAACAGTAGTTTCACCATCACGTGGCTTTGCTGCAACGATGTTATGGTATGCATCATACAAAGCAGGACGCATTAAATCGTTCATTGCCGCATCGACTATCGCAAAGTTTTTGCTTTCAGTTGGTTTAATATATTCAACTTTAGTCAGTAATACACCAGCATTGCCAACCAAGGCCCGCCCAGGCTCAAATAATAGTTTAACTTTCTTTTGGTTGAGTTTTTCTAAAATGGCATGCGTATACTGACTAAAGGCTGGAGGAGTCTCATCATCATAAGTGATACCAATCCCACCACCTACATCAATATGGGAGATTTTAATTTCGCTTGCCTCTAACTGCTCAACCAATTTTAGAACACGGTCTAAGGCATCAATAAAAGGTGCAATTTCAGTAATTTGTGAACCAATATGACAATCTACCCCATGAATACCAATGTTGGACATCGATGCCGCTTGTTGATAGACATGAACTGCATCATCAATCGCAACGCCAAATTTATTGCTTTTTAACCCTGTGGAAATATAGGGGTGTGTTTTAGGATCCACATCAGGATTAACTCTTAAAGAGACGGGTGCAACTTTACCCATTTCAGCCGCTACTGCATTAAGTTTCACTAACTCACTTAATGATTCCACATTAAAGCAAAAAATACCTGCTTCAAGCGCATCTCGCATTTCAGCCGATGTTTTACCCACGCCAGAAAATACAACCTTTTTAGGGTCACCGCCGGCTGCAATCACGCGCGCAAGCTCTCCGCCTGAGACAATATCAAACCCAGCACCCATTTTTGCAAAAACATTTAGCACAGCAAGATTGGGATTGGCTTTAACAGCAAAACAAATTAAATGATCAGTCTGTTTTAACCCTGCTTCAAAACGTAAAAATGCTGTTTCAAGGGCTTGTTTAGAGTACACATAACATGGCGTACCAAATGACTCTGCTAATTGGGGTAGCGGAATATCTTCAGCGTGCATTACGCCATTTTTAATTTTAAAAAAGTTCACGGATATTGTCTTTATTCTTTAATGAATTGTTCGGTTGATGTACTAGGGTTTTGCGGCGCTTCAGCTGGTTTTTCTTGTGGATAACGCTGCTCAGGAATATAAAGCGGCCCAGTGGTGCCACACCCTATTATAGCTGCATAGCTCAATACTAAAATTGCGATAAAAAATGACTTAGTCATATTGTCGTTATAAGCCTAAAAAATTAGATCTATATTTTATCATCGAATGTTTCATAAGCCAGAATTGAAGCAATAATTACCGCTTATTCTGGATTTTTAACCGATTATCGGATGTTGCTGGACATGATATATAAGTTATTGTCATGATTTGGGTTACGTTAAAAGAGGTATGCTGAAATGAAGATGTTTAGGAAACTACAAAAAGGATTTACTTTAATAGAGCTGATGATTGTTGTCGCTATTATTGGTATTTTAGCTGCGATAGCAGCGCCTAGTTATAGAAACTATGTGATTAGTTCAAGTTTGTCTGAGGCAACCTCTGGCCTAGCCGACAAGCGAATTAAAATGGAGCAATTTTTTCAAGATAACCGCACATACGTTGGGTCCACTGCAGCTGGTATGCCGTGTGCAAATGAGTCAGGACAAAATTTTGATTTCTCATGCGGCGCATCACCTTCGGCAACAGCTTATACCATTACTGCAACTGGGAAAAATTCTGCAGCTGGGTTTTCATTCACTGTTAATGAAGCCAATGCAAAAGCATCAACAGCTACATTAGCGGGCTGGGCAGGTAACGCAAGTTGCTGGATTCGAAAAGAAGGTGGCGTGTGTTAAATTTACATCATAATTCTTTTATGACAAAACGCCATATAGGTGGTTTTGGATTAATCGAGCTTATGATTGCGGTAGCTATCATTGGGATTGTGCTCACCTACGCTATCCCAAGTTATAGAGAGTGGATTGAGAATACAAAAATCAGAAATGTAGCTGAGTCTATATTAAACGGTGTTCAGCGAGCAAGGGCAGAAGCAGTAACAAAAAATGACTCAGTTGTTTTTACATTAACAAATAACGATTGGACCGTTGGTTGTGTTACAGCATCAGTAACTTGTCCTGCATTGATAGATCAATTCACAGCAGATAGTGGCTCAGGTAATGTAACGGCAAATTTAACGCCATCAGCAAATGCCACAGTAACGTTTACTCCACTTGGGATAATAAGTCAGCCTGCTTCAAGTAGCTTTAATCAAGTAGATATTGTTAGCACAATGTCTAGTACAAGACCTTTGCGTATTGAAATAGGGTTGGGCGGTAGTGCTCGCTTATGTGACCCAGAATTTGATATCGCCAATACACCAAGAGGATGTAATTAAACATGAAACAGAAAATGATGTCCCCAAAAGTTAAACACCTTTCCAAAGTCAATACTCAACAAGGTGTTGTATTGTTGGAAGCACTCATTGCGATACTCATTTTTTCTTTTGGAATTTTAGCTTTGGCAGGCTTGCAAGGGGCTATGATAAAAAATACAACTGATGCAAATTATCGTTCAGAGGCCAGTAATATTGCTCAACAACAGTTGGGGATTATGTGGGGCACGCCTAACGATCTTAATGGTTATGTTGGGACAACACCTATTGCAACATTACCTGGTGGTTCAATGACGGTGGCAATTCCTACGGCAGAGAGAGTTGAAGTGACAGTGGTGTGGCAGCAACCTGGCGAGGCACAGCATAACTATCAGGCAAATGCTTACATACTTAAGGGGTGTCCAACATGTCTGTAAATCAACACCAAAAATATCAATCAGGATTTACCTTAATCGAAATCATGATTGGTTTAGTAATTGGCCTAATTGGAACACTTGTAATTATGCAAACATTTTCCTTGTTTGAAGGGCAAAAAAGAACAACTACTGGAAATGCTGATGCGCAAGTTAATGGCAGTATTGCTATTTATAATATCCAGCGTCATGTTCAGAGTGCAGGGTTTGGCTTGCCGATTTTTGATGCAACTGTAGGCAGAAATGATAATCCATTAAATTGCAATCCATCAATCATTAACTATGATGCAGATAATGCACTTTCTACTTCAGATTTGTTTCCAGTTGTAATTACTGACGGTGGCGCAGGGCCAGACTCCATTACGGTTCGCAATTTTCCTGGTTCAGATGGTTTGCCAGTCAATGTATTATCAGCCAGTGTTGTTGGTGTAAATGCAACTATTACAGTTGATAATAATGTTGGCTGTGCTGAAGACGATCTAGCCCTAATTGTAAAGGGTACAAGTTGTCTTGCTGCGAAAATCAATCCAATTACTGGGCCAACTGTTGTCAACCTTACCTTTTCTGATGCAACTGATGCATCAACTCTCAGTGCTGGCCCTAACCCATCAGATTACGCAAGAATGACTTGCCTAGGACCGAATAATAGTATGAACCGTCTTAACTTTAGCATAAATAATAATCAGCTAGAAAATAATGGTAGCCCTGTCATTTCAGATATTGTGGACTTACAAGCACAATATGGTGTTGCAGACAATGCAGCTGACAGTAACGTTACTAGTTGGGTCGATGCGACTGGAGGAACGTGGGCCGTCCCTTCAATTGCAAACCGCAACAGAATACGCGCAGTTCGCATAGCTGTTTTAGCGCGAAATGGACTGTTGGAAAAAACAGATGTGACAGCTGCATTGCCGCCAACTTGGGTGCCATTGCTTGGCTCAGCAGCACCTAATTTTAGTGTGGCAGGCGCAGATTGGAAGCAATACCGTTATCGCGCATATGAAACAATTGTTCCACTCAGAAATATAGCTTGGAATCGGGAGGGGCTATGAAAATTAAGCATTATATTAAGTTTACTAGTCAAAAAGCCCAAAAAGGTCTGGTTTTATTTTTTGCGCTAATTGCTTTAGTGGTCATGTCTTTAGCCGCAGCAGCTTTGATTCGATCAGTAGATACTGGGGTAATGGTTGCTGGTAATCTTGCTTTTAAACAATCAGCCACCATTTCTGGTGATAGTGGTTTAGTTTCAGCGATGGACTGGATTATTGCGAATGCAGCAAGTTTAGAAAATGCTGGGGTAAATGGTTATTACGCAACTTCAGCAGACTTATCAACGACTTTACCAAATAAAGGACTGACAGCAGCTGAGGGTGCAACTTGGGGAAGTGGTGATGCTTGGACAGATGCAACAAGCATCCTTGCAGTAGGTAATGGACTTGTTGCAGGTAGAGATTCAGCGGGCAACACAATACGATATGTGATTCAACGTATGTGTTTAAACGCTGGGCCAGCAAATGTAAGTCACTGTCAAATGGGCGAAGTGCCAAGTGAAGGTGATACGCAGGGTGGTTTAGATGACCCCAATTTAGGGGGTGTTAAAAATTCTGCCCTAAGTCCAATTTACCGTGTAACAGCAAGAGTTGCCGGTCCAAAAAACACAGTTAGTTTCGTACAAGCATACGTATTTTAGGAGTCTATGATGACATTTTTAAAAAATAAACTATTTCAAGCGGGTATATTCTGCTTGAGTTTAATTTCAGTAGCGATTGTAAACGCAGCGCCTATTAGTCTTGCAGACGCCCCATTGTCAACTTCTACTAACTCTTCTGTGCTACCAAATCTTATGTTTGTTTTAGATAATTCAGGCAGTATGGGTTGGGATTATATGCCAGACTATGTTGACGATAATAATAAATGTAAGAATGGCTCCGATACTGCTGATAGATTTAGTGGTGATTGCGATCTTGGTGAACCACCCCGCATGTCTAGTTTTTATAATAAAGTTTACTATAATCCAGAAATTTATTACCCACCAGGTGTGAATGCAGATGGAACAGTATTTCCCTCTATGGACTACTCTAACACTGCTGGATGGACCCAAGTTTCAACCGATCCTTATCGATCAACCAGTAAAACAAGCTTAGTACCAAATGCTTCAAATACACAAGGGTATTATGACATTGCATGGTGTAATACGAGTTCAGTTTCTACATCAGATCTGACAAATCCAGCTATATGTAATCAAAATAGCCAATATATTTATCCAACCAATACGTATGATAATGCTAGAACGTTATACAGTTATCCTTATTATTACAATGTATCTCCAGCTCAGTACTGTACTGATAACAGCTTAACTTCTTGCCAAGCAACCGCGGATGCTACCCATACAGTTCCAGCTAGTTTGCTTTGGTGTAATGACACTAATAGAACAAATTGTCAGGCAAAATATTCTGATGCAGGTAACTATACTAGAGCTAAGTGGCTTGGCATAACAAATGTATCAACGGGGCAGATTAGAATTTTAGCCACCAATACCAACTCACCAACGGCATCACCTACACCACTGTATGTAACTGATGTAACAGTAGCTGGTGTTAGTATTATTGCTGCGCCAGGGACCACATTATCGATTACAGATAATACTAGTGCCTCACAGCGGAATACGTTGGCAGCGAATATCGCTAATGCGATTAATGCCCATGTTAGTGTGCCAAATTACACAGCAACCTCTTCTGGTGATATTGTCACGCTGTCTGGTTCTGCAGGGGCAGCAACTATAGCCGTAAGCACCACAACACAACCAAGCTCAGGCGGCGCTTTAACAGATGCGCAAGGTAGTTTTAGAATTAGTAGTACGCGAAATGGGCATTATATTTCTAGCATTAGGGCAGGGAGCCAAGAGCTATTAGGCACCACCATTTATGCAAGCGGTAGCAATAGTTCTTCTAGAAGAGCATTTGCGCAAGCAATTGTGAATCGTATTAATAGCTTCGTTTCAAGTCCAGACTATACTGCCACAACTAATAATAATGGTAGACCAACCATTACCATAAATGCTGTGACCGGTGGAAATGCAAGTAACGGCACGCTCAATTTTACAAAAAGCTGGGGTATAACTTATGATAGAGTCGCAGGCATGTCAGGTGGTGGTGCTTTACCTGGAACCCCGTATCAAATTCCATTGCAGGTTACCAACTTTTCTGGCGGTAGCACAGTTGTTTCTACATTTGAACGTGTCGATATTGAACCAGGAAGAAGTAATTATCCAAAAGTGCCAACGCGTAGTGATTGTTTAGGCGCAACATGTACGTTTGAAGAAGAAATGACCAATTTTGCCAATTGGTATAGTTATTATAGAACTCGTATCTTAATGATGAAATCAGCTGCTAGTATTGCTTTTAAAGATATTGATGATAGTTTTAGAGTTGGGTTTACAACGTTAAGTAATCAAAGTAGCAATTACGTTGCAATTGATAAATTTGACAATACGCAAAAAGCTAATTGGTATGCTGAAATGTTTAGCACTTCAGCCAGTGGTGGTACCCCATTACGTTCTGCATTAGCCAATGTCGGGCGTATGTATGCAGGTCAAAGAAATATTGGTAGTGATGATCCCGTTGAGTTCTCATGCCAACAAAACTTTACGTTATTAACCACGGATGGTTTTTGGAATACTGATAGTACTTCAAGCGTCAGAAATGTTAATGGTGGTGGTAATGTTGGTAATATGGATAGTAATCCATCTGAACGGCCACAAGGTTTTTACGAAGGTCCAACGGCATCAACAGCAAGCTTATCAGATGCAGCAAAATACTATTATGAGACAGATTTAAGAGACCCAAGTTTTAATAACTGTACAAATGCAGGTAGAAATGTATGTCTTAACAATGTGTTTTCATCTGGAAGCGATAATAATGCTAACCAGCACATGACAACATTTACGTTAGGCTTAGGTGTGAATGGGCAGTTAGATTACGACCCAGATTATAAAACTGCAACATCTGGTGATTTTTATGACATTAAAAATAATACGAAGAACTGGCCAGTGCCAGTCGCTAACGACGATACAACTGTTGATGATTTATGGCATGCCGCCGTTAACGGGAGAGGTACGTATTTTAGTGCGCAAGATCCAGGTCAGCTTTCTGAAAGTTTAACTGGTGCTTTAACTCAGATTGAGTCTAAAAGAGGTGCTGGTGCGGCTGCAGCAACCAGTACGCTTAATCCAGTTGCTGGAGATAACTTTGCTTATGTAGCGAGTTATGAAACGGTTAAATGGACTGGTAATTTAGAGGCGCGGCAAATTAACATTACAACAGGGCAAGTTGGCGCAAAAGCTGACTGGTGTTTACAAGATGTTGGTGCGGGTTCTTGTAATGGTGCTAACTCTTCATTAGTGAATGAGCTTGTTAATGGAGAAACAGTCACATTTTGTAGAACAACTGGAGTGACCATTGCGGCAAATTGTGCCAGCCCAGCTATTTATAATTCTGTAACCAGTGAATGTAGCGTTGAACTACCAACGTTTTGCTCAGGCACCATGCAGTCTAGAGTAGCTAGTTCTACAGATAGTCGCACTATATATTTGAATGATGGCGGTACATTTGTGCCATTTAATTATACGAATATCGCTGGCATAGGAGAAAACACCAATTTTGAGTCAAGCTTCTTAGCATCCAATTTAACGCAGTGGTCATCTTTGACTCCGGCGCAAAAAACCAATGTGACCAATGTAAACTTAGTGAACTTTTTACGTGGGCAAAAGGGATTTGAAGAAACGGCTAGCAATCTTGTTGATCAACGCGTGTTTCGTATGCGTGAAGCAGTGATTGGGGATGCTTTAGACTCTACCCCCGCATTTAATGGTGTACCAAAAGCAAGGTATGTTGACCCGGGTTATGGAGATGCAACTACACCAGGCTCATTTGCCAATCAGCAAGCTAGCAGAGAAGGTAGTATTTATTTCGGCACCAATGACGGGATGTTGCATGCTATTAATGCTGAAAATGGATTTGAACGGTGGGCCTTTGTACCAACCAAAGTGATTTCTAACATGTGGCGTTTAGCAGATAGTAATTATGGTGCAAATCATAGAAATTATGTGAATGGTGATGTAACCATTAACGATATTTGCACTGCAAATTGTTCGTCATCAAGTGCAATATGGAAAACAATATTAGTTGGTGCTCTTAATGGTGGTGGTAAAGGCTACTATGCAATCGATATTACTGACCCCGATGTGCCAAATATGATGTGGGAGTTTGATGATACTGTTGACTCTGATGTTGGGTTTAGTTTTGGTAATCCTGTTGTTACAAAACGATTAGATGGAAAATGGGTGGTATTAGTTACTTCTGGTTATAATAATATTACAGGTGCGAACCCTGGAAAAGGGTTTCTCTATGTATTAGATGCAGTAACTGGACAAATTCTTATTGATCCTATTACAAGCTTGCCCTTGAAGTATTCAACAGGAGAGGGCAGTGCAACAAATCCGAGTGGCTTAGCAAAAATTAGAACTTTTGTTAGTGACTCGCTTAAAAATAATACTGCTGAAAACGTCTATGCAGGCGATATTTTAGGTAACTTGTGGCGTTTCGATATCAATAAACCACAAACAACTGGAAGTGGAACAACACCAGCAAATCCGTTTAAGTTGGCAAAACTGCAAGATTCAGGTGGCACTAATCAACCGATTACGGTTAAACCTGAGTTGAGTACAGTCGATGGTAAGCGAGTTGTGTTTATTGGTACAGGAAAATATTTAGAAGCGAGTGATTTAACAGATACTTCAACACAATCACTCTACGCGATTAGTGATGAAAGCTATCAAGATACTGATAATAGTGCAGCCACACTGTTTCCAAGAGGCAGTTCAGCGATGGTTCAACAAACTATTACAAACAGTGGTAATACTCGAACTGTATCAAATTTAGTTGTTGATTATAATAGTAAACGTGGCTGGTACATTGATTTACCTGACTCAGGGGAAAGACAAAATGTTGCTTCTCAATTAGTGTTTGGTACTTTAATTGTGCCTAGTATTGTGCCTGCTGCAGACCCAGCAACTGCAGAATGTTCTCCAGGTGGTTATGGATGGATTAATTTCCTTAACTTTAAAACTGGAGGTATTGTGGCGTCGGCTACAATTGGTGCTAGAACGAACGCACCAGTTGTTGGTATCAATGTGTTGTACGTTAATGGTCAACCTAAGGTCTCCATTGTGACCGCAGACGACCCAACACCTAAGTTTCCTGATGTTCAACCTACCTTTGTAGGTGGACTTAGCTCCGGTTTTAAACAACGTAGAGTAATTTGGAGAGAGTTAATTCAAGAATAGTTGCATGACGTAACTTCAAAAGGCCATAGTTAAATACTATGGCCTTTTTTATTGATAGCATTAAGAGAAAGGCAAATAAACCCATTTATAAACCCAAAAAATAATGCAGCCAAAGCAAAGATGGGGATTAAATAAAGCACACCTGTGCTTGGTATAAGCCAAAATCTTACCACAAGCAACTGTCCTGCAATATGCGCAAAAGCAGCCAATATACTGAGCGTAATCACACTAAAATATTGTTTTGGTAGATGTTGAGCAAAAAACAAAATAGCCAAACTAAACAACGCGCCAGAAAGACTTAAAAAAAAGGTTGGTGATAAGAAGTGACCTAGCAATAAGCTACTCGCAAATACTCTTAACAAACTCACCCAAGCGGCCGTGCCAAATCCATATTGCATGAGCACGTAAAGTGTAATGATATTAGCAATACCAGGTTTTACCCCTGGCAATGGCGATGGGAACATTGCTTCAATCACATGTAGGCCAATCGCCAAAGCGGTTAATTTGGCAATTTGATGGTCTTCTTTTGTTGTGGTGATACTAATAGTTGAGCGAGTCATAAGGCTTGTCCTCTCCCAACAGTTGCAAACTCAGTTGATTTGGTAAGCATATTGCAACTTGACCTGCTTTTTTTAACCAACCTTGATGAACACAGTATTGATTGGTGCATGGAGATTGTTTAAAGCGTACTTTTCCATCTGCAATACTGATCTGTGATTCACCAATTGGACCATGAATATGCAATTCTTTTGTTTGATTGATATCATAGGTGCCAATGATTTGACTCCCTTGGCGAATTTGTAGCTTACTGGCAGGCGCGTTTACCCATAGTGTTTTAAACAAAAATAGAATAGCCAATAGACTAATGATCATGACAATCCAGTCCCCTACTAGTGGTTTATTGTCTTTGAATATTTTATTCAAGATCAATAACCTTTACACTCTTTTCTGCATGCGTATCTAACCAACGTAACATTTTTGCCATGGGTTTACTCACAGTCATATTGCTATTTGATTCAATTATTAAAAAGTGGTTAATTTGCATGGCCTTTGCAGCAGCTAAACGTGAATGTGTATCAGCAATAAAAATAGGTTTAGATGCGACGTCTGAAAGTACCCCTGCATTTGATTGTGGTGGAATTAATACAGTAACAGACTGCGTACCTTGAACTGGATAACCAGTTGAAGGATTAATAATATGGCAATAACGCTTTCCATTAAGTTCAAAAAAACGTTGGTAGTCGCCTGAGGTGCCTATGGCCCAGTCGCTTGGTAAATCAATCGTTGCAATTGCATTGGGTTGACGCGGATGCTGAATACCGACACGCCATGGTTTATCCCCGTGTGTGCCTAAAGCAATAATATTGCCGCCAATATTAATCAATGCATTTTGAATATTATGATCACGTAAATAGCTTAAACCAAGATCTAAGGCATAGCCTTTTGCATAGCCACCTAAATCTAATTGCACAGCGATGTTATTACTAGATATTTTGTTATCACTGATCACAATATCTGACATCTTGGGTTGCTGTGATACCAGTTTATTGATTGCATCATGATCAATATCATGTGGAATAAATGCATCGCTTTGAAACCCCCAAAGTTTAATCAGTTGGCCGATAGCGGGATTAAATGTGCCATCAGATTGATTAGAGAGGGTTGTTATTTCTGCTAGCATCTTTGCAATGTCAGGGCTAACATCTATGGCAGTATTTCCCTTGGCAAAAACGTGGTTGATTGTTTGAATTTCGCTGGGTTGCCATGCATGTAAACGCTGGTGTAAGGCGTTGTATTGATCAATGATGCCAGTGGATACTTCTTCAGCGCGGGCTTCTGTTTCTCCATAGATGGTGATATCAACCAATGTGCCAAACACATAGTTTTGGGTATGGTAGAGTGGTTCTTTAGGTGTGCAACTAATACAAGAAACAGCAAAAAGAATGACAATAAGGAGGCGCATAGGCGCTACTATAACGCTAGTATGGTTTGGATTCTAGTTTTGATGTCAATGCATCCAAAAATACTGAGGCAACATTACAGTCAGTTTGAGCAGTGATTTCAACGATACCTGTGGGGCTCGTTACATTAATTTCGGTTAAATAATCGCCTATCACATCCAAGCCAACAAAAAATAAGCCTTCAGTTTTAAGCGTTTCACCAACGTTTGTGGCAATGGCTAAATCTCTTTCTGATAACGGCTGTGCAACACCTTTACCGCCCGCTGCTAAATTGCCTCTTGTTTCACCTGCCTTAGGAATCCGCGCAAGCGCGTAAGGAATAGGCTTGCCATCAATCACAATGATACGTTTATCCCCTTGTTTAATGGCAGCTAAGTACTGTTGTGCCATAATAGTTTGTTTGCCGTGGTTTGTAATTGTTTCTAAAATAACATTAAGGTTTGGGTCATCTTTAGTTAACTTGAAGATACTGCTGCCACCCATGCCATCAAGCGGTTTAACGACAATATCCTGGTGCTTTTCTAAGAATTCAATAATGAGGTTATGGTTGCTGGTGACTAAAAACTCAGGACTAAATTGTGGAAACTTAGCGATAGAAAGTTTTTCATTCCAGCTTCTAACACTACTGGGGTTATTCATGACATTTGCACCCTGCTGCGTAGCAAGCTCTAGTAAGTAAGTACTATATAAATACTCATTGTCAAAGGGTGGGTCTTTACGCATGAGGATAGCATCAAAGTCGGTGGGTAGTGACTCTTGCATAGTCGATAATGCATACCATTGAATGCCTTCAGTAAATTGGAAAGCTTGTGTGTTGATTTTAACCATTTCATTACGAAGGAAAACATCATGTTGTAGGCATACATACAGTTCATGCCCACGCTTAGATGCTTCCCGCATCATGGCTACGCTGCTATCTTTGCTTGTTTTTAAGCTTGCGTATGGATCAAGGATAAAGAGAAGTTTCATGCGGCAATTAAATCATCATCATTCAAAGGGTCTGCTTCTTCTAGCTCAATTGCAGCAGCCAGTAAGGCTAAACGAGCAATTACGCCATAAGCATAAAAACGATTTGGAACAGTATCTGGCTCGCCGTCACAATCGGGCAGTCCGCAAGGCGATTCAAATGCAAGTGGGACAAAATGTGCACCAGGGGCATTTAAATTCTCATCAGCATCCCGACCAGTATGAACGCGATAAAAGCCACCAATGACAAAGTGGTCCATCATATAAACAACTGGTTCGGCTACAGCATCGTTGATGCTTTCAAAGGTATAAACACCCTCTTGTATGATAACTTCAGATACTTGCTGCCCCTCTTTAATCACAGACATCTTATTGCGTTTTTTACGATTAAGTCCCCGCACTTCTTCTGCAGATTTAACAGTCATAATACCCATGCCATAAGTGCCAGCATTTGCTTTTATAATGACATAGGGCTCTTGTTGAATCCCATATTCTTGGTATTTAACTTTAATTTTATTGAGTAATGTGTCCACTTTTGTAGCTAAGCATTCTTCACCAGTGCGATCATTAAAGTTGATTCCTTCGCAACTTTCAAAATAAGGGTTGAGTAACCATTCATCAATCTTAAGTATGTTTGCAAAATCTGCTATCACACGATTATAAGCAGAAAAATGATAGGTTTTTCTTCTGCTATGCCAACCCGCATGCAGAGGTGGAATCAGGTTTTGTTCTAAGTTCATTAAAATATCTGGTATACCCCCAGATAAGTCATTATTCAATAAAATGGCACAACTATCGAAATCACCCAACGCTGCGTTTTTAAGTTTAATTCGATTGCCTTCACGTACCAATGGCTCTATTAGTAATGTTTGTCCGTTTTGTGCTGTAAGTAGTGTGGGTTCTGTAATCTCTGGTGAAATGCTGCCGATGCGAACATCTAAGCCAGCAACTTTTAAGATATGCGCTAAATCAATCACATTTTGTAAATAATAAGTGTTTCGTGAGTGATTTTCTGGGATAAGTAGTAGGCGATGTGCTTCTGGGCATACTTTTTCAATAGCCACCATGGCCGCCTGAACACTCAAACTAATAAAAGCAGGGTTTAAATTATTAAAGCCAGCTGGGAACAAATTGGTGTCAACTGGTGCAAGTTTAAATCCGCTATTTCGAATATCAACAGAAGCATAAAATGGTGCTGCATGATCAAGCCATTGCGTTCTAAACCAATGCTCTATATCTGTCATTGAAGATAGGATTCGCTTTTCTAAGTCTAGAAGCGGGCCGCTAAGTGCTGTTGTTAAGTGTGGAACCATGATTGCCTCTGTATGATAAAGTTTATATTACTTGGTTTGCTTGCAAATCAGCATGGTAACTACTTCTGACCATAGGGCCGCTCGCTGCATTATTGAAACCCATCGCATTTGCCTTTTCTTTTAGCGCATCAAAAATAGCTGGTTCAACATAGCGTAATACAGGCAAGTGGTGGACGCTTGGCTGTAAATATTGACCAAGGGTTAGCATGGTGACATTATGCGCACGTAAGTCTTTCATGACTGCCAGAATTTCATCGTCAGTTTCACCCAATCCTAACATTAATCCAGATTTAGTGGGAATTTGCGGGTACATTTCATGAAAAGCCTTGAGCAAATTAAGCGAATTTTGATAATCTGAACCAGGCCGTGCTTGTTTATACAAACGAGGAATCGTTTCAAGATTATGGTTCATCACATCTGGCGGTGCTTCTTTTAAAATCTTTAAAGCAATGTCTAATCGGCCTCTAAAATCGGGTACTAAGATTTCAATTTTAATATTAGGGGATGTTTCACGGATTGCCTTAATACAATCAACAAAATGTTTTGCTCCGCCATCAGGTAAATCGTCACGATCTACACTGGTTATCACAACATAATTTAATCGCATGTCGGCAATCGTTTTTGCTAAATTGTTTGGTTCCTGATTGTCGGGTGGCAATGGTTTTCCATGAGCAACATCACAAAAAGGGCAGCGTCGTGTGCAAATATCGCCCAAAATCATAAAAGTGGCCGTACCACCACTAAAGCACTCACCAATGTTGGGGCAGCTCGCTTCTTCACATACGGTATGAAGATTATTATCCCGTAAGGCTTGTTTGATTTCTTTGAATCGGCTGCTATTAGGCATTTTCATCCGTATCCAATCTGGTTTTTTTAGCACGGGCTGCTGCACTATTTTAATTGGGATGCGTGATGTTTTAGCAGCGTCTACTTCTTTGACGCCAGCAATTTTTTTTGGTGGTCTTGTGTTTGATGAGCTATTTGTCTGTTGCGTCATGATGATATTTTGTTTTTTAATCGTTCGAGTAAGGCTTCACCAATATATTGGGGCGTTTCGTTGATATTCCAGTCTTTCGTTTGCGTCATCTCCATACCAACATATCCACATGGGTCTATTTCGGTAAACGGTGTTAAGTCCATATCAACATTTAAACTAAGACCATGATAACAGCAGTTGTTCTTTAACCTTAACCCAACTGATGCAATTTTCTTATTTTCAATATAAACACCTGGCGCATCTTTTCTGGTGGATGATACAACTTTGTACTGTGCTAACAAGTCTATGATGCTGCTTTCGATGATATCAACTAATTGGCGCACTTTCAGTTTATTTCGGCTTAAATCAACGAGAAGATAAATAATAACTTGGCCTAAACCGTGATAAGTAATTTTGCCACCACGGTCTACATTGACGACTCGAACATCATTGTTTGGTAATCGGATATTTTTTCGATTTAACCCTAATGTATAAACGCTATCATGCTCAGTCAACCAAAGTTCATCAGGTGTATTGGCCGTACGGTTATTGGTAAACGCTTGCATTTTTGCAAGCGTTTGTTGGTAGTCTGTACGACCAAGCTTACGCGTAATAAGCTGTGTCATTGTTTTTAGAGCACAAATTTAACCATAGGGTGGCTAGTGAGTGCGAGATAAATATTGTCTAATTGTGGTTTTGACTCAACATAACAAGTACAGGTTAGGCTGGTGTATTTGCCTCCTGTGCTTTCGCGCATTTCAATTTTATGCGTATCAAAACTCATCTCATGCCGTTGAATTGTTTTCACTATTTCAATTGTAAAGTCAACATGCGTTTCACCCATGACTTTGATGGGAAACTCACACGGAAACTCAATAAGTGTTTCTTGTTGTTCGTTATCATCCGCCATAAATTTTATTTAGCCCAAAGTCTAATGCTATCAATGATTCTGCCAAAAAATCCAGCAGGACTAATTGTTTCTGAGGCAATCAGTGTTTGTTCATGTATCACCTTGTCATCAAGTGTAAACGTAATTTTACCAACGTCTTGCCCTTCTTTCACTGGTGCAATCAAAGGTTGTTTAGATGTCATGGTTGCTTTAACACGCGCGTAATCACCCTTTGGCAGAGAAAGGTATAAGTCCTTATCCACAGTAGCTGTTACTGTTTTTGTAAAACCTTTATAAACAGGGATTGTTGATATCGCTTGTGATTGACTATAAACCAATGTTGACTCAAAGAACTGAAATCCATAATTCAAAAGCTTTTGGCTTTCAGATGCACGCATCGTTTCATTTTTTGCACCAAGCACAATTGCAATTAAACGTGTTTTTCCGCGTTTTGCAGATGAGACTAAACAGTAGCCTGCAGCTTGAGTGTGACCAGTTTTTACGCCATCAACATGCTCATCAAGCCATAACAGTTTATTTCTATTAAGTTGCTTAATTTTATTGTAGGTAAACTCTTTTTGTTTATAGAGCCTATCATAGTCTTCAGGGAAGTCTCTAATGAGCGCATCTGCCATAAGTGCTAAATCGCTAGCTGTTGTATAGTGTTCTTGATCAGGTAAGCCTGTGGAGTTCATGTAATGTGTTGATGCCATGCCGAGTTTTTTGGCTTGTTCATTCATCATGATCGCAAATTGTTCTTCACTGCCACCAATGGCTTCTGCTAAGGCGATTGAAGCATCGTTACCAGATTGGATAATGAGGCCATGCAACAGCTCATCCACCGTAACGCTTTTAAGTGGTTCAATAAACATTCTTGAACCTTCTGCTTTCCAAGCATTTTCACTCACAGGAACAATTTGGTCCAGTTTTAAGTGGCCTTGTTTGAGTGCGTTGAAGGTAAGATACGCGGTCATCATTTTTGTTAATGAAGCTGGTTCAAGTCTGTCATCATTTTTGTAAGCTACGATAGTTGTGCCACTATTCACATCTCTTAATAAGTATGCGTTGACGGCAAGAGAAGGCGCTGGTGCGGCCGCTGACCAGACAGTAATGGGTAGTAATAAGGTAATAAAAATTAGATAAATAAGTCGCATAATGTTTGTTTATTGAGTTGTAATAATGGTTGAAATGTTTAGATTGTTACGAATATTTTCTGCCGCTTGTTCAGCTTCTTGCTTTGTTTGATATGGGCCAATCAACAATCTGTGTAATCCGTTATTATACACTCGGTTAATTTTGCTGCTTTCTTCAAACTTTAAGTTTTGTATTCTTTTTTGCAGTGCACTTGCGTTTGCTTCTTCACTAAATGCACCCGCTTGGATATAGTGTTGGCCAAATGAAGCTTGAGTCTTGCTGACATTAGTTGTTTCTTCAGCGTTTATTGATGTATTTCTTGTGGTCTCGGTTTGGTTGAATTGATCAGGATTAATGGTTTCCACCTCAACTAAGCCACTGCCTTTTTCAATTAACCTTAATTTGTATGCAGCTGCGTATGAAAGATCAATCTCTCTATCATGCTTAAATGGTCCGCGATCATTTACTCTTACAATTACGGATCGACCATTTTCTAGATTGGTTACTTTTACGTAACTTGGTAAAGGTAATATCGTATGCGCGGCTGTCATACTGTACATATCATAAATCTCACCATTGGCCGTTTTGTTGCCATGAAACAACTTACCATACCATGAAGCAATACCTTGTTTTTTATAATTTTCTCCAGAATTTAAAGGCGTATATTTTTTACCTAAAGCGATATATGGTTTGGTTGAATATTTATATAAAGACTCGTTTTTAGGCACTGCATCTGGAATATCGTCTAAATTGCTTGGTGGGTTTGCATGCGGACCGTCTCCGGGGTAATAACCACCGTCACTGCTTGATTTGGGTTGGCTTTTTGGTTCTGAAGGCGCCCTTTTAATAACAGGGCTACTGCCACATGAGACTAAAATTAAACTAAAGAACATAACTAAAAAAGGTGATTTTTTCATTGTAAAAACTTATCCTGATGCAACTAATTTTTTATGTGTATGGATGCTCATTAAAATACCAAATCCAAGTAGTATTGTAACCATTGATGTGCCGCCATAACTAATAAGCGGTAATGGAACACCCACTACAGGCAATATACCACTCACCATTCCGATATTAACAAAAGCATAAATAAAGAAAGTTAAGGTGATACTACCAGCTAATAAACGACTAAATGTACTTCTAGCTTGTGATGCAATCACGATTCCTCTAAAAACAATGAGACTAAATAGCAATAGTAAAAGTAGATTACCAACCATGCCAAATTCTTCACTAAACACTGAAAAAATAAAGTCAGTGGTTCTTTCTGGTAAAAAGTCGAGCTGAGACTGCGTACCATTTAGCCATCCTTTTCCAGTAAAGCCGCCAGAACCTTGGGCAATTGTTGATTGAATAATATGATACCCAGCGCCGAGAGGGTCTTGCGTTGGATCTATTAGGATGCGCACGCGTCTTCTCTGGTAATCATGAAGCATGGACCAAAAAACAGGCATCATTGCTGCAATAGCAATACCTCCGCCAACGATAAAACGCCAACTAAGCCCTGCAAGGAAAATCACAAAAAAACCAGATGCAGATACAAGTAAAGAAGTACCTAAGTCAGGTTGCTTTAATATAAACAACACTGGAATGATCAGTATGACAAAAGCGATGCCGAAATCCGTGATACGGAGTACAGATTCACGCTTAGAAAAAAACCATGCAAGCATCATTGGCATGGCAATTCTCATCAGTTCTGACGGCTGTATTTTAACAACGCCTAAGTTTAACCAACGCCTTGCGCCATGACTAATGTCACCAAACAATGCAACTGCAAGCAATAGTAAGATGCCGAGCAAATATAATGGAAAAGCCATGCGTTCCATTAGTTGCGGCTGAACATTGGCAACCGACCACATCACAATTAATGCGATAGCAATATTAATCAGTTGTGCATTAACTTTACCAAAGCTTTGGCCTGATGCGCTGAAAAGGACAAATAAGCCAACTAACATTGTAAATAATAGGCAGCTCATCAATATAGAATCTATATGTTTAAAAAAACGATTAAAAATTTGATTAATCATGCGTATGCATCTCTGTATTGTTATTTTCCTCTAAAGTGACTTTAGCTGGTTCCATCTCAGGTGGTAACTTTCCTAACAAATAGTAATCCATTACTTGCCTGACAATTGGTCCAGCAGCAGATCCGCCATGACCACCATTTTCTACAATGGCAGCAATGGCAATTTTTGGATTGTCAGCTGGGGCATAAGCAATAAATAAAGCATGGTCGCGATGTCGTTCATCAATGTTATTTTCATCATAACGCTCATTTTGTTTAATTCCAATCACTTGAGCAGTCCCTGTTTTGGCGGCAATACTATATCCGGCATTAGCACCTACTCTTGCAGCAGTGCCGCCAGGGAGTGTCACATCAATCATGCCTTGTTTCACAATTTCGAGATTGTTATCATCAAGAATAATATTATCATTTACCATTGGTTGAACAGTTTTTGTGCTGCTAGTCTTAACATCAGTGATGGCTTTAACTAGGTGAGGCTTCATGGCTTTACCCTTGTTCGCTAATACAGAGGTTGCGTAAGCGAGTTGCATAGGGGTTACTAGTGTATAACCTTGCCCAATGCCAACAATAACGGTCTCGCCCATATACCAAGGTTGCTTAAAACGGCGTTGTTTCCATTCTGGTGTTGGCAAAAGTCCGCCATTTTCGCCATTAATATCAATGCCAGTTCTTTTACCAAATCCAAAATGTCTCACAAAGTCAGTGAGCTTTTCTATGCCTAATTCAACGGCTAAACCATAAAAAAAAGTATCACATGAAATGGTGATTGCTCGCTGCATGTCAACAAAACCATGGCCCCCAACTTTCCAGTCACGGTAGCGATGACTGCTGTTTGGTAGCATAAAGTACCCCGCATCTCTAATGCTAAATGGAGGCTTTCGTTTCCCTGCTTGCAAACCTGCAAGCGCAACAAAAGGTTTGAATGTTGAGCCTGGCGGATAAACCCCGCGTAAAGGACGATTGATAAGTGGTTTATCTATTGATTCATTTAATAAGCGCCAATTATTTGTATCAATACCCCCAACAAACAAATTAGGATCAAAAGTTGGCATGCTTACTAATGCAAGAATTTCTCCAGTTTGGGGTTCAATAGCAACCAAAGCACCTCTTCTGTCACCAAAGCCTTTCTCAGCAATATCTTGTAGTTTGAGGTCAATCGATAGTGTTAAGTTGTTTCCAGAGACAGGGGCAGTACTTGAAAGCACACGAACAGCTTTGCCATCGGCATTAATCTCTACTTGCTGGAACCCTGTTGTACCATGTAAGTCATTTTCATAAAACTGTTCTATGCCACTTTTACCAATATGATCTGTACCTTTGTAATTGGAAAGCATGTCAGCTTTTTGTAGGTTATCCAAATCATTGTCATTAATGCGACCAATATAGCCAGCAATATGAACGCCTAACTTACCATTCGGGTAGTGGCGAAAAAGTCTAGATTTAATTTCAACACCTGGAAACCTAAAACGATTTGCTGCGAATTTTGCCGCCTCAATTTCATTTAAATGTGTTCGAATAGGAATTGACTCAAAGGCATGACT
>CAYGSH010000001.1:21755-84627 GCA_964352515.1 uncultured Methylophilaceae bacterium | reverse complement strand
ACGGATGGCGCCTTTGATTTTATCTTTTTCTAAAGCCATTAAATCGACTTTGCTATCTTTAACTGCATTCTTGAGTTCTTGTTTATGTGTTTCTACTTCTTCATCATCGTCGTGTAGCAGTTTATGCGCGATTTTTTCAAAACCTTCAAAGCATAAAAAAAGGCCACCAATCATCAATAGTGGTGTGATTAACCAAGGAATAAAGTAACTAATAGTTAGCGCAGCTGGTACAAGTATCAGTTTGTTGATGAAAGAACCTTTGGCTACTGCCCACACCACAGGTAGCTCTCTTTTGGCATCCACACCAGATACTTGTTCTGCATTGAGTGCTAAGTCATCGCCTAGCACCCCAGCGGTCTTTTTAACGGCTATTTTGGTTAAAACAGAGACATCATCCAACATGGTGGTGATGTCATCCAGTAAGACTAGTAAGCTACCTGCAGCCATTGTTACCTTTCGTTAGTTGCGTATTAATACTGTTGAACAATTTTAACCAATAATGGTAGAATCTGCCGATGTTATCGAGAAAATTATTCCGCTGGGCACATAAAATCGCATTATTTGCGATTATATTTGCGTCGCTCGCGCCGAGTATTTCTCATGCATTAGCGAACCAAACTGGTACGCAAGGCTTTATGCAAGAAATTTGTGGCGTTGGTGGTCAAAAGCTCTATATTCAAGTGGTGACAACGCAAGGGCAAGCAATTGAAGCAGCGTTAGAAACAGATTCTTCTTCAAAATCAAGGACGATTAATCACCACTTAAACCATTGCCCTTTCTGTCAGACAGGGTTTGCCAATGTCGTGATTCCAAATCCAACGACTTCTTTTGAGTTATATATTTCTCAGCAGTTAAGTGAGCAACGCGTTGATTATCAAATTCCTTTTGTCGCCAAAGTTAATCATTCTGCGCATCTCTCCCGTGGTCCTCCAAGCATTTCCCTCTAATAGTATTTAATCATTTGCAAGCCGTTAGCGCTTGTTGTTGCCTATCAATCTGAAATTTGATCTAGCTTTTTCTAGACGAGTTTTTAAATGATTGCCAACAAGTGGAATACGACTTCTAAAAGTTAATAAGAATGTTTTAGGGAGTTATGTTGTGAGGTTAAAAAAAATACACAAATCATTGTGGGTTGAGGTCGCTTTAATATGCAGTACATGGATGGTAGGTTCAGCTTACGCTGAACATTTGGATTTAGATGAAATTGATGTTTTTTCTGAAACGAAGCCACAAGTTAAAAAAAATGAATCAAAAGTGGCAGGCGACACAGCCAGATTGCTAGAACAAGAGGCGGGATTAAGCTTTTACCGTGCTGGTGGTGTTTCCAGTTTACCTGTTATTCATGGTTTAGCCGATGATAGGGTGCGTGTTCAGGTTGATGGCATGGATTTAATTTCAAGTTGTGCCAATCATATGAATCCGCCACTATCTTATATATCCCCAGCTAATGTCGCTTACATTGATGTGTTTAAAGGCATTTCTCCAGTTAGTTTTGGTGGTGATAGTATTGCTGGAACAATTTTAGTCAATTCAGCAGTCCCTGAGTTTTCGGATTCTAGTGAAATATTACTTTCCAATGCATCTATTAATACTTTTTACAAAAGTAATAACAATGCGCGTGGTGTTAACTTGAATGCAAGTGTTGCAAATGATGAGGTTTATGTTCGCTATACAGGTTCAACTGCTGAGGCCAATAATTATCATGCAGGGAGCGACTTTAAGCCAGCAGGCCAAGCTGCTGTAGGCCGCGGCTTTTTAGATGCGGATGAAGTAGGGTCAACTTATTATCGTGCAATCAATCATGCTTTGGCATTAGGTGTGAAGCGCGATAATCATTTATTTCAATTTAAACTGGGTTTGCAAGATATACCAAAACAAGGGTTCCCAAATCAACGGATGGATATGACGGGGAATACTGCGACACAATTTAATCTGAAATATACCGGTGATTATGACTGGGGCAAGTTGGAAACTCAGGCTTATCATGAGCGTGTAAGACACAGTATGCAGTTTGGCGATGATAAACAGTTTTTCTACGGGCCAGGGAATAACGTGCCAGGTATGCCAATGGATACATTAGGTAGAACCTCAGGAGCAAAACTGAAAGCAAGCATAGATATTTCAGAAAGAGACTTGCTCAGAGTTGGTGCAGAATATCAGCGTTATCGTTTGGATGATTATTGGAGTCCATCACAAGCACCAGGAGCTCCCGTTATAGGTATGATGTCGCCCAATACGTTCTTGAATATCAACAATGGACAACGCGATAAATATGATGTGTTTGCTGAGCTGGAATCGCAATGGAGTCAGCAGTGGATGACTCAAGTTGGTTTGCGCAATAGTACCGTGAAAATGGATACAGGTGAAGTACAAGGCTATAACAACAGTCTAGTTGGGATGGCCGCATATGGTGTCGCTGCAGCAGCATTTAACGCGGCAGATAGAAGCCAAACCGATAACAATATTGATATAACAGCATTGGCAAAGTTCACACCTAGCACATCTCAAAGTTATGAAGCTGGCTATGCCATGAAAACACGTTCGCCCAATGTCTATGAGCGTTTTGCTTGGGCAAATACCAATACCATGGTCATGAATATGAACAATTGGTATGGCGATGGTAACGGTTATGTAGGTAACCTTAACCTAGATCCTGAAAAAGCGCACACGTTTAGTGCGACAGGCAAATGGAATGATGCCGCTAATCAAAATTGGCAAGTCAAAGCCACACCCTATTTTACTTATGTGGATGATTTTATTGATGCTGTCGCTTGTTCGGAAGTAGGTAAAACCTGTATGCCTAGAACGGATGGTTTTGTGAACTTAAGTTTGGATAATCAATCTGCACGTCTTTATGGATTGGATATCTATGCAAAAAAATCACTCACGCATGGCAGTAAGATTGGTCATTTTTCCGCGACAGGTTTACTGAGTTACGTTAGAGGTGAAAATACTAAGACTAATGATGATTTATATAACATCATGCCGCTAAACGCAAGACTGGGAGTGGAGCATCAGTTAGGTACTTGGAAAAACCATTTAGAGCTATATATGGTGGCTGCAAAGAATAATGTCCAGGCAGTTCGGCGAGAACTAGAAACGGATGGTTATAGTTTAGTGAATTTCTATTCGAGCTACGATTGGAAGCATGCACGTTTTGACCTTGGTTTCGAGAATGTATTTGATAAAGGGTATGCTGATCCACTAGGTGGGGCCTATTTAGGGCAAGGTGCAACGATGGGAACAGGGGTTAATCGTGGTATTCAAGTACCTGGTATGGGTCGCTCTGTTAATGTTGGGTTAACCTTATTCTATTAGTAAGCTTTTTTGGACATGATGACGAATAAGATAAGATGATGTTTTCACAGAAAGTATTCAAAAGAATCAACACAATCGCAATTTTTGCGATTGTGTTTGCATCGCTTGCACCCAGTATTTCTCATGCCTTAGCTTCAACGCAAGGTTTTAATCATTTTGAACAACAAATATGTTCGGCAAATGGTCAAAAAATTACCATCCAAGTTGTAACGGCTAAAGGTAATCAAATTGAGACTGAATTAGAGGGTAATCAAACACCATCTTCTAGTAGCAACATCAGTCACATTAATCACTGCCCTTTTTGTAATAATCCAAGTGTTCATACAGGATTAGAGCCTCCGCATACTTTTGTTTTTTCTAAACGACAAGACAAAGCTCAACAACTTAAAGAAGCATTAACAACGATTATTCAAATCTTTAAAGCGCTTTCACCGCCTGCTCAGGCACCCCCTAGTCTTTAATTTACATTAATAAAGTTGCCGCCTAAGAGAATCATTTTCAGTAGGTGTGCTATCTCAATACGCTAGACGTATTAGTTATGAATTAAATTAAAGGTAAAAAAATGATTTATATCGAAATTAAAGAAATGATGAAGACCAAAGCGGCTGCTTGGGGTCGTCGAATCACCTTAAATGACTTGGCTAAAGCCACTGGTATAAGCCGTATGACATTATCTCGAATGATTAACAATAAAGGCTATAGCACAGTGACCAGTCATTTAGATAGATTATGTACATATTTTGAATGCGAACTACATGAGCTTATTAAATACGTACCTGATGCACAATCCAACCCATACGCATACGCATATGTAAATTCAATAAACACAAATATAAACTAAAAAATATAAGAGGGACTAGCTATGAAATTTAAAAAGTGGCAAATCATAATACTCGCGGCATTATCACAAGTGAGCACCAACACGTTTGCTGAGCATATTGCATTAGATACAATTGATGTAGATGGTAAGTGGATTGAAGGCTCAACGACACAACCTGATATTAACACCGCACGTGAACAGATTAACAAAACAGCAGGCGGCGTAACAGTTGTTGATATGGAACAAGTACGCGAAGGCCGGACGTCAAATTTTGTAGACACACTTGGTTTAGCGACAGGGGTGCTAGCTCAATCGCGTTTTGGTGCTGAGGAAACAAGACTCTCCATTCGTGGTTCTGGTATACAACGTACATTTCATGGTCGAGGTATCAGACTCATGCAGGATGGTATTCCTGTTAATTTAGCTGATGGAAGCTTTGACTTTCCGGCAATCGATCCAATGGCAACTGATTATATTGAAGTGCATCGCGGTGCCAACGCTTTGCAATACGGATCAAGCACACTTGGTGGAAGTATTAACTTTATTTCACGAACGGGGTATACAGCTCCAAAATTTGAAGTGCGCACTGAGGGGGGTAGTTTTGGGTATTACCGCTTAGGCTTGTCAGCTGGCGGTGTGGTGGATAATCTTGATTATTTTGTTACAGCTAGTAAGTACCATAGCGATAGCTTTAGAGATAATGCGCAACAAAGCGCTGATCGATTAACTGGCAATGTTGGCTATAAGATTAATAATGATATAGAAACACGGTTTTATTTTGGTTATGTTAATAATGATTCACAGCTTTCAAGCAGTCTAACAAAACGGCAACTCGAAGAAGATCCAAGACAGGCAACCGTTACAACGGGCCCTTTAGCTGGACAAGGAATCAGTGAGCGCGATATTAACCTAACGCGAATTGCTAACAAAACGACAGTCTTGTTTGATTCAAGTAAATTGGAATTAGGTGCTTTTTATTCTAAAAAAAGCTTATTTCATCCAATCATAGATTTGTTTATTTTTGGTAATGATTCAATTGGTGTGATTGACCAAGAAACAGATGATTATGGATTGTCTGCAAAGTATACACATCAGGGGCATTTGTTTGGTTACGGTAATGAGCTTATCATGGGTTATATTCCTACCTATGGGAAGGCGGATTATAAAAACTTTAGGAACGTGAATGCAACGCGTGGTGCTCAAGTTAATGAGCAAAGTCAAATAGCTAATAACCATGAGCTATTTGTTGAAGATCGATTTAGTTTATCGCCGGAACTTACATTGATTGCCGGTTTGCAATATACCAATGCAAGACGCAAATCTGATGATGAATTTATTCGACCAGCAACTGGAGATCAAAGTTATGACGCACGTTACAGTGGTTACAGTCCTAAATTAGGTCTTTTGTATCAATTGCAGCCACAAGTTCAATTGTTTGCTAACGTATCGCAAAGTTTTGAACCGCCAAGTCATGGGGAGTTAAATCTAATTGTTGCTGATGCCTTAAAAGCGCAAAGAGGAACAACTTTTGAGGTAGGTACACGTGGTAATAGTGAGTTCTTAGATTGGGATATTGCTGTTTATGAAGCGCATTTAGATAATGAATTATTACAAGTAGGGATTGCAGGTTCGCCATTTGCAACAGTTACAACAAATGCTGATAAGACGATACATCGAGGCTTAGAGCTTGGTTTAACGGCTCGTTTACCTTTCAATATAGAATCAAGAAGCAGTTATTTACTTAATGATTTTAAGCTAGATGGAGATGCAACGTTTGGCAATAATCGCTTACCAGGGATTCAACGACAGTTACTTCGTTCAGAATTAATCTATCGTGGTAATCATTTATTAAAAGGCTTTTACTTTGGCCCAACGATAGAGTGGTCTCCAGAACGTTATAATGTCGATTTTGCAGAAACTTTATATGCAGACAACTACTTTTTGTGGGGCTTGAAAGCAGGTCAAAAACTGAATGAGCATTGGTCATGGTTTTTAGAAGGACGTAATTTAGCTAATCAGAAATATGCAGCATCGACTGGCATTTCAAGAAACTTAAATGGAGTTGATACAGCAACATTTCTACCTGGTGATGGTAGAGCAGCTTATATGGGTATTACTTGGACATACTAAATGCGTAGAGGCGATGCGGTGACGTTATCGCCTCAATTTTTTGGGAGCTATGATGATTAGCAAAAAATGCTTGCTAGCCGTTGTTGGCCTGATGATATTACTCTTAACGATTTCATTGGTTTCGGCTGTAGCAGACACTAAGAAAATTGTTGCCATTGAAACAGCGATTAAAAATCAATGGGATAAGCCAAATGATCCAATACGTGTGCCTGTGATTTTCATCCGTGGTGATTTTGCAATTGCCGATTGGATACAAGAATCGCATGGAAGGCGTGCATTATTAAGACGTAATAAAATCACGTGGCAGACAATTTTTTGTGGTGATGTTCGCTTAACTAAAAAAGTACACTTAGTTAATGCGGGCGTACCAGATTCTGATGCTGAATATTTGGCGAATGCGTTAGCTCAAGCTGAAGCCAATTTAACGGTTTCAGATATGGAATTAATTAATCGATTTAAAGGCTTAGTTGACTTGTTGAAGGAGCCACACCATCATGCGCATTAAACTGTTTAAACTAAAATTTAATTGGATATTCTGGCATCGCTGGCTTGGTATATTGACCTGCATCGGGATTTTATTATGGGCCTTTTCTGGTATTTCTCATCCAATTATGTCTCGTCTGCAACCTAGCCCGGTTACATTTTCTGCACCTATTGTGAAATTTGATTTAAACGAAGCGCTTTATATAAAAACACTGTTAGACCAACATGGTATTAACAATGTAAAGCATGTCAGTTTGGCACAGTTTGATGGGGTTAGCTATTATCGAGTGAATATTGACCATCACGAACCTGCGCGATACTTTAATACTGTTTCTGGCGAAGAATTATATCAAGGGGATGCAGCGTATGCACAGTATTTAGCGAAACACTTCACTGGTAAAAAGGCTGAGGATATTACTAAAGTCGAATTAATTACTTCATTCAATCAAGATTACCACGAGGTAAATCGATTGCTACCTGTGTGGAGAGTAACATTTTCAAATGACCAACATTTACGTGCCTATATTGATACCGAGCAATCAAGACTGGCTACCTTAGTCAACGATACTCGCTATTGGCTCACAAAATTATTTCAGTTTGGTCATAATTGGTCTTTTCTTGAGCGAGCCCCAGTCTGGCAAGTAAGTATTGCTGCTATTGTATTATGCGCTGTACTAATTTCAGCTTTCTCAGGGCTGTACCTCTATTTCATGTTAGGGAAAGCTAAGCAGCGCTTAGCGGATAAAAAGATGCGATGCTGGCATCGACGATTGGGATTTATTGTTTCTTTCTCAACGTTAATTTTTGCATCTAGTGGATTGTTTCATTTAATCATGAGTTACCAACAACAAAAAGCTGCAATTACAATTGCTGTTGAAAGTGTTTCAGTTAACCTACTTGATAACAGTATTTGGCGCGAAATTGTTTCAAAACCATTAGCGAAATTAGATTTAATTAGTCATGATAATCATTTATATTGGCATATATTGCCTTTGTCAACTGAGGGTCAAAATCAAATGCCGATAGCTCAAGTCGCTGTATTAGCAAATGAGGCAGTACATAAGGCTCATACTCCACAAGCAGGGATGATGAAAAAAATAACGCCATATTTACTTCCAGCTGAAGGCAATACAATAAAAAGCACTATCAAGAGTGTTGAGGACTTCGCGAAAGCGAAAGCTTTAAGTATTGCTTCAGCTAATGGGTCTGAAATTGAAAGTGCCACTTGGGTTACGCAGTTTAAAAATGAGTATGGCTTTATTTTTAAACGTCTTCCAGTAATTAAAGTACAAATGAAAGATCTAGATAATACTCGATATTACATTGAGCCAGTTACTGGCGCTTTATCCGCAAAAGTACGCGATATTGATGGTATCGAAGGTTTTATTTTTGCTTACTTACACAAATGGAGTTTTGAATTTATCAATAAAGATTTGCGGGATATATTAGTGTCATTATTTGCCCTTGCCAATATTGTCGTCGCATTATTGGGATTAGTATTGTTTTATAGGCGTTATGGACACTAAGTTAAAGCCTGCTAAATTAATGACTGTTAAGATTATTAAGGACAGTATCATGCGTTACTTGTACATTGCCTTTAGCCTCTTTTTTGCGATTCAAGCATTTGCACATGAGCCATCTCATAAAGAAACTTCTAGTCTATTAGCCGTGAGTGTGGCAGTTGATGCCCAAGGTCGCGTGTGGCGTGTTGCAGTCAATAAAGGCTTTGTAGAGGTATCCAGCAGTAAAGATTTAGGAAAAAGCTTCTCTAAACCTATAAGAGTTAATGCTGAAAAACAAAATCTCTCGGCAAATGGAGAGGTGCGACCAAAGATTGCCATCGGACCACAAGGTGAAATATATATAGCATGGATGCAAAACTTAGCTAAACGTTTTTCTGGCTACATTTGGTTTGCACGTTCAGTTGATGATGGGCAAAGTTTTGAAAAGCCGATTATTGTTCACCAAGATCGCTCTGAAATTGGTCATGCATTCGAAGAACTATCTGTCTCTAGCGAGAGTGAAGTGACGGTGGCTTGGTTAGATGCACGTGATTTAATGGCTGATAAGGCAGCTAATAAGAAACGTAATGGCAGCTCAATTTATTATGCAACTTCTCAGGATAGAGGACAAAGTTTTTTGCCAGAAAAAAAGCTAGCAGACTATTCCTGTGAATGTTGCCGAATTGCAATGACGACGAAACCAGATGGCACTGCCGTTGCAATGTGGCGACATGTGTTTGAAGGGGGTGAGCGCGATCATATGATGGCCGAAATACCTAAAGCTGGTGTTAATCCACAACTCAAGCGCGCAACCTTTGGGCATTGGAAGCTAGATGGCTGCCCACATCATGGCGGCGCGCTTACAATAGGTGAAAACGCTTTGGTCGGGTGGGGATATCATTTGGCATATTTTGATGGGCAAGATAAATAGTCAGGGCTTTATTATAGCCGCATGGATGGCAATGCTTGGGTGGCATCACTACCTAAAAAGTTCGGTGATAGTAGTAAACAAGCAAGGCATCCTAGTTTATTGAATATCGGTGATAAAATTTGGTTGGCTTGGTTAGAAACACATGCTAACAATAGCAAACACGTGATGAGCATGAATTCACAAGATGGGGGTAAAACTTGGTCTGATGAAATTAAATTACTGCATATAGATGGCAAAACTGACTATCCACAATTGCTTAAGTTTAAAGATATAGCTTATTTGGTCGTCAATACTAGTGAAGGTTTGAAAATAAAAGCTTTATAAACTTGATGCATATCAGTGATTGTTAAATGGCATGACAGGCTGGCATTTTGGGTATAGCATTAAATAAACTAGGAATCCAATATGATAGCGCCACCAATTATCATTGATATAGAAGCATCTGGCTTTGGGAAAGGTAGTTACCCCATTGAAGTTGGCTATGTAGATCGACATGGCAAGCCGTGGTGTTCATTAATTACGCCATGTCAATCATGGAGTCATTGGAACTCCGTAGCAGAGAAGTTGCATCATATTAAACGTGAACAACTATTTACCCATGGTAGAAGCATTAGAATGGTAGCGGATCATTTGAACGAAGTTTTTGATCGACAAACCATTTACTCTGATGGTTGGCTGCATGATTTTACTTGGTTAAATTGCTTGTTTGAAGAAGCGAAAGTGGTGCCGCATTTTAAACTTGAAGATTTACGTAATGTGCTGACGCCCTATCAACAGTCAGTATGGCATGAAACAAAGCAATCAATTTTAGATGAGTTTCAAATAAGCCGTCACCGGGCAAGTGCAGATGCTAAAGTATTACAACTCACTTGGTTGAAAACAGGTAAAAGAGAAGCCCCAGCATATGCGTAAAGACTAACTTAATCGATTTCCTTGAAGTTTTATATTATCAATAACCATATTCTAAATAAGACTATTGAAAATCATCAAATCATCCACATTATATAAGTAATTAAATTATATTATTTTAGGAGGTTTGAAATGCGTTTCGATAAACTCACGACCAAATTCCAACAAGCTATATCTGATGCGCAAAGTATTGCTTTGGGTGCAGATAATCCAACGATTGAACCACAGCATTTACTGCTTGCTTTATTAAATCAAGAAGACAGTAGTGCCGCAGCGTTGCTTGCGCACGCTGGCGTGCAGGTGAGTGCGCTTAAGACTGGCTTAGTCAGTGCGGTAGAAGCTTTGCCAAAAGAGTCAGCAAGTACTGGCGATATTTCAATTTCACGAGATTTAAATAACTTACTTAACGTTACCGATAAATTGGCACAAAAGCGTAACGACGCCTATATAGCCAGTGAAATGTTTTTGCTCGCTTTAGCTGATGATAAAGGTGAGACAACTAAATTATTGAAAAAGAATGGTTTAACCAAGAATGCGCTTGAAGCTGCAATTATGGCAGTACGAGGAAGCGAAAGCGTCGATAATCAGGAAGCAGAAGGCCAGCGAGAAGCGCTCAAAAAATATACATTAGACCTGACAGAGCGCGCACGTGCAGGCAAACTTGATCCTGTTATTGGAAGGGATGATGAAATTCGTCGTGCAATTCAAGTATTGCAACGGCGAACAAAAAATAACCCAGTATTAATTGGTGAGCCCGGTGTTGGTAAAACTGCAATTGTTGAAGGTTTGGCACAACGTATTGTGAATGGAGAGGTGCCAGACTCATTAAAAAATAAAAAAGTACTGTCACTCGATATGGCTGCATTGTTAGCAGGCGCTAAATACCGTGGTGAGTTTGAAGAGCGCTTAAAAGCGGTGCTTAAAGAGCTGGCGCAAGATGAAGGCCAAACAATTGTATTTATTGATGAAATTCATACCATGGTTGGAGCGGGTAAAGCGGAAGGCGCTATGGATGCTGGCAATATGCTCAAACCTGCTTTAGCAAGAGGAGAGTTGCATTGCGTTGGTGCGACTACCTTAGATGAATACCGTAAGTACATTGAGAAAGATGCAGCATTAGAACGGCGCTTTCAAAAAGTTTTAGTGGATGAGCCAACTGTCGAAGCGACGATAGCTATTTTACGTGGATTACAAGAAAAATATGAGTTACATCATGGCGTTGAAATTACCGACCCTGCGATTGTGGCGGCAGCTGAGTTGTCTAATCGATATATCACAGATCGCTTTTTGCCCGACAAAGCAATTGATTTGATTGATGAAGCAGCGAGTCGGATCAAAATGGAAATTGATTCTAAGCCAGAGGTGATGGATAAGCTAGAACGCCGTTTGATTCAATTGAAAATAGAACGTGAAGCTGTTCGTCGTGAAAAAGACGAAGGTAGTAAAAAGCGCTTTGAATTAATTGAAGAAGAAATTGCTTCATTAGAAAAAGAGTTTGCTGATTTAGAAGAAATTTGGAAAGCTGAAAAAGCTCAGGTACAGGGGTCTGCCCATATCAAAGAAGCCATCGAAAAAGTCAAGTATGAGATGGAGGAAGCAACTCGCAAGGGCGAGTGGCAACGTGTTTCAGAGCTTCAGTATGGTAAGTTGCCTCAATTAGAAGCGCAATTAAAACACGCGACTAGTTCTGAGGTAGAGACGCTCGATTCTAAGCCTAGAATGTTACGTACGGAAGTGGGTGCTGATGAGATTGCCGAAGTGGTGAGTCGAGCAACCGGTATTCCTGTCAGCAAGATGATGACGGGGGAACGTGACAAACTGCTTACGATGGAAGCCAAGCTGCATGAGCGCGTCGTGGGGCAAGATGAAGCAGTGAGACTAGTTTCAGATGCGATTCGCCGATCTCGTTCTGGGTTAAGTGACCCTAATCGTCCATATGGTAGTTTTTTGTTTTTAGGGCCTACCGGCGTTGGTAAAACAGAATTATGTAAATCATTAGCGAACTTTTTGTTTGATTCAGAAGATCATTTAATTCGTATTGACATGAGTGAATTTATGGAAAAACACTCAGTGGCACGCATGATAGGTGCGCCTCCAGGTTATGTTGGATATGAGGAAGGTGGCACATTGACTGAAGCTGTGCGAAGAAGACCATACTCCGTAATTCTATTAGATGAGGTTGAAAAAGCCCATCCCGATGTATTTAATGTATTGTTACAAGTGTTGGATGATGGACGTTTAACTGACGGACAAGGTCGTACAGTAGATTTCAAAAACACAGTCATTATTATGACCAGCAACCTTGGTAGCCAGATGATACAAAGTATGAGTGATCAGGATTATCAAGTAGTCAAGTTAGCTGTCATGGGTGAAGTGAAAACTCACTTTAGACCAGAGTTCGTCAACCGTATTGATGAAGTAGTCGTTTTTCATGCATTGGGTGAAGATCATGTGCGTGAAATTGCAAATATACAACTGCAGTATTTAGCAAAACGGTTGCAAGCTATGGATATGTCTTTAAACATTACGGATGCTGCAATTGCAGAAATTGCAAGCGCTGGATTTGACCCTGTTTACGGCGCAAGGCCGCTAAAACGTGCTATCCAAAGTGAGATTGAGAATCCGTTAGCAAAAGAAATTTTAGCTGGTGATTTTGTGGCAAAAGATACGATTACAGTTGATGTTAAGTCAGGTAAAGTTGTATTTAGTAAAGCTTAATTGATATGAAAGGACAGTATGGCAAATTGGTATAGCAAAGTGATTTGCATGACGTTTGCTGTATTGTCGCAATCTAGCTATGCATTGAGTGATACCAAAACAGAAACTTTTGATCATGAGCCAGTTGTTATCAGAAGCCTGTTGATTAAAGCAAGCACCCTTGCTGAAAATCAATACAATATTGATTCTACATGGCAAGCCGCAAACCTTTATTGTGAGGCATCAAGATACGGCAGCCCTGAAGCAATGTATCGCTTAGGCATGCTATACGCCTTTGGTAATGGTGTAGAAAAAAGTCGTCATTATGCAGCCAATTTATTTGCGCTGGCTGCCATGCATGGTCATTTTGAAGCACAAAAAATGCTTGAAACGATTCAAATTCGAACACTCGATACGCCACCATGCGTTTTAGACAATGTTGCGCCAAAGCATGCACCTGACCTATATTATGGCGCTTACAAAGGTTCTCCAGCGATTGATCGTTATATTGAAAAGTTGCCTGAAAATAAGCGTTGGGTAGTGAATTTAGTTGACACGATTTCGGAATGGTATCAAGTTGATCAGAAATTAGTATTATCGATTATTGCTGCGGAATCGAATTTTAAACAATCAGCATTGTCGAACAAAGATGCACAGGGGCTGATGCAATTAATTCCAGCAACTGCTGAACGCTTTAATGTTCAGAATGCCTATAATGCAAGCCAAAATATTAAAGGTGGCGTTGCCTATTTGCGTTGGCTGTTATCCTATTTTAGAGGAGATGTTATGTTGACAGTTGCGGCTTACAACGCGGGAGAGGGTGCTGTTGATCGGCATCATGGCATTCCACCATATAAGGAGACTAAAGCTTATGTTAATAAAGTGCTTAGTCTATATCAGTTAAAGCGACATGCTTTTGATGAGCACCTAACAAATGCTTCACCTGTGATAAAGAAAGTGAGATAAACATGTATATAAAGATGATTTTAGCAATGATTGTTAGTTTATTTCTACTCAGCGGTTGTGCTACAACTGAAGAAACACAGCGAGCGCAAGTTAAAAGAATTTCGCCGGAAGAGTTGCAAAATTTAATTCCTTCGCCAATCGCTACTTATACGTTAGAAATGTTAGTAGCTGATTCAAAACAAGGTAAAACGACTGAAGAACTGATTGAAAAAATAAAAACCAGTGAATCCCGTTATGACTTATCAACAACAGAATTACTTGAGTTGAATAAACAAGGGGTGAGTACTCAAGTCTTAGATTACATACAAGAAAGCAATGAGTTGGCTAAGCAAAACTATATTGCGGAAGAAATTAATAAAGCAGAAAAAGAGAAAGCTGAAGCTTTAAGAAGACTTAATAATGAACGTCGGCTCCAGCAACTACGTTATTATGATCCATTTTGGTTTCCACGTTTTGGCATGTTTTATGGTCGACCTTTTCATCCAGCATCTCGATTTGGTTGGGGCTTGAACTATGGCTATCCTTTTATTTGGTAGTATTAACTAGTTAATAAAAATAATATCTTAATTTACTTTGTTAAATAAGTTGCTTTAGAATTAAGCAAATGTTTATAGATTAATTAAAGAGTGATGCGCCAATATACCCAAACATTACAAGTTAAAGCAAATGGTCGTAAACTTTATGACATTACGCCGCAAGTACTTAAATGGGCAAATAATCAGGGGCTTGAAACAGGCCTGTTGACTCTGTACATACAGCATACCTCTGCAAGTTTATTAATTAATGAAAATTATGATAGTGATGTGTTGGTCGATATGGAGGCTTTTTTCAATCGATTAGTGCCAGATGGAGACTCTCTTTTTGTCCATACCATTGAAGGCCCCGATGATATGCCAGCCCATGTACGTACAGCACTGACTCAAACAAGTTTATCCATTCCAATTGTTCAAAGAAAGCTTGCGCTTGGACAGTGGCAAGGAGTATTTCTTTTTGAACACCGTCATATCACTGCTAACCGTAATATTGTGATGCATCTAATTGGTGACTAGCTTTTGTTAAATTTTAATAAGCATGCTCGGTCATTAACAATTCAAGAAAAACAAATCTTTTCACCCTATTTTGATAATCGGGTGATTGAAAGCGTACGTATTGTCGATGGGAAAGTGCCTTTTTGGTTACGAAGCGATATGCAGGCTGTTGTGCTTGGGTGTTACATTTATCTTAGACCTCTAGTCTATCAACCCAATACGCAGGCCGGAGTTGAATTGTTAGGACATGAATTGATGCATGTATGTCAGTTCTTAAATGGTATGAATTGGGTGAAATACATTTGGTCATGTCGAAAAGGGTATTTAAAAAGTCATTATGAAATCGAAGCTTATGCAACTGGACGAAAGATTTCTGCAAAATACCAACAAAATAGGTTCTAATAAGCAGCAAATTAGATAAATCGACACTTAGCGTTGTCAAATACTGATAGTTTTGTTATTGTTTTATAGGGAGTAGTTGTTTTTTTTAGTTTTTGGGAGAAGATGAATGAAAGTAACATATAAGTTATTACTAACAGCTTTATTAGCTGGTTTTATTTTAAGCGGTTGTGCAGAAAAAGATGCTGCAGCACCGGCAGATGGAACAATGGAAGAAGCACAGGAAATGGCACAAGATGCTGCTGAAATGGCTGATGATGCTGCTGAAATGGCACAAGAAGCAGTTGAAGAAGTTTCAAATGAGCCAGGTGGCTATGTACCTTCAGACGATGAGCTAGTACCAGGCGAAACACGTCCATAATTAAGAAAACGCCTAATAAAAAACGCACATTTATGTGCGTTTTTTTGTTTAAGAGTATTGGATTTCTAGCTTTTGTGTTTTAACGAACATTGCTCCATGATAACGGATCAAATGGAACGCTTTTTTTACGTAGCTCATAATAAAGACCATTGCTTTGATTGCCGCCTGTATTACCAACTGCCGCAATCGTATCGCCACCTTGCACATCATCACCAACATTCTTTATTAGGGTTTGATTGTTCCCATATAAACTCATGTACCCGCTACCATGATCAATAATCATTAAATTACCAAAACCGCGCATCCACTCAGCAAATACAATACGGCCACTGGCTACTGCTTTCACTGATGTGCCTTCAGTTGCGCGTATAAATAAACCTTTCCAAGTTAGTCCGCTGTCTTTCCTTTTGTTTCCAAATCGATTCAGTAATTCACCTTTTACTGGTAGACGGAGTTTCCCTTTAAGGGATGAAAAGCTTTTTCCAGCATAACGATTATCTGGAGTTTCCTGATTTTTCGCTATTACATTTTCCGATGGTGTTTTAATGTTCTTTTTTATTTTGTCTTGATTTTGTTTAGCAATTCTAGCTAATTTTTCTACCAATGTAGAAAGTCTTTTTTCATCACGTTTTAACTTGGTAATTTGTCCTTGTTGCGCAGCAATTTCTTTTGATAATTTCTTTAAAACTAAAGCTTTTTCTGCTTTTTCTTTTTCTAGTTTTTGACGCTCATTTTCTTGTTGTGTTTTTAATGCCACAACTTGCTGCAATGTAGCTGAGGCTTGAGAATCTAATTCTTTAATCTCATCTAAGTTTTTTTTCATTGCATCAATTAACTCTGTATGCGCCTTGGTGATATAAGATTGATACTTAAGGTTACGTGAAATTTGGTTAGGATCTTTGCTTTCTAAAATTAACCTTGTATAGCTTTGGTTTCCTTGAACATATTGTTGGTAGAGCAATTGGCTCAGTTGTTTTTGTTGATTTGCAATTTTCCCGTTGATGCTAATGGACTGAGACTGTAATGATTCAATCTTAGATTCGTTTTGTTTTTGCGCTTGCTTGATTTCGTATAATTTCTTATTGGCTTTGCTGATGGCTGATTCAGATTTCTTAAGTGCATCAGCAACATCAATTTGTTCCGCTTTTGTTTGATTAAGCTTTTTTTCAATCTTATCTATTTTTTGCTTAATGCCACTAATATCTTTTTTTGCGGCTTCTGACTTACTATCTGCAAAAGATATACTTACACCAAAAAATAAACAACAGAATAGTAGATAAATAAAACCTGTTTTTTTAAAACTGAGCATCAATGCACTGTTCACATTTAAGCGTTAGATTGAAATGTAATCAGATTTTTACCTGTCATTTCTATTGGCTGTGCAACACCCATCATATTGAGTAAAGTCGGCGCTATATCTGATAATGCACCATCCTCTGCTAATGATGCTTTACGTCCAATATAAAATAAGGGGACTAAGTTGGTTGTATGTTGTGTGTGTGGTTGATTATTTTTATAGTCTTGCATCAGCTCCGCATTGCCATGGTCAGCAGTAATAATCACTTCACCGCCAATCGACTGCATTGCCTCAACAACACGTCCAATGCATGCATCTAATGTTTCAACTGCCGTGATGGCAGCATCTAAAAATCCAGTATGGCCGACCATGTCACAATTTGCATAATTGCATATAATCGCATCATATTTTTTTGCTTTAATGGCTTCAACTAATTTGTCGGTTACCTCTTCTGCGCTCATTTCAGGTTGTAAGTCATAAGTGGCAACATTTGGCGAAGGTACTAATATTCTATCTTCACCTTTAAAGATGTCTTCATCTCCACCATTAAAAAAGAAGGTTACATGTGGATATTTCTCAGTCTCTGCAATACGTAGCTGTGTTAAACCTAAGTTTTGTAAATGTTCGCCAAAAGTATTCTTGAGGGTAAAGGGGGCAAACACAGGTGTTGCACTTTTTTGGTTTTGATCATGTTGCGTTAAAGTAAAGAACTTAGAAAGTTGCGGCACGCGTTTTCGTTTAAATCCAGTAAAGTCAGTATTCAATATTGCATCTGTAATTTCTCTGGCACGGTCACCACGGAAATTCATAAAAATAACACTATCTCCGTCTTCTAGCTTAGTGGGTGCATCATCAGGTTGTTGAATGACTGTGCATTTAACAAACTCATCATTTTCATCACGTTCATAAGCTTTTTTGAGGGCTTCAATGGCAGAGGTCTCTTTATATTCAGCCGCGGCATCTACTATCATCTGATACGCAGGCTCCACACGTTCCCAGCGTTTATCTCGGTCCATAGCATAAAAGCGGCCGCAGACACTGACGATTTTGCCAACACCCAGTGAGTTAATTTTTTTTTCTAAGTCAATAATAAAAGGCTCTGCACTAATAGGGGGTGTGTCTCTGCCGTCTAAGAAAGCATGCACATAAACTTTTTTAAGTCCTTGTTTAGCTGCCATTTCAATCATGGCATAAATATGTTCTTGATGACTGTGAACACCACCATCAGAAAGTAAACCTAAGATGTGTAGTGCTTTATTATTTTCTTTTAGCTTTTCTATTTCTTCTTTTAAAACTGGGATATCAAAAAATTCACCTGTTTTAATACTATTGTTAATACGCTCAAAATCTTGAAAAACTACACGGCCTGCACCAATATTTAAATGACCAACTTCTGAATTACCCATTTGACCATCGGGTAATCCCACATAGTGTTCAGAAGCATTGATGAGTGTATTAGGATAGTCTCGCTTTAATGTATCCAAATTAGGTGTGTTTGCAAGCGATATCGCATTATCTTTTCTATCTTCACGATAACCAAAACCATCTAAAATAAGTAAAATAACGGGTGTTATAGGCATATGAACTCTTTTGCGTTTTATATCTAGTTACTTACATTATAATGGCTGCGTGTTTAAAAAAAAATAAAACACGGGCAAAGTTATTAAATACACCTTGATTTAATTTCAAAAGATAGCATTTAACCATTAACCAATAGAGAAAGATGATTGTGGAATTTATTACAGAAAATGCATTACTAATCTTGTTAGCACTAGGGTCGGGAATTGCTCTGATTTGGCCTGCGCTCACTAAATCAGGTGCTGCTGGAGTGCCGAGTATTTCAGCTGCTGAAGCTGTCTTATTAATGAACCAGTCAAAAACAATTGTTTTAGATGTGCGAGATGAAACAGAGTTTTTCACTGGACATATACAAGGTGCGAAGCATATACCATTGGCGGCATTAGAAAGTCGTATTAAAGAGCTTGAAAAGTATAAAAAGAAGCCTTTGTTGGTCTATTGTCAGCGAGGCTTTCGATCAAGTAAGGCTTGTAAATTATTAGCTCAACAAGAATATGAGCAACTTTGCCAACTAAACGGTGGTCTTGATAAGTGGATAGAGGCTAAAATGCCATTAGTAAGGGATTAATATGAAAAATATCGTAATGTATACAGCTGCTTATTGCCCTTACTGTGCAAATGCAGAACGCCTCTTGCAGAGTAAAGGTGTTAAAGAAATTAACAAGATTAAGGTTGATACGGATCCAGCATTGCGACTTGAAATGATGGAAAAAACAGGCCGTAGAACAGTACCTCAAATTTATATTGGTGATCAGCATATTGGCGGGTTTGATGATTTGCGTGCGCTAGACTTAGCTGGTGGATTAGATCCCTTGTTAATTAAAGAATAATAGTTAAATTGAAAATATAGATGATTAAAGCGTGATAAAAAGCTAAAATAACGCGTTTAAGACGCAATATCTATTAATCATAAAATAATTAGGAAATACGGATGGCAAAAGATGATAACGCTGCCGCACAGGCGGAACAATCAGCGCAAGCGGGTTTTGGAATAGAAAAGTTATACATAAAAGATGCATCTATTGAGGTGCCAAATGCACCTCAAGTCTTTACCAATAGAACAGCACCACAAGTGAACGTAGAGCTTGCAAACAGTGCCAGCAAGCTTGATGATGGTGTCTTTGAGGTTTCAATCAAAGTGACAGTGACAGCAAAAATTGAAGATAACACTGCTTTTTTAGTGGAAGTGACTCAGGCAGGTATATTTGCAATTCGCGGGATTCCTGATGAAAATTTAGAAATGATTTTGGCAATTACATGCCCAAATATCTTGTTCCCATATGCTAGAGAAGCTGTTTCAGATATGGTGACAAGAGCTGGTTTTATGCCGGTTTTATTGAACCCAATCAATTTTGAAGCATTATATGCACAGCAAAAAATGGAACAAAACAAAACTGAAACACCAAGCTAAGGAATTGAATATTGGATGCTATGAACCTAAACGCTTCAACATTTAAGAAAATGGCTTTATGGATAAACCCAAGTTTAGCATTGCTCGGCTTGGGTTTTTCTTTGCTGCTAAGTTTTAATGTACAAGCAGCTGACTTTCGCTCGATCATATCAGAAAAAGCGATAACTTATGATGCGCCCTCAGCGGCATCTAATAAACTTTTTATTATGAGTCGTGGCTATCCAGTCGAAGTCATCGTTAACCTAGGTGAATGGGTTAAAGTGCGTGATCAACGAAGTGGTTTAAGTTGGGTGGAAGGTAAAGATTTAGATACCAAACGTACCGTTATAGTGACTGATGATACGGAAATCAAGGAAATAGAAGCAATGGATTCAAAATTGCTCGCTACCGTAGAAAAAGATGTTGTACTTGATTTGATTGATAATCGAATCAATAAGGGCTGGGTAAAAGTTAAACATCAAAATGGCATTACTGGCTATATCCAAAGCAGCGCTATTTGGGGATTGTATTGACTAAAATTGCCGTTTTAGGGGCGGGTGCTTGGGGCACGGCACTTGCAATTCATATTAGCCAACAGCATCAAGTAACTTTATGGGCGAGAAATTCGGGTCATGTTTCAGGCATGCGTAAAGCCCGAGCTAACCCGCTTTATTTAGGTGATTTTAAGTTTAATGATCAATTAGAAGTTGAAGAGGACTTAGAAAAAGCGGTCCGCAACGCTGATTTGATTTTATCGGTAGTGCCAACTGCAGGGTTTCGATTGCTGCTTAAGGAACTAAAGAAGATTGGTTCTCAACAGCCAATTATTTGGGCACATAAAGGTTTAGAGCCGATTTCTGCCTTATTGCCACATGAAGTTGCAATTGAGGAGCTGAGCATGAGCCGTAAATGGGGCGTTTTATCAGGCCCAAGTTTTGCAGCTGAATTAGTACGTGGTTTGCCAACAGCTGTTACATTAGCAGCCAATGATACGGCTTTTGCATCAGAGGCGGCGCACTTATTACATGGTGGCAGTCTGCGTGTCTATAACAGTACCGATGTTATTGGGGTGTCTGTTGGGGGTGCTATTAAGAATGTAATGGCTATTGCGGCTGGCATTTCTGATGGAATGGGTTTCGGGAATAATGCGCGTGCTGCCATGATTACACGTGGTTTAGCAGAAATTACCCGCTTTGGGGTGGCTTTAGGGGCAAAACCAGAAACCTTCATGGGTTTGGCTGGCGCTGGTGATTTGATACTAACTTGTACCGGTCAGTACTCACGCAATCGTGAAGTTGGTTTGCAGTTAGCTTCAGGTAAAGCACTAGAAGAAGTGCTGAACGGGCTAGGGCATGTTGCAGAGGGTGTAAATACCGCGCGTGAGGTGATGCGTCGAGCCGATAAGATTAAAGTTGACATGCCAATTACTTATGAAGTCAATCAAGCTTTATCTGCGGGCAAGTCAGCAAAAGAGGCTGTAATGGATTTATTAGGTCGTGACCAAAGGCCTGAAGGGATTTAATTCTTCATTCCGCTTGATAGGGCTAAACGCCACCCGCAAAATCAATTTGCCGCCACGCTTCATACAATAATACCGCAGCAGAGTTTGATAAATTAAGACTTCTACTATTGGGTAACATGGGTAAACGAACTCTTTGTTGAGGTGGAAATGTATTGCGAATTTTGTCAGGCAACCCTCTTGTTTCTGGCCCAAATACAAATACGTCATCAGCTTGAAAAGCAATATTGCTATGTCTTGCGCTCCCTTTTGTTGTGATGGCAAATAATCGTTTTCCTGATAGTGCTGCTTTGCACGCATCCCAATCTTTATAAACTTGCATGGATGAAAATTCGTGATAGTCTAAGCCGGCACGTTTTAACTGCTTATCTTCTAAAGTAAACCCTAGTGGTTCAACTAAGTGGAGTTTTGCGCCAGTGTTGGCACATAGACGAATAATATTTCCAGTATTGGGTGGAATTTCTGGTTCAAAAAGGACAATATGAAACATAAGTTTATTTTTTTATAAAGTACGAGCAATAACCCAACATTCTACCTGTTTTGCCCCCGCTTTTTTAAGTGTTTTTGCAAGTTCATTCAAGCTTGCGCCTGTGGTCATAACATCATCAATAATTGCAACATGCTTACCCTTAATAGTTGCCTGATGTTTAATATTAGTGATTTCAAATGCCCCGCGCATATTTCTTTTTCGTTCTTTTAAAGGCAGGCTAGCTTGTGGTGGGGTATTTTTAATTTTTTGGCAACTCACGCTATCAATAGATATATTGTGATGTTTGGCGATTACTTTCGCAATTTCAAGCGATTGATTAAAGCCCCGTTCTTTTAATCTGGTTGAGTGTAGCGGCATTGGTACTATTATATCCACCTCAAGATTTAATAGCATTTCTGACAAGAGACTACCTAGCGTTTCGCTGAGGTATAAGGCGTGGTTATATTTATAATGTTGTAACAAAGCATCGACAGGAAATGCATAAGTAAACAACGCTCTCGTTTGGTCAAAAAAGGGTGTTTCTTTTATGCAGCTGCCGCAAATCTCACCTTTTGTTTCTAGTCCGCACTGTGGGCAACAGATGCTTGGCGCAAGCGGTAAACTGGCAATACAGGCTTGGCATAAGCTAAGCGAATGACTAGAAGCTGCGGCACATAGCAAGCAACTTTGTTTGAAAAGGCGTTGTGTTAAATACTGTAAATTTAACATTTGATTAATTTTTAACCAGTTGTTCATTGATGTTTTTATTTTTACTTTACAGTGGTTAATTTATTGATTATTATGCCAAAAATCACTCATAAAAGGCTTGATATGCTCGAAAACACTCAAACACAACCACAAGAAACTATTATAAACGCTGATGCATTAAAGGCTAACAAATTAGTGAAAGAACGGAAAACTGTTCAACGCTGGGCAGTGGAAGATATTGTTGCGTTATATCAGCTGCCATTTAATGATTTGTTGTTTCGTGCACAAACCGTACATCGTGAAAACTTTGACCCTAATGCGGTTCAGGTAAGCACGCTCTTATCGATTAAAACAGGAGGCTGCAGTGAGGATTGTGGCTATTGTCCGCAGGCTGCACGGTATAACACGGATGTTGAAAATGAGCCAATGATGCCGATTGATGAAGTGCTGAAAGCTGCAAAAGCAGCCAAAGACAGTGGTGCGAGTCGTTTTTGTATGGGCGCAGCATGGCGAAGCCCAAAACAGCGTGATTTAGAACCTGTGCTTAAAATGATCTCTGAAGTTAAAGCAATGGGCTTAGAAACCTGTGCAACGTTAGGTATGCTAAAAGAAGGGATGGCGGAACAACTAAAAAATGCGGGATTAGATTATTACAATCATAACTTAGATACTGCGCCAGAATACTACGGTGATGTCATTAGTACACGTACCTATGAGGATCGTCTAGACACGCTAGATAGTGTCCGTAGTGCAGATATTAATGTTTGCAGTGGCGGCATTATTGGCATGGGTGAAACGCGTAATCAACGCGCTGGCTTATTAGCACAATTTGCCAATATGGAGCGTCCACCTGAAAGTGTGCCAATTAATTTATTAACACAAGTTGAAGGTACGCCTATGCATGGGACTGAGGAGCTTGATCCTTTTGAATTTATTCGGACGATTGCGGCGGCAAGAATCACCATGCCAAAAAGTTTTGTTCGTTTATCCGCGGGACGGCAGAGTATGCATGAGGGCGTGCAAGCGTTATGCTTTATGGCAGGGGCAAATAGCATTTTCTACGGAGAGAAGCTCCTGACAACCGGAAATCCAGAAGCAGAAACAGATCAAAAACTATTTGCTAAACTCGGTATCCATTCAATCTAAATGTTAGATGCATTACAAAGAGCATTAGATCAGCGGCAAGCCGATGGCTTATTACGCCAGCGACGCTTATTGGACTCACCGCAAGCAGAAACCATCCAAACTGATAATCAGCACTATTTATCCTTTTGTAGTAATGATTATTTAGGCCTTGCAAACCATCCTGAGTTAATTAAAACCATGCAGCAAGCGACAGGTGATGCTGGCGTTGGTAGTGGCGCTTCAAATTTAATTACGGGTCACCACCGCTATCACGATACCCTAGAAAAGCAATTGGCAGCTTTTGTTGAGTTGCCGGCAGCACTATTATTTTCAACTGGCTATATGGCTAATATTGGGGTGCTTGGTGCCCTTGCAGGACGTGGAGATGCCATCTTTGCAGATAAATTAAACCATGCTTGTTTAAACGATGGTAGTTACTACTCCTTAGCTGAGTTCCATCGCTTTCCGCATAATAACGTAGGCGCATTAGAAGCCTTGTTAAAAGAGAGCAAAGCAAAACGTAAATTAATAGCAGTAGATGCTGTATTTAGTATGGATGGCGATATTGCGCCATTAGCAGAATATCTTGCGCTATGTGAACAGTACGATGCTTATTTGTATATTGATGATGCACATGGTTTTGGTGTTTTAGGTACACATGGAGAAGGCTCTCTTAACCACCTGCAATTGAATTCACCGCGTATTACGATGATGGCAACTCTAGGTAAAGCCGCTGGGGTTGCTGGAGCATTTGTTGCTGGGCAACAAGTGGTCATTGATTATTTAATCCAAACTGCAAAAAGTTATGTATACAGTACGCCTGCGCCACCAGCACTTTCTGCAACATTGTCTAAGTCTGTTGCTTTAATTGAGCAGGGCGATCGTCTAAGAGCACATCTCAGAACGTTGATTCAGTTATTAAAAACAGAGTTAACCGTTAACAACTGGCAGTTAATGCCATCAGAAACATCTATTCAGCCGTTAGTGGTTGGTGGAAATCATGAGGTGCTAAAACTGAGCCAATACTTACAAGAAAAAGGTATATTAGTACCGGCTATCCGTCCGCCTACAGTCCCCAAAAATACTGCACGTTTAAGAATTTCTTTATCCGCAGCGCATTCGGAAAATGATGTTTTAAAATTAGCACAAGCAATTAATCAAGCAGAAAGTGAATTAGCATGACATGTCATGTCGAGATAATAGGGCAAGGTAAGCCGCTGGTATTAATTCATGGCTGGGGTATGCATGGTGGGGTATGGCAGCCATTGCTGAAAAGGCTGGCCAAAGATTACATGCTTTATATTGTTGATTTGCCAGGCATGGGCAACAGTCGTTCAGTAGAGCCTTATCATTTGTACAACTTAGCAGAGGAGGTTGCAGAGGTTATTCCTGGCGTTTCAGATATATTAGGTTGGTCGCTAGGTGGTTTAGTTGCGCAGAATATTGCGAGCACTCAGCCAGATAGGGTGCGAAGATTAGTGTTGGTTGGTACCTCACCATGTTTTGTTGAAAAATCAGATTGGCAAGCAGGCATCCGCGCAGATTACTTTAGTGATTTTTCACAAAGTATGGATGAGGATTATAAAAAGACCATGATTAAGTTTTTAACCTTGCAGTGTATGAAAGCAAAAAATGCAAGAGACACAATCAAACAACTACGCAATAGTTTCGATTCTAAACCCGCACCAACACAAAAAACCTTAAAGCAGGCATTACATATTTTATTGGAGTCGGATTTACGTAATGAAAGCATCAAAATACGTAAACCAACTTTATTGATACATGGTGACCGCGATACCCTAGCGCCGGTGCAAGCAGCGCATTGGATGATGCAACATTTACCAAAAGGCTTTTTACGAGTGATATCAGGGGCTGCTCACGCACCCTTTTTGTCTCATAGCGATCAATTTGTTGAAGCGCTTGATCAATTTTTAGAACCCAACACTTAATGGACGAATACTTTATCGATAAAGCGCGTGTGCGCGCATCATTTGATCGCGCTGCAGAAACGTACGATGCTGCAGCAGTATTGCAAAAGCTAGTGCGTGATGAAATGTTTGATCGGCTAGGGCTTATTAAGGTATCACCAAGTATCATTTTAGACGCAGGCTGCGGTACTGGTCATGGTAGCTTTCAATTGCAAAAGCGGTTTCGCTCCGCACAAGTATTCTCATTAGATTTAGCCTTGCGCATGTTACAAAAGACCTATGCGCAGCAAACATGGTTAAGCAAAATATTTGGTCGTAAGCGGCTAATTTGTGCGGATATTGAAAACCTACCTATTGCTGATGACAGCATGGATGTGGTGTGGTCCAACTTAGCGCTGCAATGGTGTAACGACTTAGACCGAAGCTTTACTGAAATCAGTCGAATCTTAAAACCAAACAGCTTGTTAATCTTTAGCACTTTTGGCCCCGATACACTTAAAGAGCTCCGTGCCGCTAGTAGCAATGATAATACCCATGTCAGCCGATTTATTGATATGCATGATATTGGCGATGCCTTGACCCGAAATGGCTTTAGCGCTCCAGTATTAGATGTAGAACGCTACACCTTGACTTATGATAATGTTAAAGCCGTTATGCAAGATTTAAAATCTATCGGCGCCAATAATGCCACACAAGGTCGCGGACGCGGTTTAACTGGTAAACTATTTTTTAAACAGCTAGCCGGCCAATACGAGAAATTTCGTGTTGATGGCAAACTACCCGCCACCTTTGAAGTCATCTACGGTCACGCATGGACGCCAGAAGCCAAGCAAGATAACGGCCTAGGTGAAGGTGTTTCACCGATTAGCTTTAGACCAAGAAGGTAACCCCATGACCACTGCATTTTTTGTGACAGGCACCGATACAGAAATTGGCAAAACCCATGTGTCTTGCTTGTTATTAAAACAGTATGCAGCTCGGGGTTTAAAAGTTATCTGCATGAAACCTGTCGCCGCTGGGTGTGAACTGGTAGATGGAGAATGGGTAAATGACGATGTGCAGAGATTAGTTGCTGCCAGCAATGTGCAAGCGCCAATGGACTTGATTAATCCCTACCGATTTAAAGAACCTATCGCCCCTCATTTAGCCGCGGAAAAAGTAGGTGTCACTATTGATATTGAGCACATTGTGAACGCATTTGAACAATTAAAAACCATGGCCGATGTGGTGATCGTAGAGGGTGCAGGGGGCTTTTTAGTACCATTGAATGTTAATGACAATATGGCAGATTTAGCGATAGCCTTAGGTGTGCCAATCATTTTGGTCGTCGGTTTGCGGCTAGGCTGTATTAATCATAGCTCATTAACAGCTGAGGCGATTAAGTCACGAGGCTTAGCGCTGCATGGTTGGGTGGCGAATCATATTGACCCTGCAATGGATGCGCAGAAAGAGAATATTCAAACGATCATAGAGCAGCTTGGTTTGGAGCCGATATTGGTTTCCGAGTGGGTTGGGTAATATTAAAACTATGCGCAGCTAACAAGAAAATGCGTTAAATCCAACGTAAGCAAATTTTTATATCCTGACAACATTTTCAATATACCAATACTGTGAGATTGTCTTTTGAATTTAGATGCTTATGAACCATTGCTGTGTTTCTAACAATTTTCGATAATGCGGATGACTCATCTTTTAGTTCTAATACTATTACAAGAATTACTTCAGCCGCTCCAGCTAAAGTTATTATTGAAAAATTATCTAACTTTTCAAAAAATAATCTCAAAGCATAGAGATGATAGTTGCTTTATTACTGATAAAGTTGCTGATACCGAATATATTCAATCACTTCTTTAGGCAGTAAGTACCTAACTGAAACTCCACCCTTTAAGTTCTCTCTAATCTGCGTCGCACTAATATCATGCGCCGAAATCGCTTGCATATTGATTAAGCCTGCATTTATTTTACTTAATTCACTGATGTTTTCTGCGTAGTGATCATGCAATAGTATTTGTAGCTCGTCTGGTAACGCTTCTTGTGGTTTGCCTTGGTTAGGCCGTTGCACCAAGATAATATGTGCGAAGTCGAGTAGTTCATGCCAACGGTGCCATGTATTCAGTTTAATAAAAGCATCGCTACCCATCATCAGGCAGAGTGCCGTATCTTTGCCTAACGTCTCGCGTAAACTGATAAGTGTATCAATGGTGTAAGAAGCACCATCTCGTTTTAGCTCTAGCTCGTCTATGGAGAATGTTGGGTTATCTGCAATGGCGATTTTGACCATGGCGGCGCGGTGCTCTGCAGATACTGTCACGCTGTCTTTATGCGGAGGGTTGGCAGAGGGAATGAATTTGACTTCATCCATATCTAGGCCATCTGCTAGCTCTTGCGCCATGCGCAAATGCCCATAATGGATTGGGTTAAATGTGCCACCAAGGATACCGACTAAGCGCATTGTGCTGAGCGCCTAGCTACGGATATGACCATCACCTAATACGACATATTTGAGTGATGTTAGACCTTCTAAACCTACAGGACCGCGCGCATGTAGTTTGTCAGTTGAAATGCCAATTTCTGCACCTAGGCCATATTCAAAGCCATCGGCAAAGCGAGTTGAGGCATTTACCATCACGCTGCTGGAATCGACTTCGCGTAGAAATCGGCGTGCTTTAGTATAGTTTTCCGTTACGATACTTTCGGTATGCTGTGATGAGTGTTCGTTAATATGCGCAATCGCTTCATCTAAACCATCGACGACTTTGCATGAGATGATGGCGTCTAAATACTCGGTATAAAAGTCTTCATCTGTCGCTGGTTTGGCTGCTTTAACCAAGGCGCAAGTTTCTGCACAGCCCCGAATCTCAATACCTTTACTAACGAGCATAGCGGCAATTTTTGGTAAAACCTCTTTGGCAATTGCACGGTCAATTAATAAAGATTCTGCCGTATTGCAAGTGCCTAGTCTTTGCGTTTTGCTATTCTCGACAATTCGGAGAGCTTTTTCAACATCCGCTTCGCTATCGATATAAACATGGCAGTTGCCATCTAAGTGTTTAATCACTGCAATACGTGCATCTTTTGAGATGCGTTCAATCAAACCTTTGCCACCGCGCGGTACAATCACATCAACATAGTCTTTCATCGTAATGAGTTCGCCTACTGCTGCGCGGTCTGTGGTTTCTACCACTTGTACTACTTCTTTTGGTAAACCTGCTTTTTCTAAGCCTTCATGCACGAGTTTAGCTAAGGCTTGGTTACAGTGAATCGCCTCTGAGCCGCCACGTAAAATAGCCGCATTACCTGATTTAATGCATAATCCAGCTGCATCTGCCGTTACATTGGGACGGGCCTCATAAATAATGCCAATAACGCCTAAAGGTACCCGCATTTGACCCACTTGTATGCCGCTTGGCATGTATTTAAAGTTGTTCATTTGTCCGATAGGGTCAGCTAAGCTAGCGATTTGTAGCAAACCTTCTGCCATGCTATCTACAGTTTTAGCGGTAAGCGTTAAACGGTCAACCAATGCGTTTTCTAGACCATTTTCTTTAGCTGCGGCTAGGTCTTTGGCATTAGCTGCTAACAAGGTTTCTTTTTCTCTTAGGATGGCGTGAGCAATATTGGTGAGCGCCTCGTTTTTTGCATTGGTATCTGCGTTTGCAATATGGCGTGAAGCTTGTCTAGCACTTTTGCCCAGTGCATCCATATAGTCTTTAATATTATCCATACGTTTATCTTTGTCTATTGATTCATTATTGATTTAAATGATTGTTGTTTTATTAGCGTGCACGTATTTTTGCCAGACCAAAACACAGCCGCGACAGTTCTAACCAGGCATCCCCAATCATAATGCCCTTAGCGATTCTATCAATATCGCACAGTTTTTGTAAGGCTGCTTCTAATTGGCGTAAATTAAGGCGGGTTAGTGCTCGTTTTGCGAGTAGTTGGCGATCACCAAAAATACGTGCATTGACCATTGCATTATTCATGCTTTCACCAGCTGCTTGCGCACGTTTGACATTTACTAATGGACGTAATACCCAAATAAGTGGGTTCATTACTGCAACTGCTTGTTCACCTTCATCTTGTAAGCCTTGTAATATACGGGCTGTTCTTTCTGGGTCACCTGCTAATATCGCTTCACCTAATTTAAAGGCATCATAACGTGAGACATTTAATACAGCGGTATTAATATCTTCAGCGCTTAATTCACCCTCTGGGTAAAGTAAGCCAAGCTTTTGAATCTCTTGATGTGCAGCGAGTAAATTGCCTTCCACTTGATGTGCCATAAAGTCAAGTGAAGCATTATCTGTTGCTTGGTTTTGCACTGCTAAGCGTTTTGCAATCCATTGTGGTAATTGCGTTATGGCAATGTCATTCAGCTCAATCACACTTGCTGCATTTAGCAGCTTAGAAAACCAAACACTTTTTTTGGTTTCCCAAGTTAAGGTTGGCAGAATAATAATGGTGGTGGTGTCAGGGATTGGATTTTCTGCTAATGCAACTAATGCTTTTCCACCTTCAACGCCAGGTTTCCCGTTTGGTATTGCCACTTCTAAAATTCTCTTTGATGCAAAAAGCGATAAAGCTTGGCCAAATTGTTGAATCGTTTGCCAATTAAAACTTCGATCAACAACATAGCTTGCTCTTTCTTCAGCACCATCCTGTCTAGCGGCTTGGCGCAATAAATCCAAACATTCGCGTTGGCCTAAGGGTTCATCACCTACTAACACATATAGAGGTGAAAGCCCTTTGGTTAAGTGTTGCTTTAACTGTGAAGGTTGGAGCTGCATAGTTTAAGCAAGCTATTGTGCTTGTTTTTTTAAAGCAGATAGTCTTCGCATGATGCCATTTACAATATCTTTTTGCATATTTTCATTGAGTCTTTGCTCTTCTGTTAGCTTCGCTAAGATATTCGCATCGCTATAAGTAAAATCACGCCTTGACTCGATTGTGTTTACATCACTCCATGTGGACTGGTCGGCAAGCTTGGTCCGGTAGTGGACACGATAATAGAGTTCATACTCATTGACTGTACCAGCGCCTGCTAACGAAAGAATGCGTTTTTCATTTTCTTCACCGACTAATTCAAGACGTAGTTCTGCGTCTTTTGGTGATTCTAGAATGGTGATGTCGCTCGTCATTAATGACCTTTTAAGGTCTTTTGAAATCACTAAGGTGTTGCCTTCAATTGATATAGATTCAAAAGGGATATCACTCGGGCCACGAAGATGAAAGCCACAGGCTGTTGAAGCCAAAACTATGAACGTAATTAAGTAAAGGCGTAGAATATTTTTCAATGATTATCCAATCACTACATTAATCAATTTGTTGGGAACAACAATGATTTTACGCACACTTTTACCATCAACCAAGAACTTAGTGACGCAATCTTGTTCAAGCACTAACTGTTCAATAGCCTCTTTGCTAGTACTTCGAGAAACTTCTAAGTCACCACGTAATTTACCGTTGACTTGTATCATCAGCTTGACTTCATCTTGCACCATAGCCGATTCTAATGCTTCTGGCCAACTAGCATTGAGAATATCATCGCCGTATGCAAGTTCGTTCCAAAGCGTTTGTGCAATATGTGGCGATAATGGAGAAAGTAAACGCAATAATATAGAAAAACCTTCATGCGCAACACTTTGCCAATCTGCTTCTTCTTCTTTTTGTAATTTTTCTAACGTGTTGAGTATCTTCATCCCACTAGATGCAACCGTGTTAAATTGTTGACGATCTAGATCATAAGTTGCTTGTTTTAAGCCAAGATGAATTTCACGTCTTGCTGTAGCTAAGTGACTACTGAGTTTTTTTGGTAAAGCCGTTTTTGTTTCTGTTGATAGCACATAACCAAATGCCCAAACCCTTTTTAAGAAGCGATGAGAGCCTTCAACTCCACTATCAGACCATTCAAGTGTTTGTTCAGGTGGAGCAGCAAACATCATGAAGAAGCGGGCAGTATCTGCACCATACTGTTCAATCAATGATTGCGGATCGACACCATTGCGTTTTGATTTAGACATAGTTCCCATGCCCTGAAAATCTACTGACTTACCATCTGCAAGCAAGTTAGCGCCAATGGTTTTACCATGATCATCATTCACTAAGCTGACTTCTTCTGGTGAAAAATACTCAATACCGCCTTTAACCGTTCGGCGTGAGAAAATATGATTAAGTACCATGCCTTGCGTTAATAGGTTTGCAAATGGTTCATCGTAATTGACCAAACCTAAATCGCGCATCACTTTGCTCCAAAATCGAGAGTAAAGTAAATGTAAAATTGCATGTTCAATACCCCCAATATATTGATCTACTGGCATCCAATGGTTGGTTTGTTCATCAACCATGGCATCATTACTTAGGCCGCTTGCGTAACGAGCGTAATACCAACTTGAGTCTACAAAAGTATCCATGGTGTCTGTCTCCCGTTTTGCTGGTTTTCCGCAACTTGGACATGCGCAATGAACGAAGCTTTCAAGTTTATTAAGTGGGTTGCCAGAGCCATCTGGCACACAGTCTTCAGGCAGTTTAACGGGTAATTGATCATCAGGAACCGGTACATCACCACATGATTCGCAATGGATAATCGGGATGGGGCAACCCCAATAGCGTTGACGTGAAACACCCCAATCACGCAGTCGCCAGTTTATTTGTTTATCACCTAAGTTTTTAGCGGTTAAATCTTTTGCAATTGCATCAACTGCATCGACATAGTTTAATCCATCATAGGCGCCTGAATGAATACAAGTACTGTTTGATTTATCACCATACCATTCCTGCCATTTTTCATCAGAAAACGGTTTGTCTTCAACAGCTATGACTTGTTTAATGGATAAATGATATTTCTTAGCAAAGCCAAAGTCGCGTTCATCATGCGCCGGCACCGCCATGACGGCACCTTCTCCGTAAGACATGAGTACATAATTGCCAACCCATACTGGGACAGGTTCTCCAGTCAGAGGATGGCTAACTGTCAAGCCTGTATTCATCCCTTCTTTTTCCATGGTTGCCATATCTGCTTCAGAAACAGAGCCTGTTTTACATTTTTCAATAAATGCAGCCAATTCAGGATTATTTTGCGCTGCATGGGTTGCCAATGGATGCTCTGCTGCAACCGCACAAAATGTGACCCCCATAATCGTGTCGGCACGGGTGGTGAAGACCCACAGCTTGCCGTCATCAATGAGTCTATTGTTTTTGTCTTGAATATTGTGGGTAAAAGCAAAACGAACGCCAATACTTTTACCAATCCAATTGGCTTGCATGGTTTTAACACGTTCTGGCCAACCATCGAGTTTATCTAAATCTGCTAATAACTGTGGCGCATAACTTGTAATATTAAAGTAATAGCCAGGGATTTCACGTTTTTCAACCATTGCCCCTGTGCGCCATCCGCGACCTACAAACACTAGCTCATTGCCAAGAACGCTTTCAACAAAAGGGTCCCAGTTAACAGTTTGTGTTTTTTTATAAGCAATGCCTTTTTCTAGCATGCGTAAAAATAACCATTGATTCCACTTATAATATTCAGGCTGACATGTTGCTAACTCACGTGACCAATCAATGGCAAAGCCTAATGACTTGAGTTGAGTCCGCATATAAGCGATATTGTCATAAGTCCATTTTGCTGGCGGGACATTATTTTGAATAGCAGCATTTTCAGCAGGAAGGCCGAAAGCATCCCAACCCATTGGTTGCAGCACGTTAAAGCCTTTCATATGGTGATAGCGACTTAAAACATCACCAATCGTGTAATTGCGCACATGCCCCATATGGAGTTTTCCACTTGGGTAAGGGAACATAGATAAACAATAGTATTTTGGTTTTTTGCTATTGCTATCTGCTTTAAACGCTTGGTTTTTGTCCCAATACTTTTGTGCGTTATTCTCGATTTCTTTGAAGGGGTATTGCTGTTGCATAAGTTAGGAAGCTATAAGTAAAAGCGCCATTATACTTGAAGGCAATGCCTTTGGCATGGGCAATAACGGCTTGAGTAAATCACTAAAAGGAGCGGATACTTTTATTAGTGATTTATTCAATCAAATCGCGATATGCATGCCAACTTGCATGACCAATAATGGGCATGGTGATAATTAGACCAATAAAGCTTGTGGCAAAACCAATCACTACAAGTGTGACAATAATCATAGCCCAAAGCAACATCGGCAAAGGATTACGAACCACTGAAATAAGGCTAGCAATAGATGCTGTTACAGCATCAGTTTGACGATCAGCCATTAAAGGAATCGCTGTGACGCTAACAGAGAAAACAAATGCAGCAAAAAATCCGCCCACTGCAAAATAAACCATCGCAAAAGTAGGCTGCTCAAAGCCAATAATTGTTTGAATAATATCTTGAAAAGTAGGTAATCCACCATGAAAAAAAAGCGCAAAAATAACGAGAGATGCACGTGCCCAAATAAGTAAAATAACAATAAGCACACCGGCGAAGATGCCAACATTCATCATATTAGATCGCCAAGCAGTTAGTGTTGGAATGAGTTTAGGTTTTTCACCTAATTCCATGCGGCGACTAAGATCATATAAACCCATCGCCAAAAAAGGACCAACAAGCAAAAAGCCAGTTGTGAGACCTGAGAGTAACCAACTAGCATCAAACAATACCGTATGCATAAGCAACCCAGCACTGGCAAAAATCACACCATAAAAAAGGCTGGCGAGTTTTGCTTCTCTTAAATCTTTGACACCTAATTTAAGCCAGCTTATTAGGTTGCTGGCCTTAATGCTGCGAACGATGGGAAAGCTATTTTCTTTCCTGTCATTTTTGCGTGCTTGGTTATCACGCATTGATAATCCTTTGCTTCATCAAGGCCATGTTTTATTAAACTTATAGCAACTCTTATGAAAGGGCATTAAGAATATTGTCTCGGATTGTATTCATTTCACCTAAGCCGTTGACTTTAACATGTTTAGGCGCACCTTCAGTGCCATTATTCGCCCAAGAAGCATAGTAATCCACCAGCGGTTTTGTTTGATCATGATAAACTTCTAACCGTTTTTTTACTGTATCTTCTTTATCATCCTCACGTTGAACTAAGTCTTCGCCAGTCACATCATCTTTACCTTCAACTTTTGGGGGATTAAATGTTGTATGGTAGGTTCGACCACTTTCAGGGTGGCTACGACGTCCACTCATTCGTTCAATAATTGCACTGTCTGGTACATCTATTTCCACTACATAATCAATCATCACACCAGCTTCTTTCATGGCATCCGCTTGTGGAATTGTTCTAGGGAATCCATCAAATAAAAAACCATTATTGCAATCATCTTCTTTGATACGTTCTTTAACCAAGCCAATAATGACGGCATCTGGTACTAAACCGCCACTTGTCATATAGCTTTTTGCTTCAAGGCCTAAAGGCGTGCCAGCTTTTACTGCAGCGCGAAGCATGTCCCCAGTTGAAATTTGTGGAATATTGTAGTGGTCTTTGATAAAAGTAGCTTGCGTGCCTTTGCCAGCACCTGGCGCACCCAATAAAATGATTCTCATACGGTTCTCTCTATAGGTTTAAATAAAAATAATCAACTTAATTAAAATTATATCAGCCAAAACGTTATTCAAGATAATTTGTAATCGCAACAAATTCTTGAACGCTTAATGTTTCTGCTCTGCGCTGAGGGTCAATATTCAATGCATTAAAATCTTCATTATTTAAAAATGGTTTTAGTGTATTGCGAATCGTTTTTCGGCGTTGAGAAAATGCGGCAAGTACAACTTTAGCCAGCATGTCTGTGTCTCTTGCAATAAATGGCATCGTTTTATGCGGAGTGCATCTTACAAAAGCAGACTCTACTTTTGGGGCTGGATTAAATGCTTCTGGCGGTACAGTTAACAGGTACTCCATTGCTAAATGATATTGAAGCATGACACTTAAACGCCCATATGCTGGTGTTGATGGCACTGCAACCATGCGCTCAACCACTTCTTTTTGTAGCATAAAGTGCATATCTTTAATGCTTGATAAGTTTTCTAGCAAATGAAATAAAATGGGGGTGGAAATATTGTAGGGCAAATTGCCAGTAATGCGGAGCTGATTACCTAATTTGGAAAAATTAAATTTGAGCGCATCAACATTGTGGATGATAAGTTTATTTTTTGAAAATGCAGGCATTGCATATTCGGTATTCATCCAGCTAACAATATCACGGTCAATCTCAATAACTTGTAATTCAGTTACATATTGTAGTAAAGGTTTTGTGAGTGCCCCTAAGCCAGGACCTATTTCTATTAATGTTTCACCGTTTTTGGGGTTGATAGCGCTGACTAAGTTTGCAATGATAGCTTGATCTATTAAGAAGTTTTGACCAAATCTTTTTTTTGCTTGATGATTCATATTATATTTTAGTATTGTTTACACTCGCTAGTTCGGCAGCTAATTTTATGGCTGCAAGCATGCTACCTAGGTTAATGTTACCAGTACCCGCTAACTCTAATGCAGTACCGTGATCAACCGATGTTCTAATAATGGGTAATCCTAAAGTAATATTTACACCTTTACCAAAACTTGCATATTTGAGAACAGACAAGCCTTGGTCATGATACATCGCTAATACAGCGTCTGCATTTTGCAAATACTTTTGTGTAAATAACGTATCTGCAGGAAGTGCTCCAATGAGTTGCATCCCTTCTTGCCGAAGTTTGTTAAGAATAGGATTGATAATGGTGATTTCTTCATCACCTAAATAACCATCCTCCCCGGCATGGGGGTTTAGCCCTGCAACTAAGATGCGTGGCTGATGAATATGAAATTTATTAATTAAATCGGCATGAAGAATGCGAATTGTCTGCTCTAAATGTGTTTGGTTAATAGCTGATGGCACTTTTCCCAATGGTAAATGTGTTGTAGCAAGCGCTACTCTTAAGCCTCCTCCCACTAGCATCATAACAACTTGGTCTGTTTGGGTGTGTTCTGCAAAAAACTCGGTATGTCCTGTAAAGGAGATGTTGGCTTCATTGATAATGCCTTTATGAACAGGCGCAGTAACAACGGCATCAAAGATACCTTTTTGACATAAATCTATCGAACTGTTTAAGGTGTTTAAAACATATTGACTATTATGCTTATCCAATTTTCCTGCAATCACATTGTTGGCAGTTGGTATATGTAATACAGATATGGAATTTAAACTATCTGATGACTGAGATGGATATGCTGATAATTCGATATCTAAATGTAGTTGTTTTGCTCGATCGGCAAGCATTTTCATGTCACCTATAATGGTGATATTTGCATGTACATCCTGAGAGGCTAGCATTAGGCATAGGTCTGGTCCTATTCCAGCTGGTTCTCCAGATGTGACGGCTATTCGTGGGAGGTTATTTTCCAAAGTAAATGATTAAGCTTATTTGCTTAAAAGGTATCTTCAAGACGTAGCTCAACAAATGCTTGGTCACGAATTTCATGTAACCAATCTTGATAAGCTTCTTCTACTTTACGCTGTTGTATTTCTTTACGGGCTTTTATTCTAGCAGCTTGCTCAGTCATATCTTGTTTGCGACGTTCTAGTACTTCGATAATATGCCAGCCAAAAGGGGAGCGAATAGGTTTGCTGATTTCATTAATTTCAAGCGCATTCATTGCTTCTTCAAATTCTGTCACTGTATCACCAGGGTTTACCCAGCCTAAGTCGCCACCATTATTTGCTGAACCATCTTCTGAATATTGTCTTGCTAAGTCATCAAATTTGGCGCCATTGTCTAAGCGTTCTTTAAGACCGTCCATTTTCTGTTTTGCATCTTGCTCAGAAACCACTTCGTTCAATTTTATTAAAATATGGCGCACCTTTGTTTGATCAACAATAAGGGTTGAGTCAGTATTACGTTTGTTTGTCACTTTGATAATATGAAATCCATTTGGACTTCTGAGAGGTTTTGAAACTTGACCAACTTCCATGCTTTGTAACAGTGCTAAGAAATCTGGCGGTATTTGCCCACTGTTTCGCCAGCCCATAGAGCCGCCTTCAAGTGCGTTTGGCGCATCAGAAAAAGTAGCTGATGCTTGTTCAAAACTCTCGCCACTATCGAGCATTTTCATTACATCTTCAATTTTTCGCTTTGCTAATTCTAAGTCTTCTGGCGTACTTTCCTCTGGTGTGCGAATTAATATCTGTGAGATTTCATATTCTTGTTGTTGTGTATTTTTATTGTTTTCTTGGGTCGTTAAATAGTTGTCAACTTCACCATCACTAACGCTGACTCGTCTATCCACTTCGCTATCTTTTAATCTTGAAATAGTGATTTCATTTCTCATATCTTCGCGAAATTGATTAAAAGGAATTCCATCATTAGCTAAAGCTGCTTGAAACTCTTTTAGATTCATTTTGTTTTGTTCAGCTATACGTTGAATAGTAATATCTAATTGAGAATCGTTGACTTTAATACCTCTCTGAGCAGCTAATTGTAATTGTAAATTGTCTACAATTAAACGCTCTAAAATTTGTTTTCTTAATACTTTTTCTGATGGGAGTTGCTTGCCTTGCTTTTCTAGTTGGCTAGCCACTGATTGCACCTTATCTTCAAGTTCTCTTTCTGTAATCACATCTTTGTCTACTACTGCGACAATTCTATCCATCTTTACAATGTTATCTGCCGTGGCGGATACTGAAAAAAAGCAACATAAAAAGCTGATTGCTGTGATGTTAAATATTCTAATAATAGCGTTAGTTATGTTCATGTGTGTCATTGATAGTAGTTTTGTTGTCTATAGATATCCGGAATTTCGCTTGAACTTAAATATCCGGGAATGTCACGTCTTAAGAGGTTGAGTGGATTAGAGCCAATAGATGCTAAGCCTCCAAGCTCAAGTTGAATAAAAAAGCCATAGTTTGCATCTGCGGTTGCTGTTTCAACGCGCTGTAATACTGCTCTTGCTTGCCAACAACCAGCATCATATTCTAGCCCTGCTAAGCTTTCAATCAGTGTTTTTTCACGGAGTGAATAGTTAAAGCGACTTACGCCATACCACCCTTGACTTAACGGCCATTGACCAGAAACGTTGATTTGTTCTAAGAACTGTTGCGTATAACGATATCCTGCATTAATCAATTTTCCAGGTTCTGGATTATATCGGCTTAATATGTTGGTTCGCACCATTCCGGCATCATCAGTATTGTATTGCCAAAAGGCATCGAGTTTCCACTGGTTGGACAGCCTAGCGGTCATAGCAGCAATAATGTCGGATGAGTTACTTTCAGCCGTTGATCCGCCCTGAAGAGGCGTTGTGTCACCAGGCAAAGAAACCTCTTGATCTGTAAAATAGTATCGTTGGCCAACTGTCGCTGCAAAACGTTCTATTCCAGTATTACTGTCAATCATACGTGAAGTCACCGCAAGGCTCAGTTGGTTCGCATTATTAACTCGGTCATCTCCAGTAAATTGATTTTCTGTAAATAGCGTTGTCATATTCAAATCTGAAACTGCTGAGTCAAATACAGGAAGCAAATCTTGTTCTTTATTAGGGATATAAACATAGAATAAGCGTGGTTCTATGGTTTGTGTGTAGCTGTTTTTAACCACATCAAAATCTCGCTCAAAATATAATCCGCTATCTAAACTGACAATAGGTAAAGTCCTGCTAGCTGAATTATTGCTTATATTTTGACCGTTAACATTAAAGTTGTTATCTTTTAAATCATAGTGAGTAGAGTGAATGCCGAATTTTGGCGTAATAAAGCCAAAGGGCTGAGTCATAGGCACACTGATGCTAGGGTAAACAGTTAATCGGCTACCTGTGGCAGCAATAGCCGCATCTTTATTTTGATCAAAATAAGTATATTGACTATATAGATTCGTGTTGAGGTAACGCCACTCTTTATCTGCTGTTAATGTTAATTGCGGCAAACGTTCGTATGGGAAATTGATTTGGTCTAAGGTTTGATATTTTTGTAGTAAACCATTGAAACGCCAAACATCACCAACATAGTCAACACGCCCAGCTTGTGGCAGATTAACGCGACTGGTACTAATAATGCGAGTTGACATGTCAGAGAAGTACTCATCATCAGATACTTTTTCGATATTATAACCGGCTGACCACCCATTACCAAAAAGATGGTTATGGTTAACATTAACAAAGTAACGTTGATCACCAGTAAGATCATCGTTGTTTAAATATTCAATACTATTGGTTCCTGAATAATTTTCACCAAGGTATCTAAATACACCCTGAAGCTGTTCCCCTCTTCGGCTCAAGTAACGGACGCCTAAGGTTGCGTCTTTATTTGGTGCAATGTTCCAGTAGTAAGGTAAAAGTGTTTCAAAACCGCTTCGGCTTGTTGACCCAACTGTTGGGGCTAAAAACCCAGATTTTCTTTCATTATTAAATGAAAAACTTAACCAAGGAGAATAAAGGAGTGGGATACCTTTAAACTCAACTCTCGCATTTTTTGCTGTGCCTGATTGCGTGTAAGCATCTAACTCGATATTGCTTGCTTTGATATACCAGTCTTCAACACCAGCTTCACAAGTGGTATAACGTGCATTTTTTAAACGCTTTTTATTGGGGCCGTCGAACAGCACCTCTTCAGCATCGCCGCGTGATGAATTAAACTTCGCATCAATCGATGTTTGACCGATTGGCGTTGGCGGTTCTCGGTAATTATCCTGATAGAGCTTTGGATCATCAGTTAAGATTGTTTGTGTGTTTAGTAACTTAGATTGGGTGTAAACAGCGGGGTTGTTATAAACTCTGTCTTTAATTTCATTTGTTGTGATTTCTCTTTTAAGTGTCACACTGGCATTCTTCATTTCACCAATGCTTTCTGTTAATTTCATTTTTAACGATGGGCCAGTGAGCTCACTATCACCAAGGTCAATTCGGGCGTTACCATTCACTTGTAACTCATCATTAAGGATATCGTATTCAATCGTGTCACCATAAATTTTTTGCCCATCTCTGGTAATGATTGCATTACCAGAAGCACGCATTTTCCTATCCAAATGCAAGTCAATCTTGTCGCCTTCAATTTCAATTGCACCTGTTTGCGGTTCTGGGAGAGCCGTTTCAGGCACTTTGTTTAATTCGAGCGTCATGGTTTCAGCGCTAGTTTGTAAGCTAAAGCTGAATAAATAGGCTAAACATGCATTTATTATCACTTTTATTACAAATGCATGTTTAGTAAGTAGCAGATTTGAGTAATTGTTGGTCAAATGTTTAATGAATTAAATTATCGTATGAAGCGCCGAAATACTGTATTTTCCTTGCCAGTGATAAAATCTCGTTTATTGAGTAAAGAATACAGCCTAAATGCAAGTATTATCGCATTATAAAGCTTAACAACAAATATAAGAAGGTACTTGTGGATAGAAAAAAACAGTTAGAAAAATGGTTAAATAATGTGCTAAATGGTCAGGACTTTACAATGACCACGGCTTCGGCAGATGCAAGCTTTCGCCGTTATTTTCGTGTGCATTCGAGTGGCGATACTTACATTGCAATGGATGCTCCTCCATTGCAAGAGAGTTGTGAGTCTTTTGTTTTTGTTGCAAAGCTCTTTTTAGATTGTGGGCTTAATGTACCTGAAATTATCAAGCAAGATTTATCACAAGGTTTTTTATTGCTTGGTGATTTAGGTGATAAGACTTATTTATCTGTACTTTCAAAAGAAAATGCTCAGCAGTTATACGGAGATGCGACACAGGCACTTATTACACTCCAGAAAGCTAGTCAACCTGATCTATTGCCACCCTATGACGCAGACTTATTAAACCGTGAGATGCAGCTGTTACCTGATTGGTATATTGCTAAACATCTTAATATTAGTTTAGATGATTCACAACAATTGGTGCTCCAGAAAACGTTTTCACTATTAACGCAAAATATTGTAAATCAAGGGCAAGTATACGTTCATCGGGATTATCACTCACGTAACTTGATGATATGCGAAAATAACCCTGGTATTTTAGATTTTCAAGATGCAGTTTATGGTCCAATTACCTATGACTTGGTTTCTTTGTTAAAAGATGCCTATATTGGTTGGGAGGAAGAGCAAATCATTGATTGGGCAGTGCGTTATTGGGAGCCCGCTAGAAAAGCTGACCTGCCAGTTTCTAGAGATTTTAGTGAGTTTTATAGAGATTTTGAATGGATGGGTGCGCAAAGACATATTAAAGTGCTTGGCATTTTCGCTAGATTAGCTTATCGCGATGGTAAGGATGGGTATATAAAAGATATGCCATTAGTTATGGATTATTTGCGACGTGTATGTGGCCGATATATTGAACTGCGACCAATGCTGAAATTATTAAATCAGCTTGAAGGGTATCAAGAAAAAGCAGGGTACACATTTTAATGAAAGCCATGATACTTGCAGCTGGTCGAGGGCAACGAATGATGCCACTAACTGCAAACACACCAAAACCATTGCTAAAAATTGCTGATAAACCATTAATTGTTTGGCATCTTGAGCGGTTAGCTAAAGCTGGTTTTAAAGAGATAGTGATTAACCATGCTTATTTGGGTCAGAAAATAGAAGATGCGTTAGGAGATGGGGAAAAGTGGGATGTCAATATTGAGTACAGTCAAGAAGCTAAGGCTTTGGAAACAGCAGGAGGTATAGCCAATGCATTGCCCATTTTGGGGGAAAGCCCATTTTTAGTGATCAATGGCGATGTGTTTTGTGAGATTGATTTTAGCCAATTAAAAAAAGTTTTAATTAAGCCTAACCTAGCTCATTTAGTGATGGTACAAAATCCACCGCAGCATCCAAACGGTGACTTTGTTTTACATGAAGGTCATTTGGTTATGAGTGGTGATCAAAAGCTGACTTTTTCTGGGGTAGGAGTATATTCTCCTAAACTGTTTCAAGATGTGGTGAAGGGTGAGCCAGCAAAGTTAGCGCCACTATTGATCTCTGCGATGAAAGCTGGACTTATCACTGGCGAATGCTTTGAGGGAATATGGCATGACATTGGCACACCAAAAAGGTTGGCACAAATTAATAGCATGATGCAGAGTTAACTTGATTGAACAAATCATCATTCTGGCTGCCATATAAGCTAAAATAATGTAAATAAACGGGATTTCTAATTGAGCTTTTCTATTAAAGAATATAGTGTTAGACGAAGTAAGTTGCTTGCCCAGATGGCGCAGGGCGTGGCGATTATTCCAACATCACCAGAGATGCTACGGAATCGAGATAGCCATTTTCCTTATCGGTTTGATAGTTATTTTTACTACCTTACAGGATTCAAAGAGCCAGAAGCATTGCTTGTTTTGATTGCAGGCAGTAACCCTAAAAGTATTTTATTTTGTCGCGATAAAAATATGGAGCGCGAAATATGGGATGGTTTTAGGTATGGTTCAGAAGCTGCAAAAACTGTATTTGGGTTTGATGAAACGTATGTTATTGATGCAGTCGATGAAATTCTGCCTACGTTTATAGGAAGTCAGTCCAAACTTTTTTATAGCTTGGGGGCAGATTGTCATTGGGATAGCAAGGTCTTGCGTTGGTTAAACGATCTACGATCACAGGCTAGGACGGGAATGGGTGCGCCTGATGAGATGGTAGATATTCGCAAACTCATTGATGAAATGCGATTGGTGAAAACGGCATACGAATTAGATGTGATGCGATCGTCAGCAAATATTGCAGCGGGTGCCCATTTACGTGCAATGCAAAAAACCAAACCAGGTAAACTTGAAAATGAAATAGAAGCAGAATTTTTGCATGAGTTCTATCGTAAAGGTGCACAAGCGCCAGCCTATACCAGTATTGTTGCTGGCGGTCAAAATGCATGCACACTTCATTACAATGCTAATAATTGTGAGTTAAAAAACGGTGATTTACTATTAATTGATGCAGGTTGTGAGTTAGATGGTTATGCCTCTGATATCACGCGTACTTTTCCAGTAAACGGAAAATTTACAGCAGTGCAAAAAGATGTGTATGAATTGGTGCTTGCTGCACAATCAGCGGCTATTGAAAAAGTGAACATTAATAACCATTGGAATGCACCGCATGAAGCTGCGTTGGACGTATTGATTCAAGGATTTATTGATTTTGGTTTATGTCATGGTTCGAAAGATGAAGTGCTGGAAAATGGAAGTTACAGACAGTTTTATATGCACAGAACAGGGCATTGGTTAGGTTTAGATGTACATGACGCTGGAGAATATAAGGATAAATTAGGTCAGTGGCGTATGTTGCAGCAGGGCAATGTTTTAACGGTCGAGCCGGGTTGTTATATACGACCAGCAGATAACGTACCTGAGCATTTTCATCATATTGGCATTCGGATTGAAGATGATGTTGTTGTGACGAATTCGGGCTGTGAGATATTGACTAAAAATGCACCAAAAACAGTAGCAGAAATTGAATTTACAATGTCAGAAGTACAATAGTGGCAAATCAATCAAAAAAACAATCGCTTGTTATTGTTGGGGGTGGTCCGGTAGGGTTGGTGCTTGCACTGACAATGCAGCAGCAAGGTTTTTCAGTTTGCGTTTTAGAAACACGAAAGAAGGGTGCTGCATACCACGATCATCGTGCATTAGCATTGTCCTATGGGTCTAAAATGATTTTAGATAAATTGGGTGTGTGGAAAATAGCGGCTGAAACAAGTACAGCAATCAATACGATACATGTTTCGCAACGAGGCAGTGCTGGTAGGACCAAGCTCAATGCCAACGATTATGACTTGCCAGCACTTGGGTATGTTGTTTCCTATGGTGCATTAATGCAAGCTTTAGATAGCAGTATAAATGCTGAAAACGTCTGTTATGAAGCAACAGCTTCTGCAATTCGGTTAAATGACCAATCGGCGGAGGTAGACTTTTCTTTTGCTGGAGAGATTCAAACTGTTTCGTCTGAGTTGCTCGTTGTAGCAGAAGGTGGGCGTAGTTTAGAAAATATCCCAACATTAAAGCGAAAAACCAAATCATATGGGCATGATGCCTTAGTGAGTAAAGTATCATGTGAGCTACCGCATTGTCACATAGCCTACGAGCGTTTTACCCCAGCTGGTCCAATGGCATTATTGCCAAATGGAAAACGAGATTTTTCGTTGGTATGGACTGGTGAAAAAGCTAGTATAGACAGATTATTAACGCTTGAAGATTGTGAATTTTTAAATGAGTTGCATCAAGCTTTTGGTGATAGGGTTGGGCAGTTTCTATCGATTGAAAAGCGGATGAGCTTCCCATTAATGAAATCACAATTAGAAGATAACATCACGCCTCACCTTGCCGTTATTGGTAACTCGGCGCAGACAATGCACCCAGTAGCTGGTCAGGGCTTTAATGTTGGTTTGCGTGATGCAACTTCTCTAGCAAGTATCTTGTTACAGTTGCCTGAATCAGCATGGGGATCAAAAAATACGCTTGAAGATTATGCAAAAATGAGATTGAAAGACACAAAAGGTGGTTTAATGTTTACTGACTTTTTAGTCAGTGTTTTTTCAAATGATTTAGTGGGATTGCCTTCAGTTCGTGGATTAGGGTTAGGCCTGTTGGATGTCTTGATGCCAGCAAAGTCGATGCTTGTGCGTTAATTGACTTATGGGAAATAGGACACTTAAAAACAAGGATATCATTGTTTTTGGCGCAGGCTTGGTTGGGTTGTCTGCTGCGATTTCGTTGGCAAATCTGGGGATGCAAGTTCTATTAGTCGATGCCAAGCCACGTATCAATCAATTAATAGACGCTTGGGATCCTAGAGTTTATGCGCTTACCCCTGCCACCGAACATTGGTTAACATCTCTTGATATATGGTCTGCAGTTGATCAAAAAAGAGTAAATAATGTCGAAGCAATGTCTTTGTGGCATTCTGATTCAGAATCGCCATTAATATTGTCATCACAAGATGCCAATCTTTCTAAGCTGGCCTGTATTATTGAAAATCAAAACTTAATGCAAGCGCTTTGGCAAAAGATAGATGCACTTAGTATACCAACACAAATGGGAGTGTCATGTCAAAACATACATTACGTTGATGATAGAGTTGAGCTTACTTTTGATGATAATACAAAAATTTCAGCTAATCTTTTGATTGCAGCTGATGGAGAACATTCTTTTGTAAGGCAACAGTTAGATGTTGCGACTAAGCTTAGAGATTTTAAACAAACTGCTTTAGTTGCAAATTATCAACTAGAAACAAGTCACGGGAATGTGGCGCGTCAATGGTTTTCATCGCACGAAACCCTTGCATTGCTCCCCTTGCCATCGCAACACGTTTCTATGGTATGGGCATTATCAACGGAATTAGCCAGTGAGTTGTTAAACCTATCGACCGAAAATTTGGCTTTAGCAGTTGAAGAAAAGTCTAATCGAGTTTTAGGAAAGCTTAAGCCAATTACTAATACTTACACTTTTGCGCTAGTTCAGCAAACGGCAAATAAACTCATTGCTGAACGTGTTGTTTTTTTGGGAGATGCAGCGCATAAAGTGCATCCAATGGCAGGGCAAGGCGCAAATTTAGGTTTTCGTGATACGATTGCATTGCAAACGTTATTAGCTAGTCGACATCCACTTCAGGATATTGGGGATAACATTTTTTTAAGACAATATGAACGAGTTCGAAAGGCAGACGTCCTAAACATGAATCTATTAACATCAGGTCTAGATCGTTTGTTTTCGATTGATTCTTCATGGGCAAAGCGTTTAACAAGCATAGCAATGCTTCGTTTAAATAGTCACCCAAGTATAAAAAACACTTTAATTAAACAAGCGGTTGCCTAATGCCGCCAATATGAGAATACAAATGATGAGAATTAAACATATAGTATTAGCCGTTATTTTTTGCTTTAGTCAATTAGCCATGGCAGATGTAGCTAGTTTGAAAAAAAAGATTGAGGTGGCATACCCAAAATTTAAAGTAGAAAGTATTGTTAAAACACCCTATGCTGGCTTGTATGAAGTATTTATGGGTGGTCAAATTGTTTATACAGATGAGAACCTTACTTTTTTAATTGCTGAAGGGCATTTGGTTGATCCAAAAACCAGAAAAGATATAACAGGTGCTCGCTTAGAAGAATTAACACGCATTGATTTTAATACTCTGCCATTAGAAAAGGCAATTAAAGTTGTTAAAGGTAATGGTAGTCGTAAAGTTGCAATATTTTCAGATGTAGATTGCCCTTATTGTAAACGGCTAGAACGGAATGAGCTAAGTCAGATTACAGATGTGACGATTTATACTTTTTTATACCCCCTAGAACAATTACACCCTAATGCAGCCGATAAATCAAAATTGATTTGGTGCGCTGATAACCGTGTAAAAGCATGGAATGACTGGATATTGAATGATAAATTACCTAGCTCTGCTGGCAATTGCAAAGTGCCTTTAGAAGAGGTTGGAAACTTAGCCAGAAAAGTCGGGGTTACCAGTACGCCGACACTTATTTTTTCTGATGGCAAGCGGATGATGGGCGCGCAACCATATCAAACGATTGAAGAATCATTGCAGGCTGCAAAAGTAAATTAATTAAACTACAGAACCAAGTTTGAATATTGGCAGATACATTGCAACAACTAAACCACCAATCAGGACGCCAAGAACGACCATAATAATAGGCTCCATTAGGCTGGATAGGCCTTCAACAGCATCATCAACTTCTTCTTCATAGAAGTCTGCAACTTTACCTAACATACTGTCTAGGGCGCCAGACTCTTCACCAATGGCTGTCATTTGTAACATCATGTTGGGGAAAACTTCACTATTTTGCATTGCAACAGTTAAACTTGTGCCTGTACTAATTTCACTTTGAATACGTTTTGTCGCATCATAATAAATGCGATTGCCAGATGCCCCAGCAACTGAATCTAAAGCTTCAACGAGAGGAACCCCTGCAGCAAACATTGTTGCTAAAGTTCGAGCAAACCTTGCAAGTGTTGCCTTTCGGATTACTTCGCCGAAAATGGGAAGTTTAAGTACTAATCTATCCATGGTTGCTTGCATGTTTTCTGATCGTTTCCATGTATAGAAGAAAAACCAGAGACCAAATCCAATAGCACCGAAAATGGCCCACCAATATGACACAAAAAAATCTGAGATTGACATTACAAATAAGGTTGGTGCAGGGAGGTCAGCACCAAAACTTGAGAACAACTCTTTAAATGCAGGTACGACAAAAATCATAATTACAGCTGTAATGATAAATGCTACAACTACAATAGAAATTGGGTACATTAGCGCAGACTTGATTTTACTTTTGATTGCAAGAATCTTCTCTTTATAGGTTGCTAATCGATCAAGTAAAGTGTCTAGAATCCCTGCTTGTTCACCTGCGCCAACTAAATTACAGAAAAGATTGTCAAAGAAAAGAGGGTATTTTCTGAATGCTGCGCTGAGGCTACTACCTGTTTCAACATCTGCTTTAATATCACCTAAAAGTTTTGACACAGCAGGATTGTTATGGCCTTTACCTACAATATCAAAAGCTTGAAGTAATGGGACACCTGATTTCATCATAGTGGCCAATTGGCGCGTAAATAAAGTAATGTCCTTATCGGTAACTTTACCTTTTTTAGCTAAGCCACTTTGTTTTTTCACTTTTGTGACATTGATTCCTTGGCGCCGCAGAGTGGCTCTGACATAAGAATCGCCATTTGCAAGCATTTCTCCTTTGACGATTTTGCCTTTTTTGTCTTTACCTTCCCATAGAAAGGTAATATTTTTACCAGTGCTTGTGGCCATGTAGTATCCTTAATTGATTTTTTTCTATCAAACTTGATTGATTATTCGTTTGTACAAGCTTCTACTTCTGCAATTGAGGTAAGCCCTTGCATTACTTTTAAAATGCCAGATCTTCTTAAATCATTTACACCTTCTTTTTTAGCTTGATCAGCGATATCAATGGCATTGCCATTTTCCATAATAATTCTCGCAATCGCCTCTGTGACTGGCATGACTTGATAGATGCCCACTCGTCCTTTATACCCACCGTTACATTGATCGCATCCACCTTCTTTTGGGCCGAATAGTTTAAACTCTTGCTTGAAATCTTCTTCTTTAAAACCAACTTTAAGCAATGCTTCTTTGGGCGCTTCAATCGGGACTTTGCAGTTTTTGCATAATCGTCTTGCAAGACGTTGTGCTGTAATAAGAGAAACAGCAGAGGCGATATTAAATGGCGCGACCCCCATGTTCATTAAACGGGTTAGAGTCGATGGTGCGTCGTTAGTATGCAATGTTGAAAGTACCATATGACCCGTCGAGGCAGCTTTAATCGCCATATCAGCAGTTTCTAAATCACGAATCTCACCAATCATAATAATATCTGGATCTTGCCTTAGAAAAGATTTCAATGCTGCTGCAAATGTTAGCCCTTGTTTATCGTTTACATTAACTTGATTAATGCCTGCTAATGGGATTTCTGCCGGATCTTCAGCTGTTGATATGTTAACGCCAGGATTATTTAAAATATTCAAACAAGTATATAAAGAAACGGTTTTACCCGAACCTGTTGGCCCTGTTACTAATACTAAGCCATATGGACGGCTAACTGCATCTAAAAGTAACTTCTGTTGTTTAGGTTCATAACCTAATGCTTCAATCCCTAGCGTTGCACTGGTTGGGTCTAAAATACGCATGACAATTTTTTCACCATGAATCAACGGTAAAGTGCTCACACGAAAATCAATGGTGCGGGTTTTAGAAAGTACTAATTTCATTCGGCCATCTTGAGGAATTCTCTTTTCAGAAATATCCAGATTAGAAATAACTTTAATACGAGAGGCTAGTTTATCTTTAATTGCCAGCGGGGGTTGTGCGATATCCCTTAACTCGCCGTCAACGCGAAATCTAATACGATAAAATTTTTCATATGGTTCAAAATGTAAATCAGAAGCCCCAACATTGATGGCATCCAGCAACATTTTTTGCAAAAACTTAACAACAGGCGCATCATCGACTTCCTGTGTGTTATCAGGCTGGCTTTCCTCTTCAGCACCACCCATTTCTAAATCAAAATCATCTCCCACATCTAAGGATGCCATGCTAGTGTCTTTAGACTCTACAATACTGTCAATCCACTTTCCAAGTTTGTCGTCGTCCACAATGACTGGGGAGAGCTTCATACCCATTTGGAATTGCACGCTATCTAGTGAGTGAAGTACTGTTGGGTCAGAAATTCCTACAAACAAAACATTATTACGGCTTTGCAAGCCAATAACCCGGTTTCTTTGCATCAGTTTTATATCAATATTTTTGTCTGGTAAATACTCTGGATTGAGTGCGTCTAGGTTAAAGTAGGGAAAGCCAAATGCTTTCGATGAGACTTCTGCAATTTTATTAGCCGTTAATTTTTTGCTTGTAATTATTTGTGAAATAAATGGAATATTGGCGATATCCGCTTGTGATTGCAACGCCGTCGCTTCTTCTTCGGATATTAAACCCTCTTTAATCAGCATGCGAGCGAGCCCGCTTAATTTTGTTTTTGATGCAGCAACTACCATTTTATTTATCGCTTTTAATCCACTTGATTATGTTTTCTTATTAAACTACTGTAGTTAAACAGTATTTGTTACAAAACTATAATGCACGTTAAGCGCGTATTTGTAAAGATTTTGCACTTGTATTTGTTAGCGATTGTTTTAAATAAGCCTATGATTGTTGGCTTATGTGCAACAAAGTCGAACAAAAGCGATTTTGTTATCGTAGCGATGAAAAAAGCCCCTGAATTTAGGGGCTTAGGCATAATTACATGTAATCTTACATGTGTTTTATAATTTCATCGCCAAATTCGGAAGTTCCAACTTGAGTGGCGCCTTCCATTTGTGAAGAAAAGTCACCCGTTACCCGTTTTGATTGAATTGCTTTTGAAACCCCAGTAAGGACTAAATCTGCTGCTTCAGTCCATCCCATGTGTCGCAACATCATCTCTGCTGAAAGAATGAGAGAGCTCGGGTTGGCGATATTTTTGCCTGCAATATTGGGTGCAGTCCCGTGCGTAGCTTCAAACATAGCTACTGTGTCACTTAAATTGGCGCCTGGTGCAATGCCAATACCGCCTACTTGCGCTGCTAGGGCATCACTCATATAGTCACCATTTAAATTTAATGCAGCAACCACATCATAGTCTGAGGGGTGTAATAGGATTTCTTGTAGAAAGGCGTCTGCGATGCAATCTTTAATAACAATACCATTGGGTAATTTGCACCATGGACCACCATTCATTTCAACAGCACCAAACTCTTCTTTTGCTAAGGCGTATCCCCAATCTCTAAAACCACCTTCAGTAAACTTCATAATATTACCTTTATGGGTAATAGTGACTGATTTTCTATTGTTATCAATAGCATATTGAATGGCTTTGCGAATCAATCGTTTACTGCCATCAATTGAAACTGGTTTTATGCCTATCGCAGAAGATTCTGGAAAGCGAATCTTCTTACGCATGCCCATGTCACTTAAAAACTGAATCACCTTATGGACTTCATCAGTACCAGCTGCCCATTCAATACCAGCATAGATATCTTCAGTATTTTCACGGAAAATAACCATGTCCGTTTTTTCAGGATGTTTAACTGGGCTTGGAACACCTTTAAAATATTGTACTGGGCGCTGGCAAACATAAAGATCTAACTCTTGCCTTAGCGATACATTTAAAGATCGTATGCCGCCGCCAACTGGTGTTGTTAATGGGCCTTTAATAGAAATGACATATTCTCTAAGTGCTTGCATGGTTTCAGTAGAAAGCCAAGTGTCTTTATCATAAATATGAGTAGATTTTTCGCCAGCATACACTTCCATCCATGCTATTTGACGTTTTCCTCCATAGGCTTTATTGACTGCATGATCGACTACTTTGATCATTGGTGGAGTAATGTCTGCACCTATACCATCGCCTTCAATAAATGCGATAATTGGATTATTTGGTACATTTAGTATGTTGTCTTCGCCAACAGTTATTTTATTACCTGTATTTGGAACTTTAATCATTGATGCCATTGTTCGTTTCCTAGTAGATGATAATTTTATTTAATAAGCCTTTTAATGTGGTGTGTCAATTCAGTGCACATGAGAAACATCCCACATTAAAAAACTACATTGATATACCTAATGTCTATGCAGCTGGTCGGCTGGATAGTGATTCTGAAGGTTTACTTATTTTAACCGATGATGGCGCTTTGCAACACCGTTTAAGTCACCCTAAACACAAAGAAATGAAGACTTATTGGGTTCAAGTGGAGGGTATACCAACTGATATCGATTTGCTACCGCTAGTTAAAGGGATCAATCTAGGTGACTTTATAACAAAGCCTGCACAAATAAATATCATTGATGAGCCCAAATTATTATGGCGACGGGACCCTCCAATTAGAGATAGAAAAAACATTCCAACAAGCTGGTTAGAAATTAAAATTCACGAAGGTAAAAATAGACAAGTCCGCCGTATGACAGCAAAAGTAGGTTTTCCAACATTACGTTTAATTAGAGCTGCAATTGGCTCTTATTCAATAGATGGCATTCCATTAGGAGAATATAAAATATTGAGCGAAAAGTGATGTTTTAGGAATAGAAATGAAACCAGTGGTTGTTTTTAGGAATGCGCATTGCGAAGGAGCAGGCTATTTAGGTGCTTTTTTAAACGAACATGCAATTCCATGGCATGAAGTGCGGCTTGACTTAAGTGATGATATTCCAATGTCAATCAACCGTTATAGTGGTTTAGTTTTAATGGGGGGTCCCATGAGTGTGAATGATGATTTGCCATGGATTCCGCAAACAATAAAGCTTATTCAAATGGCTGTTGATAAAGATATTCCAGTTATTGGACATTGTCTGGGAGGTCAGTTGATGAGCAAAGCGTTTGGCGCGAATGTGACCACCAATCCTGTTCAAGAGATTGGTTGGGGTGAGTTGATTGTGCACGAGAATGAGGATGCTGAAAAATGGTTTGGCGCAACGAAACAGTTTTTAGGCTTTCATTGGCATGGCGAAACATTTTCCTTGCCGGTTGGGGCAACTCGTTTATTATCAAGTGAATACTGTCTTAACCAAGCCTATGGTATTGGTAAGCATTTAGCTTTGCAATGCCATGTAGAAATCACGGATTCACTCGTTAAAAAATGGAGTCAATGTTGGGAGTCTCAAGTGCATTCATTTAATCATAGTCCTGGTGTGCAAACAAAACAGGAAATGTTAGAAAATCTATCTGAACGTGTTAAAAAATTGAACAAAACAGCACATACTTTATACTCTCAATGGATTAACGGTTTAGCGACTTAATGTTTCATTAACAACGTGTATTGCCATATTAGGATTTACTAGTAAAACTAACCATTGTGGTAAAATCCGTATTCATTTTTAATATTGAGATTGCACCATGTCAGGTAACACCATCGGCAAATTATTTACATTAACGACTTTTGGCGAGTCTCATGGCCCCGCTATTGGTGGTGTGGTTGATGGATGTCCGCCAGGCTTATCACTTTGTGCCGAAGACTTGCAGCTTGATTTAGATCGCCGTAAACCAGGTACTTCAAGGCATGTTACTCAGCGAAAAGAAGCTGATTTAGTAGAAATTTTATCTGGTGTGTTTGAAGGAAAAACCACTGGCGCTCCAATTGGTTTGTTGATTAGAAATACGGACCAGCGAAGTCAAGACTACAGTAAAATAAAAGATACATTTCGTCCAGGCCATGCTGATTATACCTATAGCCAAAAATATGGTTTTCGTGACTATCGTGGTGGAGGTCGCTCAAGCGCTCGTGAAACCGCTGTTCGAGTTGCCGCGGGAGGCATCGCTAAAAATTGGTTAATAGAACGATTTAATGTTGAATTTCGGGGGTATATGAGTCAAGTTGGTGAAATAGATATCCCATTTCAAAGTTGGACTCATGTAAATGAAAATCCATTTTTTTCACCTAATCTTGATGTATTGCCTCAGCTTGAAGCTTATTTAGATACGATACGTAATGAACGGGATTCTGTAGGCGCACGTATCAGTATCATTGCTGAAGGTGTGCCAGTAGGATGGGGTGAGCCTGTCTTTGATCGTTTAGATGCAGATATTGCGCATGCGATGATGGGCATTAACGCTGTTAAGGGAGTGGAGGTTGGTTCAGGATTTGCAAGTGTTTCTCAGCGTGGAACAGTGCATTCGGATGAGATGACATCAGGCGGGTTTGCGACCAATAATGCAGGCGGTGTTTTAGGCGGCATTTCAACTGGTCAAAATATTCATGTCAATATTGCTTTAAAACCAACATCGAGTATCCCACAAGCCAGGCGCTCAATTGATAAAAGCGGTAATGATTTGTCTATGCAAACAACAGGCAGGCATGACCCTTGTGTGGGAGTTAGAGCAACACCGATTGCAGAAGCCATGTTAGCCATTGTTTTGATGGATCACGCTTTACGAGATCGCGCGCAAAATGCAGATGTGCAATGTGAAACCCCAACCATATAATTTACGCAAATTTAGTATTCAATCCATTGAGCCATACATTACATAGAAATCTATCAAGTTTCTATTTCGTCTATTACTTCTTTGTTGGATTATTTGTTCCGTATTGGGCCTTGTATTTACAATCAGAGCAGTTTTCGCCAATTGAAATCGGTATTTTAATGTCCATATTCCAAATTAGCCGAATATTTGCCCCCAATTTTTGGGGGTGGCTAGCAGATCATACCCAAAAGCGAACCATTTGGATTAGGCTTAATACTGTATTAGGTGTGTTAGGGTTTGTTGCCGTTTTCTGGGTGCAAGGTTTTTGGCCTATGCTGCTTGTCATGGGTGCGTTAAGTCTGTTTACGAGTTCTACCATGCCGCTTTCCGAATCTTTAACGCTTGCACATCTTGCCAATACCAAAGGGTATTACAGCCGTATTCGCATGTGGGGTTCTGTTGGCTTTATCGTGGCCTCTATATCACTAGGTTATCTTATTGATTGGGCCGGGATATCAAGTTTACTTTGGGCTATTTTAGTCGTTCAAATTGCATTATTTGTGCTGACTTTTACGCTTCCTGAAGTGAAGGTTGCCCCACATCACACCGATCATTTCTCAGTATGGAATATTATTAAAAACCCAACAGTGATTGCGTTATTGGTTGGATGTGCATTAATGGTCACAGCACATGGTGTTCTTTATAATTTTTACTCAATCTATTTGGCGGAACATGGCTATAGCAAAGGGATGATTGGTTGGTTGTGGTCTATTGGCGTGGTCTGTGAAATTTTTATTTTTATATTGATGCCCAGCATCATGCGTCGATTTAGTCTTAAATCAGTAATCTTAGTTAGCTTAATATTGGCCGTCATCCGTTTTGTAATCATAGGCGTTGCAGTTGATAACCTTTATTTACTATTATTGGCACAAAGTTTACATGCCGCCACGTTTGGTAGCTTTCATGCTGCTACCATTGAAGTTGTTGCACAATTTTTTAATGGTAGGCACCAGGCAAAAGGTCAAGCTATTTATAATAGTGTCACATATGGTCTTGGCGGTGCTATTGGCGGTATTGCAGGCGGTTTTGCATTAGAGCTGTTAGGTGGACAATTAACTTTCTTGTTAGTGGCATTGTTTCCACTGATTGGTTTTGCTGTGATAGCATTGGGTTTAAAGTTGTCCAACTCACATGGTGGACAATCCATGTTTGGTTAAGTAAACATGTTGGAGTAAAGATGAAAAGTTTTAATAAAATGTTTTTTTTAGTGCTTTTGGTGTTTACGTTAAAAGCAGTTGCTGATACACAAGTTAATGTTGTGGGCTTATTTAACAATAAAGCGCTTATCATGATTAATGGTAGTGGCCCTCACAGTTTAAAAGCGGGGCAAATTAAAAATGGCGTTAAGTTGATTTCTGCAAACAGCAGCTCGGCTACATTATTAATTGAAGGTAATCGACAAGTATTAGGGATGGGCCAAGCCGCATCAGTTGGTTCAGCCAATAATTCTTCTTCTGAAAGTGAGTTAAATTCACCTGTGCATTTATATGCAGATAGCGCAGGCCATTTTTTTGGAAACTTAACCATCAATGGGGCTTCACTAAAATACGTTATTGATAGCGGTGCAACGAGCGTCACCTTAAATAGCGGAGATGCCAAGTATGCCAAAATTGATTATGCAAGAGGTCAGAAAGTGACTATGTCAACTGCAAATGGAGTTGTGTCAGCGCATCAAGTGACACTTAATACACTAAAGATTGGTACGATTATACTGAACAACGTTGAAGCAACAATTATTGAAGGCGGTTCCCCACCATTTGTACTTTTGGGTATGTCTGCGCAAAATAGATTAGATATTAAGCGCGAAAACTCAACAATGACATTAACGAAAAAATATTAGTTTTGCTTAATTTAATAAAAAAACGTTAACTACTCGTTTTTTTATTAAATTAAGCTGATTATTTCACGATAAAAGTGACTTTTAATACAACACGATATTTTGTCACTTTTCCGTCTTTCACTTTTACGCTTTGATCCTGAATCCAAGCGCTTGTAATGTCTTTAACAGACTCTGATGCTTTTGCTATGCCATTTTGCACGGCATCTTCAAAACTGTTCTCACTTGAAGCGATAATTTCAATAACTTTTGCGACTGATGACATATTAAATTCCTGATTTAAAAAAACGAATCTAAAAATTAGCCTAAGTACTTAATGGCCAAGTTTACAAGCATTAAAACAGTTAATACAAATATAATCGCACCAATGATCCCCGCTATGATGGCTTGTTTTGGTTTGATTTTGGCAATGTCTTCCTGATAGCCTTTTTGTGCTCTAATGCCAATCATAGTCCATAGCACCATGCGAATCACTTGGAAAATAGAGGCCTTTTCTTCATTGGCTGTTTTATCTTGCACTACGTATCCTCATATGGTTTGCGTACAATTATAGCTTATTTCTTTTATCATGCTCTATTAAAGCATAAGCTGAGTGGTTGTGGATTGATTCGAAATTTTCACTTTCAACAATATAGCTATCAATTCGTTTTTCACTATTTAGTGCAGAGGCAACATCGCGGACCATGTCTTCAACAAATTTTGGATTGTCATAAGCACGCTCTGTCACGTATTTTTCATCAGGGCGTTTTAATAAACCATAGAGCTCACACGAGGCTTGCTTTTCGACAAGTGAAATAATATCTTCTATCCAAATGAAGTCATTGATTAGCGCAGTAACTGTTACATGAGAACGTTGGTTATGCGCACCATAATCTGATATTTTTTTACTGCATGGACATAAGCTCGTCACAGGTACCAATACTTTTATGGTGATTGTAAACTCATCATTTTTGATTTCGCCAATAAATGTCACATCATAATCAAGTAAGCTATTAACACCAGATACAGGGGCTGATTTGTTCACAAAATATGGGAATCGCATTTCTACATAGCCAGAGCTTGCTTCTAAACGACTGACCATTTCACGGAGTATTGTTTCGAAAGACTCAACAGAAATAGCGTGCTCATTAATGTTGAGAATTTCAACAAAGCGAGACATATGCGTACCTTTAAAGTTATGCGGTAAATGTACATACATATCAAAAATGGCAACAGTATTTTGTTCCCCACCATTTTTATCTTTTACGACAACTGGATGGCGAATAGACTTAATACCCACTTTATTTATATCTAAGTGGCGTATATCTGGTCTATTTTGTACGTCTTCTATACCTTCCAATTGGTTATTTGGTAAGTTTGGTTGGTTCATATAATAAATGGGTCTCCAAAGTTTATATATGCTAAGTCAACATCATAATTCTACTCGCATACATCAATGTGTAAATGCTTTATTTTTTTGATTTTTTAATTAAGCAAAAGTCAAAGCGTTAAAATTTTGTTTTGAATGGCTTTTTTAATGCCAGCACTATCAAGACCACATTCTGACAACATAGTTTCATGAACGCCATGTTCTATAAATACATCAGGAAGTCCCAAACACTTTAGTGGGGTGTTGATATCATGTGCTTGCATTGCTTCCATCACTGCTGAACCAGCGCCCCCCATGACAGAATTCTCTTCTGTAGTGATGATTAAATCATGTGTTTTTGCCATTTCAATAATTAAATCGATATCTAATGGTTTGATAAAACGCATATTAATCACAGAAGCATTAAATGCTTTACCAGCCTCCATACTAGGGGCCAACATGCTACCAAAAGCTAATATGGCTATGCTTATCCCCTTTTCTTGCGAAGCACGATACATCACTTCGCCTTTGCCAATTGCTATTGCATCTAGTGAAGTTGAGACCAGTTCTCCTGTTCCTGCACCTCTGGGATATCTAACGGCTGCAGGTCCTTGATATTGGTAACCTGTCGTCAACATTTGGCGACATTCATTTTCATTGCTAGCAGCCATGATGACCATATTCGGGATGCAGCGCAAGTAGGATAAATCAAAACTGCCGGCATGCGTTGGACCATCTGCCCCAACTAATCCAGCGCGATCAATCGCAAATAAAACATCTAAGTTTTGTAATGCAATATCATGAATGAGCTGGTCATAGGCTCTTTGTAAAAACGTGCTATAAATTGCAACAACTGGTTTTATTCCATCACAAGCCATGCCGCCCGCAAACGTAACGGCATGTTGTTCTGCAATTCCAACATCAAAATAGCGATTTGGAAACTTTTCTGCAAATGCATTCAATCCGCTACCATCACACATGGCAGGTGTGATGGCCACAAGTCTGTCATCACTTTCAGCCATATCAACTAACCAGTCGGAGAAAACTTGTGTGTATGTTTTTTTATCACTTTTATGATGAGATACTCCATTACATGGATCAAATTTATTAACACCATGGTATTTATTAGGATCATCTTCTGCAGGCTCAAATCCTTTGCCTTTTTGCGTAACAATATGCAAAAACTGCAATCCATTTAAAGCTTTGATATTGTTAAGTGTCGCAATTAAGGTGTCCATATCATGACCATCAATAGGGCCAATGTAATTAAAACCCAATTCTTCAAAAAGTGTTCCGCCGGGATAGACCATGCCTTTTGCATGTTCTTCTGCTCTTCTTGCAAACTCTTTAACGGGTGGAACAATGTCTAACACATGCTTTCCAGTTTGGCGGACGCTGTCATAGAATCGGCTTGAAAGTAGTTTCGCAAGGTAGTTATTCAATGCCCCCACATTCTTAGAAATACTCATATCATTGTCGTTTAAAATCACAAGTAAATTTGCGTTGGTATCGCCAGCACAATTCAAGGCTTCAAACGCCATGCCTGCCGTCATAGCCCCATCGCCAATAATGGCAACACTATGCCGATCAGATCCAGCTTGTTTTGCCGCAACAGCCATACCAAGTGCTGCTGAAATTGATGTACTCGAATGACCAGTTCCAAATGTATCGTAAATGCTTTCTGACTTTCTGGGGAAACCGGCAATGCCGTTTTGTTTGCGTAATTGGCTCATCTCATTACGCCGCCCAGTTAATATTTTATGCGGATAGGTTTGATGGCCTACGTCCCAAACAAGTTTGTCATTAGGTGTATCAAACACATAATGTAACGCTAGCGTTAATTCAACAACACCTAAATTGGAAGCTAAATGGCCTCCAGTTTTGGATACGCTGTTGATTAAAAAAGTACGTAGCTCCCCTGCAAGTTCTTTCAGTTGTTTTTTATCTAAGTGACGTAAGTCAAAGGGTGAATTGATAGTGGACAATAAGTCGGTCATAAAACTTGGGCTTATGAATTAGAAATTACGTTGAGTAATAAGGTTGGCTAAATAACGTAATAAATCTGCTTCTCGCCCATAAAAAGAAAGCGCAGCCATTGCGTTTGCATGTAACTCTTCGGCAAGCTTTTTCGCTTCATGCATCCCCAAAATTGTAACATAAGTCGATTTATTGGCATTAGCATCTTTACCGGCTGTTTTGCCTAAGGTAGCAGTATCTGCTTCTGCATCAAGTATGTCATCAATCACTTGAAATGCTAATCCAATTGATTTTGAGAAGTGATCTGCAGCTTTAATTTTTTCATCATTCTGACGGTAAGCACTATAAGCGCCCATCAATGTAGCTGCACGGATGAGCGCACCTGTTTTATGGATATGCATGGTTTCAAGTTCTGCTTGCGTTAGCGGAATGCCTACATTTTCTATATCAATGGCTTGCCCACCTGCCATACCTCTAGAGCCCGTTGCTATTGAAAGCAAATGTAGCATTTTAATTTTCTGTGGGCTTCTAATGTTTAAATCTTGCGAAATGAGTTGAAAAGCCAAGCTTTGTAATGCATCACCCACCAATAGGGCAATTGCATCTCCATATTTTTTATGGGTTGATGGTTTTCCTCGACGCAAATCATCATTGTCCATACAGGGTAGATCATCGTGAACTAGTGAAAATGCATGAATCAACTCAACCGCGGCAGCGGCGGCGTCTACTTTTTCTGTGTTTGCGCCACAAAACTCTCCTGCAGCATAAGCAAGTAGCGCTCTAATTCTTTTGCCACCTCCTAGTGAAGCATAGCGCATTGCATCATGTAGACGTTCGGGGGTAATGTTTGGCGCAGGTAAATGTTTATCTAAAATTCCTTCAATATGCAATTGCATGTTGCTAACCCAAGTGTTGAATGCTTGAGACTGGTTTTCTGCTGAGGTTGTTGCTTCGTTTATCATCAATAAATTTAATCTAAATTGAAGGTGTTGAGATTATTGTCTTCTGAAACTATGCGTATTTGTTGCTCTGTTTCAGACAGAAGCTGTTGACATGTTTTTAATAGTTCGGCGCCACGCTTGTATGCCTCTGCAGATTCTTCAAGTGTTAGGTTTTGAGATTCCATCTGTTGGATAATGGTTTCTAATTCTGCAACAGCAGTTTCATAATTTGGTGTTGTTGCAGAACGTTTCTTTTGCATTGATTGCACGGCTTAATATTATGGTTAATCAATCTATTTTAACAAAATTTATCACCGCTTGCGCTTAAAAGTTAATCACTTCATAATCTTCATCAAAAATGTGCGTATTTCATCAATTTCTTCAACAGATACACTATGTGCAATCGGAAACTCGAGCCAGTTAACATCATAGTTTTCTGATTGCAATGTTTCCATTGAGGCTTTTGCCATATCAAGCGAAATGACTTCATCGTAAGCGCCATGCACCATCAAAATAGGGATATGTTGGTTTTCTACTGATTTTTCAAACGCTAATTTGTTTTTTAGTGGTAAATAGGTAGAGAGCGCAATGACGCCGGCTAATGAATGTTTGTAACGTAGTGCGGTATGCAATGCAATAGCGCCGCCTTGAGAGAATCCAACAATGGCAATTCTTTCGCTAGGTATTCCTCTTGCTATTTCGTTTTCAATCAAGCTTTCTATAAAATGCTGCGCCTCATGGATGCCAGCCTCATCTTGTGGTGCGTTTGCTGTAAGGCCAAATAGGTCATACCATGCGCGCATCTCATAGCCATTGTTAAGGGATACCTGACGAAAAGGTGCGTGCGGTAAAATAAAACGAAGCTGCGCTAAAGATAGGATGTCGACAACAGGACTGAAGTCATTACCGTCTGCACCTAAACCATGAAGCCAAATAACACTTCCAGTTGGTGTATTATTGTTGGCAATTTCGATGGGTTTATCGGTCATGTTAGAAACTTTTTATGAAATAAGTACAAATTATAAATGATTTGAGGTTATATTTTCTAACGAGCGAGTTGGACATGATTGTTAACGAATCAATAAAGTTGGCAAGTTTATTGCTAATATTGCTTTCAACATTTAATAAAAAACCATTGATGAAAGAAAAGACGCTTAGATGCAAGTTAAGATTTTAGGTTGTGGAGGTGGAATTGGTAATGAAATGCTCACCACATCTATAATCATTGATGACGATATACTGATTGATGCTGGTACTGGAGTTGGTTCGTTGTCACTTGATGCCTTAAAAAATATTGACCATATTTTTATCACCCATACGCATATGGATCATATTGCTTATTTGCCGTTGCTGTTAGATACAGTGCTGGGATTAAGAACCGCCCCTATTACACTTTATGCGAATAGACAAGTGATTCAGATTTTAAAAGAACATATCTTTAATTGGTTAATCTGGCCTAACTTTAACTTAATCCCTAACCCAGAAATGCCCTTACTTATCTATCAAGAATTGAATGAAGGTGATGATGTTGAACTCGATCATCGTAAAATAACAGCATTAGCTGCAAATCATGGAGTGCCTGCTGTTGGTTATTTAATCAATAGTGGGCATGCAAGTTTGGCCTTTACAGGAGATACTTTAGGCTGTAAAGAATTTTGGGATCAAGTCAATAAAGTCGATAATCTGAAATATCTTATTATCGAGACAGCCTTTAGTAATAAAGATGCTGCGTTAGCAAAAGAGGCAAAACATTTATGTCCTGACACACTTGCGATAGAGTTGACGTATTTAAAAAGTAACCCAAAGGTTTACATTACGCATTTAAAGCCAGGAGAGGGTGTTAAGATTATGGAAGAGATAGCAGTGCATCCTAACACCAAGCATTGTATTGCTTTACGCAACCAGCAAGTTTTTGAACTTTAACTCAGTCAGGTATTGATAAGCCTATGGATCAAATAACCGAAAATAAGCCACTCATGGCAGGAAAGCAGATATTAGTGCAGCTAGCACCGATTTCCAAATTATCGCCGGGTCGATTAGATGAGTTGGCTGATGTGACCATTATTGAAAAGATTAGTCAAAACTTAGATCCGACTCGTTTAAGTGAGCAGGGTATGGAAGCCTTGTATCTCATCAAAGGTGACTTGGGTATTCGCTATGAAAATGGTAAAAAGCTCGTTCTTCGTGGCGGTACTCCTGCCGCAAAGCATCCAATCGATTCTGAGAAGTTGAGAATAAAAGATACGATTGCCATTACGCCGATTGAGGTGGTGAGAATAGATTTAGACTTACTCGATATTATGCTGACATGGGATCAGATATCTGGTTTTTCTTCAGATGACAATACAAGTGAGAAAGACAAGCTAAAAGCACCGCATCTCAGTATCGATGGAGAGACCTTTAACGCATTTAAACTTAAAAACGGTGTCTTCAGTAAAGTACCACCAGCCAATATTGAAACCTTACTTAAGCGACTAACAACAATCAATGTTGAAGCAGGCCAAATAATTGTTACGCAAGGACAAGCAGGTGATTATTATTATTTAATCCGTGAAGGTTCAGCTGTTGTTAGTCGTATTTATGATATGAGTAAATCACCTGTTGAATTAGCGGAAATTTCTGATGGTGACGCTTTTGGAGAAGAGGCACTCGCATCTGATACCAAACGTAATGCAACGGTTACGATGAAAACAGCAGGGCAACTATTGCGACTTAAAAAAGATGATTTTGTTGAGTTGCTCAAAACGCCGGTTATTAATATGATCAACATGAACGAGGCTAAGCAACGTGTTGCAAA
>CAYGSH010000001.1:0-21655 GCA_964352515.1 uncultured Methylophilaceae bacterium | reverse complement strand
GGTGGAATTAAATGGCGATTATCCGTTTCTAAATATCCACTAACTAACCTAATATCTTTTTCCAATGTGTCTAACTCTTCAAATAGACTTGAATCAGACTGTTGTCTGAGAATTTCTACATAAACAAGTCTATGGTCCAACTGGTAAATCATCTTTTGTTCTGCGCTCTTTAAAATTCGCATTGCTTTTGAGTGATTACCTTGGGCTAACTCAAGTCGAGATTGCATAATATAACTATCTGGATCATAGGGTATGGCTTTGATATTTGCCTCAAGGACTTCATTTGCTTTTGCAAAAGCAAATCCTGTGTCAAAAAAGTTATGATATTTGATTAATATTTTAGCCTCACGTACCCCTAACTCTGGGTTGTTTGCAGTTTGTGATCTTACGTAATCAAACTTAGCTATAGCTTCAAGCAAGTATTGTTTTTTTATATCAAAATGGGTTTCGTCGTTAAAATTACTATTTAAGAGTGTATTTTCAATTTCTAACAATGCATAATTCTGCGAAATGAGCTCTTTTGGGTAAATTGCATTTATAAAGTGTGCGATAGCGGGCGCTGAGAAATCAGGAAAAACTTTATTTAGTGCTTTTAACCCAGACTGAGAGTTACTAAGGGTTGACATAGCAAATTGGCGCGTTATGAAAGGCATGGCAAATAATAATATAATGAAACCTGCAACAACACGTCTTGCATATGGCCTGAATAAATGTAGGTTAGCTAGTGAAAGCGGTTTTGGTATTTCTGTCAGTAAAGCAACGCGCGCTAAATATAACCCAGCAATTGCGTTCATAAAGGCATAGTAGAATATAAAGTTAAGCGATGCGTGAATAAATAATGCTAGTACTGCTAGTAATAACACAACGCTCTCAAATTGAGCGTCACTCCTAATGGATGTTAAGTTTTTCTTTATTTGTAACAGTATTCCTATTAGGATGCTAATCAATAATAATGCAGCAGGGATGCCGCCCTCAGCAGCAAACTGAAGGTAGTCATTGTGAGTGTATAGCCCTTTAGTAGTGTTTTCTTCTTTGTATCTATACGCAGGGTAAATGCTTTCAAATGTTCCCCATCCAGTACCAGTAATTGGATTGTCCAAAGCGATTTCCGCAGAAGATTTCCACAGTAAGACTCTGGCAGATGTGCTTTTATCTTGTTTTAAAGAAAAAGACCGTTGTGATACGTCGCTATTAAGCGGGATTGCACTGAAAAAATATGCTATTAGCGCAATCATAGGAACAATAGCAGTTATTTTTTTAGACTGTGTAATTTGATATACACACCAAATCAGCAATGGTTGCAGTATTAACCAAGCCGCTATACCCGCTCTAGAAGATGTCGCAAATAAAGCAATACTTACAATCAAGATACACAATCCATTTGCGGCGCTAGCTTTTATATTTTTTTCTTTTAAATATTTTGTAAACGCAATGACGGCAAGAAACCAGATAAGGTTCATTAGTGCTGCAAATGCATTTCGATCTTCAAGTGGACCTTCCGCAAGCTTTCCTTCAACAGAGACTTGATAGATTGCCCAAATCGCAAAACTAAAACCTACAAGAAGGAGTGTATTATTTAAGATTTTCCAAATGATATTGAAGCTACTAATGTTTGTGGCGCTTAGGAACATTAGCGGTAGTGCTGCCAAAACGGCTAATGTCATCATGCTGGTGCTTGATTGACTGCTGAAAAGAGCAACATCAAATAACCAAACTAGATAAACTACCATCATTAAAGAAAACTGATAGTTATGCCAAGTCTTTCTGATGACGCTAAAGTAACAAGTTATTGAGGTCAACATTAATAAAGCAATACCAATTTTTGGGTCGCCAATATAGAAAAACCCAGTAGCAATAACGGCAAGAATCAATAACAATGATATGGCTTGATTTAACGGCATATATTTAACTTAAATGTGTATGTTTTCAGGAAAGCTTATTTGAAAGGCTTGTAAATAGCAACTTTATATCGTGAGTTAAACAAAAAACCCCTCTTTTAGGAAGAGGGGTTTTTATAGTTGTCAACCTAGATTATTGACAGATGCTAGTAACGTCAGTTGTTCCTGTCCCTGATGCAGCACATTGCCATGTCATATTGTCACCAGAAGAAGCTGGTACAGTTGGGGTAAGAATTACTTGAATACCATTTTGTGTTGAAGATGTTAATACCCCTGCAGCACATGTACTAACAGCAGCATTATTATTTGTACCAGCACAACCTAGAGCTCCGGTTTCGCTGAAATTTAAACCCACTTTAATTTTCTCAGGTGCTAAATCTGCAATTAAGCGAGATACTGTGGCACGTGCTGTGTAATCACGGTATGAAGGAATTGCGATAGCAGCCAAAATACCAATAATAGCAACCACAATCATTAATTCAATTAAAGTAAAACCTTTTTGGTTCATATGTTGTTTCATGTTCATTTTATTTCCTTTTAATAATAAATTTAGCATTACTAACTAAGTTAAAACACACTAGACGTAGTAAATACCAGTGCTTGTAAACAATATAGCAATGGCTGTGCCAGCTTTAAAAAGTAATGATTAACTTTATGATAATTAAAGGAAAAATATTTTATGCTAAATATTGATACCATAATTTATAGATTTAAATCGAAAAAAAGCGAGGGAAAACCCTCGCTTTTTAGCACATGGCATGACATTTTTTGTCACATCAAAATGTCGGTGTTAATATTTATTCTACCAAAATTTCCACCATGGTTTTTTTTCTACTGTTTTTGTACTACTTGCGCTTTTGTTTATAGATGTAGCTTTAGAAGCTGCGCCAGCTTCCGAGCTCGTTACTTTGAATTTTCAAGCACCTTTTTAAGATTTTCTAAACCAGGGCCAAATGTATCTTCCACAAATTTAACTGCTGACGCATCATCTTGACCTTCAGGAATCGGTGGGTTGTTTGGGAAGAAGCGATAAAAGCGATGAAAGTATCTTACTGAGCTTTCTCCTGCGCCTGGGCCTGGTGTTACAGAAATGTAAGGATTGTAATTCGTTACAGGGCCGCCGCTAATAAATTCAAATTTAATTTTCATATCTGCATCATCAACCTCTTTAACTTTTTCTATGACTTTGCCGCCATTTTTCAAAGTCAATGTTCTAACAGTATCAGCACCTTTTTTTTCAACTTTAGTACTTTCAACAGTTGGCATCCAAGCTTCAGCCTTGCTGTAATCTTTGATCATGGCCCATACTTTGGCTGGTTCTGCTTTGATGACAATTCTATTGTCTATTTTTTGAGGTGTTGGTCCGTGCGCTAAGGCACTGACTGAAAATGCTGCTAGAGCAATGGATGCTAAAAGTTTCTTCATGTATGGTCTCCCAATCGTATTGTAAATATATTCTTAAACAAGATAGCCACTAGTAATAGTTAAAGCGGACTTTCTTATTATAGAGGACTTCATCGTTTAAGCCTATGTTTGCAATAACGTCTTTATACAGATTCGGGTTGACTTGTTGCGCTAATCGCTAATTTAAAACAAATTGTCCGAAAGCACGAGGCTTTTCTCCAACCGTAATGTTGGTAATTAATTCATGAGATTCTGGGTCAATCACACTGACATTATTACTTCCCCAGTTTGCCACTAAAATACGTTTGTTGATTTTGTCATATTGAATACCCTCTGGTGTATCACCTACAGTGACTGTTTTGAGTGTTTTGTTTGTGTCGATATCAATAATTGAAACACTTTCGTCCAATGTGTTGGTTACATAAAGCGTTTTATTATTTGTACTTGCTACAGCACAATAGGGATGATCGCCAACTTGCACTATTTTCTGTTCCCAATTATTGGTATCAATCATTGATACGGTGTTGTCATAAACATTCACGCTATAAAGTGTTTTTCCATCATGGCTGAGTGAAATGCCAAAAGGATGTTGACCAACAGAAATGCGCTTAATAATGCTTAAGTCTTTGGTATTCAAAACAACCATTTCATTTGAATCTCTTGCTGCAATAAAAAGACGTTTGCTATCTGGGCTAACAATAATACCTGCAGGGGCTTTTTCTATAACAACTTCTTTTAAAAGGCTATAAGTCATTGGGTTAATTGCCAATATACGATTGCTGTACCAATCAGCGACATAGAGTGTTTTATTGTCTGGTGCAATGGCAATGCCAACTGGTGAGCCATTGACTAGAAAAGTATGAATAACTTTATTGGTTTGAGTATCGATTACTGTAATGTTTGCACTCTCAACATTGGTGACATAAGCCCGCTGCAGTTGTTTTGATACTGCTATACCAACAGGTGCTTTATCGACCTTTATCGTTTTGATTACTTTTTGTTGAGCGATATCAATGACTGAGACAGTATTGTCACCTTGGTTGGTGATGTAAGCGAAAGATGTTTTGCTTGGTGCTTCATCGCAAGCAATGATTGAAATCGGTATCAATAAGTAAAGAAAAAACTGGTAAATATTTTGCATCCATACTCCTTTATTTCTACATTATTACATTTTAAATTCATGGCGGCACTTTCAATAAGGCCTAAAGTATGAAAAAATCATATATAAATATTATATGGCAGTACAACTATGTTAGATCGTGACGGATTTCGTCCGAATGTGGGTATTATTTTGTGTAATGCGCAAAATAAAGTGTTTTGGGGTAAGCGTATTCGAGAGCATGCATGGCAGTTCCCGCAGGGTGGCATTGATCATGGAGAAAGTCCAGAAGTAGCAATGTATCGCGAACTGATGGAAGAGGTGGGCTTGCGCCCAGAGCACGTTGAAATTTTGGGGCGTACCAGAGATTGGTTGCGTTATGAAGTCCCAAGTCATTGGATTAAACGTGAGTGGCGCAGCAGTTATCGAGGACAAAAACAAATTTGGTTTTTACTACGCTTAATTGGTCGAGACAGCGATGTTTCTTTAAGAGCATCTGCACACCCTGAATTTGATGCATGGCGCTGGAGTGAATACTGGGTCCCGCTTGAAGATGTCGTTGAATTCAAACGTGAAGTGTACAAAATGGCTTTAAATGAGTTGGCTGTCTTTTTGCACAATAAGCAAAAACGTGTTCAGCATCACAAGCCTCACAAAAGCTCGAATAAGAGTGAAATAAAAAGCAAGTCGGCTAAGTTACAAGCTTTTCCAAATTCAGAAAACTTAGTGTAGTTAATCTTTATTGGCCATTGTTTCACCCAATTTAATGGCCTTAGTCGGATGCCATGCTTGATTAAAAGTGAACGAGTTGTTTTTAAATAGCATCACCACTGTGGAACCCAGTAGGAACCGACCCATTTCTTCACCTTGCTTTAGTAATAAGTTTTGGTCTTTGTAATCCCATTCGCGTACGTTTTTATTTCTTGGTGGGTTAATAACGCCATGCCAAGTAGTTGCCATGCTGCCAACAATGGTTGCGCCAACTAACACCATTACAAATTTTCCATGTGCAGTAGAACTAAATTCACAAACTACTCTTTCATTTCTGGCAAAAAGGTTGGGCACATGTTCAGCTGTGGTTGGATTGACTGAAAATAAATCACCAGGCACATAAGTCATGCTGAGTAATTGTCCATCGCATGGCATGTGGATACGATGATAGTCTTTAGGGCTTAGATACAAGCAAGCAAATCGCCCATTTTTAAATTCATCCGCAAGCGCTTGTTTGCCAGCAACGAGAGCTAAAGTTGAATAATGGTGGCCTTTTGCTTGAAAAATTTGATCTTGATTAATCTCTCCAAATTGGCTGATGGCGCCGTCAACTGGACAAATAAAGTCGGCATCTGCAATAGGACGGGCATTGTCTTTTAAAGCGCGTGTAAAAAATTCATTAAATGTTTTGTAGCTGTTAATGTCTGAGTTTAGTGCTTCTTGCATGTTGACTTGATAGCGGGTTACAAACCATTTGATGACACGCGTTGTTATATTTCCATATGCTTTGCCCGCTAATTTACCAGCAATCACGGTTATAGTTTGCTTTGGAGAAATATGTTGTAAAAGTATGTTGAGTTTCAATCTGTTCTTTCAGTCGATTAGATGTATTCTATTTTACTTTAGGGGTAGATATAAATTTTAAATTGCTTTAATAAAACAAAAAGCACAGCGCCTAGGCGAACTGTGCTTTTTGTTTTGTACAAAAATTAGTTTTTTGCTTTATCAACTATCTTATTTGCTGCAATTGAAGGAATCATTGCGCGCAGTTTTGCACCTGTGATTTCAATTGGATGAGCAGCATTGTTACGGCGGCGAGCCGTCATTGATGGGTAGTTTGCAGCGCCCTCTGCAATAAACATTTTTGCATATTCGCCAGATTGAATACGTTTTAGAGCATTGCGCATTGCTTCACGTGATTGTTCATTAATCACTTCAGGCCCTGTCACATACTCACCGTATTCAGCGTTGTTTGAGATAGAGTAGTTCATATCGGCAATGCCGCCTTCAAACATTAAGTCAACAATTAGTTTTAATTCGTGTAGACATTCAAAATAGGCCATTTCTGGCGCATAACCTGCTTCAACTAAGGTTTCGAAGCCCATTTTAACTAACTCTACAGCACCACCACAGAGCACAGCTTGCTCGCCAAATAAGTCTGTTTCTGTTTCGTCTTTGAATGTTGTTTCAATAATACCAGTGCGGCCGCCACCAACGCCCATTGCGTAAGATAGCGCTAAATCTTTTGCGTTGCCTGAAATATCTTGGAAAACAGCAATCAAGTCAGGGATTCCGCTACCACGGACAAATTCTGAACGTACAGTGTGACCAGGTGCTTTTGGCGCAATCATAATGACATCTAAGTCTGCACGAGGCACAACTTGATTGTAGTGAATCGCAAAGCCGTGTGCAAAAGCTAGCGTGCCGCCTTTTTTAAGATTTGGCGCAATCACGTTTTCGTAGAGACCTTTTTGGAATTCATCCGGCGTTAAAATCATCACAACATCAGCTGCTTTGATTGCTTCTGCAGTCTCTGCCACTTTTAATCCTTCATTTTCTGCTTTTTTCCATGAAGCTGAGCCAGGACGTAGGCCCACTGTGACATCAACACCAGAGTCTTTCAGGTTAAGTGCATGCGCATGTCCTTGTGAACCATAGCCAATAATAGCTACTTTTTTGCTTTTGATAATGCTAAGATCAGCGTCTTTGTCGTAATAAACTTTCATTCGATTTGCCTTTCAATACAAATACTTAATTTTAATTATAGTTTGAGAATTCTATCGCCGCGTCCAATGCCAGACGCGCCAGTGCGGACTGTTTCTAAGATTGCGGTTTTATCTAGACTTTCAATAAATGCGTCTAATTTGTTGCCAGAGCCAGTGAGTTCAATGGTGAAGCTACCATCAGTTACATCAATAATACGACCGCGGAAAATATCACACATACGTTTCATTTCATCGCGGTATGTATTCGACGCCTTAACTTTGATTAACATTAACTCCCGTTCAATATGTTTACCATCATTGAGATCAAGTACTTTTACAACATCGATTAATTTATTCAGTTGTTTAATGATTTGTTCAATAATGGCATCATTACCTGTGGTGACTATTGTCATACGGGACAAAGTTGGGTCTTCAGTTGTTGCAACTGTTAAAGATTCAATGTTGTATCCTCTTGCCGAAAACAAACCAGCAACGCGCGATAGTGCACCAGGCTCATTTTCCATTAAGATTGAAATGATATGGCGCATTATGAACTCTTTCCTGTAATCATTTCAGACAAGCCTTTACCATTTGGTACCATTGGGAATACGTTTTCTGATTGATCTGTTATAAAGTCCATAAATACTAATCTATCTTTTAATTTTGGGCCAAATGCTTCTTTAAGCGCATCTTCAACATCGGCAGGATCAGTGATTCGCATACCAACATGGCCATATGCTTCAGCAACTTTAACAAAGTCAGGTAATGCATCCATATAAGATTCTGAGTATCGATTCTCATAGAAAAATTCTTGCCATTGTCTAACCATGCCCATATATCGATTATTTAATGTAATCACTTTCACCGGTAAGTGAAATTGTTTGCAAGTAGAAAGTTCTTGAATACACATTTGAATAGACGCTTCGCCAGTAATGCACGCTACTTGCGCATCTGGGTACGCTAATTGCACGCCCATCGCATAAGGCAGACCAACACCCATCGTCCCAAGTCCACCAGAGTTTATCCAACGGCGAGGCTTGTCAAAGGGGTAATACTGCGCAGCCCACATCTGATGTTGACCAACATCAGATGTAATAAAGGCATCACCCTTTGTCACTTCATAGAGTGTTTTAATAACTTGTTGCGGCTTGATTAGTTTTTCATCTAATTCAAAATCTGAATAACGTTTATTGCGCCATACTTCAATTTGTTGCATCCAATCGGCGAGCGCTGTTTCATTTTGAACTGGTTTTTCTGCACTGATTAATGCATTCATATCAGAAAGCACAGATTGAACATCGCCAACGATTGGCACATCAATTTTGACACGCTTAGAAATTGAAGATGGATCAATATCAATATGTATAATCGTGCGAGGGCGACTTAAAAAATGCTCTGGGTTTCCGATAACACGATCATCAAATCTAGCACCTACGGCCAGTAATACGTCGCATTCTTGCATGGCCATATTGGCTTCATACGTGCCATGCATGCCAAGCATGCCTAATGACTGTTTGTCAGTTGCTGGATAGCCACCTAAGCCCATTAATGTGCTTGTTGTTGGCAACCCCAATGATTGTATAAACTGCGTGAGTTCTGCTGACGCATTGCCTAACACAACACCGCCGCCAGTGTAGACCATAGGGCGCTTTGCCTCTGCAATCAGTTTGATGGCTTTTTTAATTTGACCAGCATGCCCTTTGGTAATGGGGTTGTAGGATCGCATTTCTACCGTTTTAGGATATTCAAACTTATTCAGTGTTGCTGTAATGTCTTTCGGAATGTCAACAAGGACTGGACCAGGGCGACCTGTAGCTGCTACATGAAAAGCTTTTTTCATGACGGGCGCGATATCTTTAATATCTTTAATAAGGAAGTTATGTTTCACGCATGGACGTGTAATCCCAACAGTGTCACATTCTTGGAAAGCATCTTCACCAATTGCGTAGGTAGGTACTTGGCCACTAATGATGACCATTGGAATAGAATCCATATAAGCAGTTGCAATGCCTGTCACCGCATTGGTTGCACCAGGGCCTGAGGTAACTAAAGCAACGCCAACCTCTCCAGTAGAACGTGCATAAGCATCAGCTGCGTGTAAAGCAGCTTGTTCATGGCGAACAAGTATATGCTTAAATTTATCTTGTTGATAAATAGCATCATAAATATTGAGCACAGCGCCGCCTGGATAGCCAAAAACAAATTTGACCTTTTCCTCATGCAGGCACTTAATCAGAATCTCTGCCCCAGTAAATTGTGACTTAGTTTCCTCTAGCTTGCTATCAATTATTGGGAGTGCTTGGTTCATAAATCTCTTATCGTGTTAGCTGTTTTATACTAACCGTACACAATAACTGTTTGGGCATATTTGGTCAAGATGCGAGATGGGTAAAGCTCAATAAAACATCGTGCTTGACATTGTAAATGATAATCATTATCATTAAATGAAGATTAATACAGGAGTTAAGTATGTCTAGCATCGAGGTAATGAGTTCGGCAAGTTTGCCAAACAAAGAATTTTATCAGGTTGTTTACAATTCATATCAAGATGAGGTGGTCATCGAAATCGGTAGAACTTCATTAAAGTTAAATGCAATAAATTTTATGATGTTGAATGAAATGATGCGTAAGGCCGCCGCCAGACTAGCGATGAAAACTGAAATTAAAGCGTATTGACGCAATTTCTTTTAAATGAGCGTCATTACTATTTTTTTAAAACATGAAATTAGTAGGTTATTTTTCTTAAGCAATGCTTAAGATTAGAATTTAAGGTGCTCCTAACTCACCTTAAATATAGCAGTGCATATGTGACTATGCATCTCCTTAGATCGTGAACGATCTTATGGTCGCAGTTAACATAAAGTTAATGTCAGTCGACCATTTTTTTAGTTAAATAACTATTCGTCAAGATGCGGGGCAACCTTAATTACTTCTTCAATGGTTGTAATTCCTTTTGCTACTTTCTCAAGGCCATTCAGCATTAAGGGCTGCATTCCCTCCTGGTAAGCTAACCTTTTAATTTCAGCTAACTCAGTATTAGGCGTTATAAGTTTACGTAATTTAGGGGTAATCGTGAGCATTTCATAGATGCCGCTCCGACCTTTAAATCCAGTTTGTCGACATTCTATACATCCAACTGCCTTCATTGCAGATGTTGGCTTTGTTGCTTTGAAAGGGCGAGTTAATGAAGCCCACTCAATATCCGATATTTCAGTTGGGGCTTTACAAGCTGGGCATAGTGTACGCACTAGACGTTGGCCCATGATACCTAACACCGTAGAATGGATTAAATATGAAGCTACACCTAAATCTAATAAACGTGTGATTGCGGATGGAGCGTCATTCGTGTGTAAGGTAGATAATACTAGATGGCCAGTCAGAGCTGCTTGAATTGCCATGTCTGCTGTTTCAACATCACGAATTTCACCAATCATAATAATGTCAGGATCTTGCCGCATCAGGGTACGGATCCCTTGTGAAAAGTCGAGACCAATATTAGAAGTGACTTGCATTTGATTAAAAGCAGGTTCAATCATTTCAATCGGGTCTTCAACAGTGCTGACATTGACTTCGGGCGTTGCTAACTGTTTAAGCGTAGAGTAGAGGGTGGTAGTTTTACCTGAACCAGTAGGGCCCGTTACCAAAATAATGCCATTAGGGTGTTTAGTCCACTCTTCCCAAAGTTTTGCTTGTTTTTTTGAAAAACCTAATTTGACAAAATCTTGCACAATGATGTCGGGGGTAAAAACACGCATCACAAGTTTTTCACCAAATGCAGTTGGCATCGTTGATAGACGCAGCTCAACTTCATTACCATCACTATTAACCGTTTTAATACGACCATCTTGTGGACGACGTTTTTCCACCATGTCCATCCGCCCAAGCAGTTTAATACGACTGGTAATGGCATTCATAATGTTGGATGGTAATTGATATACTTGATGCAATACGCCATCAATTCTAAAACGCATTACGCCGATACCACGACGTGGCTCTAAATGGATATCACTAGCGCGTTGCTCAAATGCATATTTAAAGAGCCAGTCGACTATATTCACGACATGCTGCTCATTAGCATCTAAGTTTTTATCTTTTCCTAGTTCAACAAGTTGCTCAAAGTTCTGAACACCAACCACTTGGCCAGCTTTAGAAATATTTGCTTGATTGATAGAAGAGGCTAGGCTGTAAATTTCTGGTAAATAACGATTGATTTCAAGCGGATTAGCTACAACTAATTTGATTCTCATGCCTAAGATGCGTTCTAAGTCTGGAATCCAATCAGTGTGAAAAGGGTCTGCTGTTGCAACAATTGCTTCGTCGCCTTTAATTGAAATTGGCATAATTTTTAGACGTTGCGCATAGGCCTTTGAAACCATTTGTGACGCTGAAGTGAAGTCTAGTTTCAAAGGATCGATATGAAAAAAATCATGACCTGATTCACTTGCTAACCATCGAGATAAAAAGTCAGCATTCATGACTTTATGTGGCGATGCTAAATCTTTCCATTTCTGTTCGCCAATAATGATAATTGGATGCAAATTTGAACTATCTAGTTTACGGTCTTTATAAAGCTTTTCTGCTTGTGTTTTATCAATCTTACCGGCATTCACCAACATGCGAAGAAATTCGCCAAGGCTCAGTTTGTTCTTATTATTAACGTTACTTTGTGTTGCCATATTAGATAATTGATTTCAAAGTTAATGTTTTATTCAATGCTATTGGATTCTCATGGACAAATCAATGGCATCTATGTTTTTAGTTAGCGCGCCAATTGAAATACGATCGACACCAGTTGCTGCAATTTGCTTGACTGTATTTAAATTAACATTTCCAGATGCTTCTAGTATAGCGTTGCCATTTGTGATTTCTACTGCATTGCGCATATCAGTTAAGCTAAAATCATCGAGTAATATATTCTTTGCACCTGCATGAAGCGCTTCATTTAATTCATTTAAGTTTTCTACTTCAATTTGTATGCTTACATTGGGGTTTGAAGCCAATGCTTTTTCCAGTGCCGAGGCAATGCTTCCCGCTGCAGCAATATGGTTTTCTTTGATTAATATGCCATCATACAATGCAATGCGTTGATTAAAACCGCCTCCAATAGTCACTGCATATTTCTGCGCTAGTCTTAAACCTGGAATGGTTTTTCGTGTGTCGAGAATCTTGGCTTTATACCCTTTAACTAATGCGACATATTTTTGAGTATGCGTCGCAACGGCAGATAGCGTTTGTAAAAAATTTAATGCACACCTCTCTGCGCTTAATAATGCGCGTGCATTACCATGAATAGTACATAGCGTTTCATTTTCACGCACTTGGTCACCTTCTTTTATTGACCATTCAATATTGACTGTTTGGTCTAACGCATTAAAGCAGGCGTTGACCCAGTCTATCCCACAAATAATCGCTTTTTCTCGAGAAATGATGCATGCAGTAGCCTTATTTTCAGGGGCAAGACAAGCTGTTAAATCTCCAGTGCCAATATCTTCAGCAAGTGCACTTTTAACTTGTGAGGTAACCAAGTTGTTAAATTGTTCACTTCCACGGGGATATTGTTTTGTAAATAGAGGTAAGTTCATATTTGCATTATAATGCAGTTGGAATTTAAAAACTTGGTAGTCATTGCATGAAATTGTTATATACACCTAATAGCCCATATGCTCGTAAAGTACGCGTTGTTGCGATTGAAAAACATATTGATATGCAGCTTGAGGAAGTTGTACTTGGCGCACCAGATTCGCCTGTTGTTCAGTATAACCCACTAGGGAAAATACCTGTATTGATCTTAGATGATGATGTTGCATTGTATGATTCAAGAGTCATTATCGAATACCTTGACACTCGAACCCCAGTGACAAAATTAATGCCTAGCGATGTTCGTTTACGCATTGATGTCATCAGATGGGGGGCTTTAGCGGATGGAATATGCGATGCTACTGTTGCTGTTATGCTTGAACAGCGTAAACAAGCGAACCAACAGTCAGAGAGTTTTATAGCAAAACAATATACTAAAGTTAAAAATGGTCTTACAGCACTGAATAAGGATATTAATAAGAAAAAGTGGTGCGTTAACGAGACCTTTAGTTTAGCCGATATAGCAGTTGGTTGTATGTTAGGGTATTTGGATTTGAGATTAACTGATCTGGATTGGCAAAATCAATATCCAAATTTAGCTAAGCACTATACTATCCTCAGTAAAAGACCTAGTTTTAAAGAAACTGAGCCGATAATATAATCATTCGGTTTGTTGATTTGATTGAATTGCCTCAGTTAATTGATTAAATAAATGACGGTGTATCTCTTTAGAATGCTTATTCCAACGTTTCCAGTCTTTATCAAGGTTCAATTTTATTTCTTTGGCAGTATTAAGATCATCATTTTGTGCTGCCCATATGCCATATTCTAAGCGTGTTTCTGCACTGCCAAATGTTTGGTATGCGTAAACAAATTCATTGCGAGCATGTTCTTTTTCACCTTTTGCTGCATAGCTTTGCGCTAACAAAACACTGAGTTGCTCTTGGCGAAACTCTTTATTTTTTGTTCTTAAATCAATTAATAATTCTATGGATTTCTGAGGTTCATTGATGTGAAGTTTTGCTTTAGCTGCACCAAAACAGACTTCTGGATCATCCTTAAATGGGCCGCTTAAGCAGAGGTCAAATTGATCTGCGGCTTCTTTATATTGCCCAGCATTATCTAATGCCGATGCAAGTCGCATTCTATTTTGAATGGTTGGTGTCAATTCAAAAGCTTCTTTGGCCTCACGTAACTCACGCGAGGGGTCTAGCATTTGAATGGCCTTGCTTGAAACTTGTTTAAGCCCACGCTCTACTCTAGAGCTTGGCAAATACTCAACAAAGAAATAAACCACACTACCTAGTAACGGAAATGAAAATAAAATAAACAACCAGTAGGTTGATCGCCCGGTTTTCATTGCATGAATAGCAAAAAATATGGCAATTATTATATGTAAACCAAGTCCGATAAATGGCATCGCTCTATCTCTTTAAATCGCGCTTGTAATAATACCACCGCCTAAGCAAACATTACTTTCATATACGACGGCTGATTGGCCAGGTGTAATGGCCCATTGCTTTTGGCCAAAGCGAATGTCTACTTCATCTTTGTTAATCGCATCAATTCCACATGGTGCATCTGGCTGACGATAACGTGTTTTGGCGGCATAAACCCAATTTGTTTCAGGATCATCTTCACTAATCCAATGTAACTGACCTGCCTTTAAGCCATCATTTAATAGTAAGGGATGTTCGTGGCCTTGTACAACAATCAGTTCATTGTTTAACATGTCTTTAGCGGCTACAAACCATGGTTCACCTGTGCTGTCACGGCTTCCACCAATTTTTAACCCTTGCCTTTGTCCTAAGGTGTAATACATAAGACCTTCATGTTGACCTACTACTTTACCATCTGGTGTTTTCATATCACCTGGTTTTTTGGGTAAATAACGTTGTAAAAATTCTTGGAAAGGCCGTTCGCCAATAAAGCAGATACCTGTAGAGTCTTTTTTCTCTGCATTAGCCAAACCTGCTTTTCTAGCCATTTCACGTACTTCACGTTTTAAGTAACTCCCTAGAGGAAAAAGCGTTTTACTGAGCTGGGCTTGATTGAGACGGTATAAAAAATAGCTCTGATCTTTACTACCATCATCAGCTTTTAATAGCTGGTAACTACCTGCTTTTAAGGGGTTCTCACGAACTTGCGCATAGTGTCCAGTTGCAATTAAATCTGCCCCCATATCCATGGCATGTTCTAGGAACGCTTTAAATTTGATTTCTGCATTACAAAGAATATCGGGGTTAGGCGTGCGGCCGGCTTCGTATTCCGCTAAAAAGTTTGCAAAAACACGGTCTTTATATTCTTTACTAAAATTGACGGCTTCAATCTCAATATCCAGTTTATCCGCTACTGCAACAGCATCAATCAGATCTTGCTTACTCGCACAGTACTCATCATCGTCATCATCTTCCCAGTTTTTCATGAAAAGGCCTGTGACCTCGTAGCCTTGTTGCTTAAGTAGCATAGCAGTGACGGATGAGTCAACACCGCCTGATAAACCAACGATTACTTTTTGTTTGCTCATAAATGTGTAATTACTTCTAGTGGGTAGTGTTTTCCTGCAAGGTAGTCTTCAAAACATGTTAGTACTTGATCGCTTCGCATCAGAGTATGATTGGCTCTAATCTCATCAATACTCATCCATACTGTTCTGATAATACCGTCATCTAACGGCTGGTCTTGATAATGATGGCTAATGTGCCCGATAAATGCAAACCGTAAATAGGTTGTATCATTATGATCATGTTTCCAATGATAGATGCCTAGCAAAGCTTGGGGAGTAAAATCGTAAGCAGTCTCCTCTAAGGTTTCACGAATAACAGCTTCTAAAATGGTTTCACCATCTTCCAGATGACCAGCCGGTTGATTAAAGCGGTTGCCTCGACTGGTTGTTTCTTCTACAAGTAAAAACTTACCGTCTTTAAAGACAATCGCAGCAACAGTTGCATTTGGTTTCCAAATTTCTTTATTCACATTTCATTTCTTATAGATAACTTGTGATATTTTACGCTAAGCAGGCCTGCAAGCATACCGCAACCACTAACTTTAGAAAAATATCTGATTTAGCCGTTACAATAGTTTGGCAAACTGAGATTAGTCAATTAAAGTGTCGCCATGAAAACAAAAACTAACATTGAAATGGTTATTTTGGCCTCGAGAAGTCCTCGTCGTGTGGATTTGCTTAAACAAGTAGGCATTGATTGTATTGTGTTGCCAGCTGATATTGATGAGTCTGTAAAAGCGGGTGAGATACCAGAAGATTATGTTAAGAGGGTGGCTAAAGAAAAAGTCTTATCAACCGCCAAAAGTATGAAGAGTGAATATTCTCACTTGGTAGTTATTGCGGCAGATACTTCAGTCTCTATTAATGGGCTTATTTTAGGGAAACCAGAAAATGATGCTGATGCTGCCAATATGTTAAAAAAGCTATCTGGTAAAAGACATGTAGTACACACAGCTGTTGCTGCATATTATAAAGGCAAGGCAAATGTCATATTAAGCTCAACACAAGTGGAGATAATGCGGCTGACTCCCGAAACGATTCAAACCTATATTGCATCAGCTGAGCATCGCGATAAGGCGGGAAGTTATGGCATACAAGGTAGAGCCGCTGCTTGGGTGAAATCTATTCAAGGTAGCTATTCAGGTGTAATGGGTTTGCCGCTATATGAAACTGTGCAACTTATTCATAAAATAGCATCTAAATAATCAATTATTTTATAAAGAGTATATTTTGGGACAAGAAATCTTAATTAATGTCACACCACAAGAAACGCGAGTGGCAGTTTTAGAGCATGGGGTTGCACAAGAGTTACATATTGAACGCAGCTCGTCACTTGGTATCGTTGGTAATATATATTTTGGTAAGGTATGCCGCGTTTTGCCTGGCATGCAATCCGCTTTTGTTGAAATAGGATTGCAACGCGCGGCTTTTTTACATGCGGCAGATATCAAAGAGTGTCAACCAGAAGCAGACTCGCAAGTGGGCAAGCCTATTCAAGAAGTATTGCATGAAGGGCAGCTCATTATCGTGCAAGTGATTAAAGAGCCAATCGGTACAAAAGGTGCAAGGTTAACGACTGAAATTAGTATTGCTGGGCGGTTTTTAGTATTTCTACCACATCAGGCTCATATTGGTGTGTCCCAACGGATTGAAGATGAAGAAGAAAGAGAAGTGTTAAGGAATCGCCTAATAGGTTTATTACCTCAAGATAGAAAGGGTGGTTTTATCATTCGCACAATGTCTGAAACGGCAACAGATGAAGAACTACTATCTGATGTTGCTTATCTCGAAAAGGTATGGAGTAAAATTCAAGAAGATAGCAAGGTTGCAACTGAGCGCTCTTTGATATTTTATGATTTAAGTTTGCCGCACCGTGTTTTGAGAGATATTGTCAACACAAACACTGTCAGTATTAGAGTCGACTCTAAAGAAACTTTTATGATAATGAAGGAATTTGCAGAGTTATACGTTGTGAATGCAGTTCAGCCGCTTAGCCATTATCAAGGTAAGCGACCAATTTTTGATTTCTATAATATTGAAAAAGAATTTGAACTAGCATTTCTTCGCAAGGTAGAACTTAAATCAGGTGGATATTTAATTTTTGATCAAACAGAAGCATTGACCACTGTTGATGTGAATACGGGTAGCTTTGTCAGTGGTAAAAGTCTTTCAGATACGATATTTAAAACCAATCTAGAAGCAGCGCAATGTATTGCACAACAGCTCCGGCTGCGAAATTTGGGCGGTATTATCATTATTGATTTTATTGATATGGATGAGGATCAACAGCGAGAAAAAGTACTTGAAGAGCTGAAAAGAGCCGTTAGTGTTGATCGTGCAAGAACGAATGTAAATGGTTTTACACAATTAGGGTTAGTTGAGATGACGCGTAAGCGCACGCGTGAAAGTTTAGCGCATTTATTATGTGAGCCATGTGAGGTTTGTGCAGGTAGAGGGGAGTACAAAACTTCTCAAACAATTGCATATGAAATTATGCGTGAATTAATGCGTGAATCCAGACAATTTGACGCAAAAGAGTTTAAGGTAATTGCATCGCCTAGTGTTATTAGTTTACTTCAAGATGAAGAGTCGCAAAGTCTTGCAAACCTGTCGGACTTTATCAATAAGCGCGTTGTCTTACAAGTGGATAGTCAATATCCACGTGAAGTTTTTGATGTGGTATGGAGCTAAGTTTTTGTACTTATCTAGACAGTTGATGATGTGTTTTTATTGTTAACAGATGGGAGCGTAAAGGACATCTCTGGCATATTTAACACGTTCTCTGCGCGCTTATTTTTTTCTAACAATTCAGCTTTCATCGCAGGTTGCATCGCATTAATAATATGCAGTAGCATTGCATCCATTGCTTTACTCTCTTTTGCGACTTGTGAAAATTCTGCTTCAACAGCCTTCAATTGATTCTCGAGTGCCCTTGCGCTGTCATTAGCTTTCATTAAGTTTTTGGTACGTTCAGTTAGGTTGGTTTTATGCTCAGTCATTTGTGACTTAAGTGTACTTAATACATCTAATAACCAATGTTCACATTCTTTACGCGCTTGTTCAAATATTTTTTGCTTTTGCGTGCCTAAGCCCAAAAAGAACTTTCTCACTAAGAAGTGTTTTTCTGTCATTACGTTAATCGGGTCTTTACAGAAGTCATCGGTGACTTCTGCTAAATCACGCATGTTATTCAAGAAATTTGACATATCTAACTCTGGTGCTTCAAATATCTCAAAACCGTGTTTTGATTGAAAAACATCATAGACATTGTCAGCAAGTTTTTTAATTTTGTCGCTTTCTTTTTTTATATAGTCTGCAAGTTCATTAGCCTGCTTCATGACATTTCGCATTCCTTGGTTTAAACCAACTGTAGTCCAGCTATCGCCAATTTCTTTACGACTTCTTTTAATAGACGAATCTAAATAATTAACACTGAGATGTTTGAGCAAGTTTTTGCCATGTTTGGAAATTTTTTCGTTTGCTAAGTTAAAAGTAGGGATAGAAGCTTCATATCGTTTCTTTTCAGCAATTACTTTCTTAAGTATCGTTTGAGTTTCATTCGCATTTTTGCCTTTGATTTCTTTTAGTTCATTGATTTGAGCTTCTAGACTAATGCGACGTTGTTGGACTATTTTGCGTGAGCTTTTAATCATGACACTACACTCGCTCGCAATTGTTTTTCCTAATAACTGATACTTACTTTGTACTATGCGATCACCTAGCACTTCTTCAAAGTGAAGCAACTGACTTTGAGTTAAAAGTGATTCATTATTTTGTTTTTTTGCATTAAGACCTTGTTGTGCAGAAATCGGAAACACATTTTCAGGTGTGGTGTGCAATTGATGTGCGGTGACAGTGACTTGCCTGTCAATGGCAATATCAAAACTTTGTTTATTCTGTTGTGCGTCCCATAAAACATCAATTTTATTGAGCAATATGAATTGCTGTTTGATTTTGTTTTTAATAAACTCATTCCAAATGCTGATGTCATTTTGCGTAACACCAGCATTTGCGGCGGTTAAAAAAATCGCAGCATCTGAGCTAGACATATTATTGAGCATAAGCTCAGGTTCCGCACTCAGTTTATCTAGCCCAGGGGTATCAAACACCACTAGTCCATTTTTTAAAGCCGGATGTGGATAGTTAATCATTGCATGCCGCCATAACGGGACTTTAATGCGGTCTGTATCCTGACGCAGGATTTGGCTGTTAGCATTCCATAGGCCAAGACTCACGGCTTCATCTTTGGAGACTTCTAATTGTTCAGTCAGTTTATTGAATGTTTGTTGCATTTCCTCAACAGAGTCAATGTGTAATTGAAAAGTCTGCCAAACGTTTGGTGTTGTCTTTAGGTATGCAAGCGTATCTTCAGTACGACGTGTGCTTATAGGTAGAAGCTTGATATACGGCTCTTCATTAGGATTCCAAAATATTTCTGTCGAGCACATTGCATTATGTTCTATTTCAGTTGGAAGAAATTTTCTTTCAATTTTGTCAAATAATAGCGCGTTAATGGTTTCTGTCTTGCCACGCGCTTCATCTGCTAGAAAGGTAAGCACAATCTTGTCATGCTGTAGCGTTTGCAACATATCATGCAATCTTAATTCTTTAACACTATCCGTTTGTTGGCTGATGGCGAGCCAATCACGATAGTCAGAAACGGTTTTTTCAAGTTTGCTACGCCACTGATGATACTCATCGAGCTTAGAGAGGAATGGTGAAATATTCATTAGATATTATTTTTCTTTTTTAAAATATATACATGTATATCATAGGACACAATAATAAATAAATACAGCTAAAAGGCAGACATAATGTTTCTTTGTAGTGTAGCAACAACAGATATGTTGAACATTTGCAACACTATAATGGCAACAAAAGGGGAGAAATCAATTCCGCTGATTGGAGGGATTAATTTTTTAATAGGTCCAAGAATTGGTCTTGTAAGACTATTTAAGACAGGCCCAATTGGGGTATGTGGGTTAACCCAGCTTAAGATGACCTGAATAAAAATTGCGTAAAAGAAAATGTCGATAATGACACCAATGATACCGATTAAACTTAAACCCAAAACACTTGGCCAAATTGGAATATTGGCAACGGAAAATGGAAAGTCACTTAACCAAATTAATGTAAATTGAAGGATTAGTTGGGCAATAAACGCTAATACTAAGGTAGATAAATCATTTTTTTTCCAACTAGGAATAAACTTGCGTGCTGGTTTAACTGCAAAATCAGTTAAAGCAATGACAATTTGTCCAATAGGATTAAAAAATGAAGCTTTTGTGGCTTGCATTAAAAAGCGCAATAAAAACATCATGGTGAGTATGTTAAAGATTGTTGTGATGAGGAAGTGCGCGGCGCTTGAAATCATATTTTTTCCTAACTTAATGCGATGGATACATATTATCTAGCTCAACACCTAGAGCTTGTGCGCGTTCATGCGCTTTCTGTGCGGCGAGAGTAATGGCTGCTTTGACTTGAGAGGTTTCTAGGCTCAGCAGTCCTTGTTCTGTTGTGCCACCCTTAGATGTTACCTGTTGGCGTAATGTTTGAATAGATTCTTTACTAGCATCAGCTAATAATCCAGCCCCCTTAAATGTTTGTATACTGAGTTGTTTTGCCTCAAGTTCATTAAGTCCTAAAGCTTGAGCCGCTTCTTGCAAAGCTTCAATAAAATAAAAAACATAAGCTGGGCCACTACCTGAAATTGCCGTGACAGCATCGAGCTTCTCTTCATTATCAAGCCAAAGTGTATTGCCAGCAGCAGATAAGATTCGGTCTGCCATTAACTTTTGTTCGTTAGAGACTTTAGATAATGCATAAAGTCCAGTAATGCCTGCTTGAATTTGTGCGGGTGTGTTTGGCATTGCGCGAACGATAGTTTGATAGTTGCCAAGCCATTTGCTTAAGGTTTTAAGATTGATGCCAGCCGCTATAGAAACAACCAATTGATTTGATAATAATGGCTTTAACTGCATTGCAAGTTCATGCATTTGTTGTGGCTTAATAGCAAGCACAATTACATCATGACTGATCACCTCATTAAGTAATGATGAAACAAAAATTCCATATTGTTGTTTTAAATGCTCGTGCTTGTTTGTATCCAGTTCAATGACCTGAATGTGAGACATGTCAAACTGTTGTTGTTGGAGGCCCGCCAATAATGCTTTGGCCATATTGCCACCACCAATAAAAGTTACTTTCATGATCATTTATCCATTAATATTCGTATTCATACGAGCGCCAAAAATTGCTGAGCCAATGCGCACTATAGTAGCACCTTCTGCAATGGCTGCCATATAATCCTCTGACATTCCTATCGATAAAGTATCTATTTCAAAACCGGATTGTTGTAACTGGACAAATGCTTCTTTTACAATTTTAAATTGTATCCTTTGTTGTACAGCATCCGAAGTGGGGGATGGAATGGCCATTAATCCGCGTAGTTTAAGTTTTGGGAGTTGCGTAATCT